>JBEKSB010000015.1:0-32134 GCA_049517455.1 Xanthobacteraceae bacterium
CTTTCGATGATCCCGAGTGGTCCCCATCGCACAATCCCCGACTAACGCCACACCGTCGCGATTATGGGTAGGCAAGTACGGCGGAGAATCGATCAACCGGTGACCGAATGCGGGCGTGTTCGAGTTCAATCGCGGCGCACCATTTCGCCCGGCCAAATGAGCCTGGTTCCTGTTTTGGGTTAAAAATACCTTTAGAGCTCAATCCACTGGCATGCGCCTGGCTCTTAGCTGCACTGCAGCAAAATCCATGGTGCAGCGCACACTCAGCCCTATATTCGCCCCCATGATTCCGGCACTTGCCGGAGAACTGCTGGGGAAAGGACCTGAGCCATGATTTCATCGATTACCCGTCTTTTCCACGCCTGGAAGCGATATGGGGCCGTCAGGCGCGAGCTGTCGCATCTCAGCGACCGCGAACTGGCCGACATCGGCATTACCCGGTCGGACATTGAACGGATCGCTTCTGAAGACATCCATAACTGAACCAGCGAAGCCCGCTTTCGCAACGCAGCGCCCGCTGAAAGCGGGCGCTGCTTTTTTGTGGGCTGGCGGCCGTCGCCGAACCAGCCGTTGGTGCGTTTTTCAGCAGGACCGTACCGTTCATCTTTTGAACAACCCCATGATCTCCGCCTTTGCCAATGTATTGAAATGCAAATTGAAGCCGACGACCGCCGCCGATGTGTCAGCCTTCACGTCGAGCTTGTCGATCTTCACGGCGAACACAGTGAATAGATAGCGGTGCGGATGGTCGCCCTCGGGCGGGCACGGGCCGCCATACCCAGGCGCGCCGAAATCGGTGCGAGTCTGCAACGCGCCCGTAGGCAGATTGCCGTTCGTACTGCCCGCGCCTTCGGCAAGCTCACTTACACTCTCCGGGATATTCACCACCAGCCAGTGCCAGAACCCTGAGCCGGTTGGCGCGTCGGGGTCGTAGCAGGTGACGGCGAAGCTCTTCGCCCGCTCCGGCGCGCCGGACCACCTAAGATGTGGCGACATGTTGCGGCCGGCGCAGCCAAAGCCAAAGTCGGCGGACAGGATGAAATCGCCCGGCAAATAGTCGCCGTCCTTGAAACTGTTGCTGATGACCGTGAACGCCATGTGCCGTCTCCTTTCAGCAAGCGATCCGCGCCGTTTGGCTAGGCCAATGGTTTTTCAGCAACACAGGCTGAAAGTTTGCGCGCATGCGCGATACGGCGAGAATAGTCGGGCGGCATCGCTTGCGAAAGGCGCGGCGAGCAGGGTGACCGCCCTCTACGGTGCGTGCTAACGACGCGCCATGCCCGTGCTTGCCCTCACTGAAGCAGCCGCGCTCCTTCCCGCGCGCGGCGCGCTGCTCGGCCTTGATCTTGGGACCAAAACCATCGGCGTTGCCGCGAGCGACCCGGATCGGCGTCTCGCCACACCCGTCGAGACCATTTTGCGCAAACGGTTCAACCTCGATGCCGAACACCTCTTCAAGCTTGCCGGCGAGCGGCACGCCGTCGGTTTCGTGCTCGGGCTGCCGATCAACATGGACGGGACCGAAGGACCGCGCGCACAAGCGACGCGCGCCTTCGCGCGCAATCTCGCCACGCTCACCGCGCTGCCGATCGCATTATGGGACGAGCGGCTGTCGACCGCGGCGGTGGAACGCGCGCTGATCGAGGCCGACGCCAGCCGCGCCAAACGTAAGGCCGTGATCGACCAGCACGCCGCCGCCTACATCCTGCAAGGCGCGCTCGATAGGCTGGCGCACGATTAGGGCGTTCACGCCTCCGGTAGCGCGCGCTGCAACAGAGTCTCGGCCGTCCGTGCCTCGATGCCGTCGGCGCCGTAAAGCGCGGCGTGCTGCTGCATGAGCCGGGTGCACGCAAACGCTTCGGTGACCGCCGGCGGTGCGCTCACCTCGAGCGCGGCGACGGCGGCAATGGCGGCGAGCTTTCCCACCGTGATGCGCGCGGCGGCTTCGCCGGCGAATTCGTTCGTCGGTTCGAGGAGCGCCGCGTCCTTGCCGAGCATGGGCGAAGCCTGGCGCGCCAATTCGCCCATGAGGTCGGCGGCTTCCTTGTCGCGCTTGAGCGCGCGAAGCACGTCGAGGCACATGACGTTGCCGGAGCCTTCCCAGATCGCATTGACCGGCGCTTCGCGATACAGCCGCGGCAGCACGCTCTCCTCGACGTAACCGTTGCCGCCGAGGCATTCCATGGCTTCGTAGATGAAGCTCGGCGCGGTCTTGCAGATCCAGTATTTTGCCGCCGGCGTGACCAGCCGCGCATAGGCCGCCTCGCGCGGATCCGACGCGGCGCGATCGAACGCGCGCGCAAGGCGCATGATGAGCGCCACCGCGCCCTCTACCTCCAGCGCCAAATCGGCCAGCACCGCGCGCATCATCGGCTGGTCGTACAAATGCTTCTGGAACACCGAGCGATAGCGGCAATGGTGCACGGCCTGCGCCAGCGCCATGCGCATGAAGCCGGCCGAGGCGAGGCCGCAATCGAGCCGCGTTAACTGCACCATTTGAATGATGGTGCGCACGCCGGCGCCCTCGTCGCCGACCCGCAATGCGAAAGCGCCGGCGAATTCGATTTCGCTCGACGCGTTGGAGCGGTTGCCGAGCTTGTCCTTCAGCCGCTGGAGCCGCAGCGCGTTGACCGAGCCGTCGGGGCGAAAGCGCGGCACGAAGAAGCAGGTGAGCCCGCCCGCGGCCTGCGCCAGCATCAGGAACGCATCGCACATCGGCGCGGACAGAAACCATTTGTGTCCGACGATGGCGTAAGAGTCTCCCGCCGGCGTGGCGGTGGTAATGTTGGCGCGCACATCAGTGCCGCCCTGCTTTTCCGTCATGCCCATGCCGAGCGTCACGCCAGACTTTTCCCACCAGGGCCGGAAGGTTGGGTCGTAACTCGCCGTGACCACTTTCGGCGCCACTTGCGCCAGCAACGTCGGATTGGCGCCGAGCGCGCCGAGCGCGGCGCGCGTCATGGTGATCGGACACAAATGCCCGCTCTCGATCTGCGCCGCCATGTAATAGCGCGTAGCTCGCGCCACTTCCGCTGGCGGCGCCGCGCGCTGACCGGACGCCGTCCAGGTCGAAGCATGCAGCCCCGCCGCAACGCTCGCCCACATCAAATCGTGATAGGCCGGATGGAATTCGACGACGTCGCGGCGGAAGCCCTTGGGATCGAAGGTATAGAGCTTCGGCGGGTTCTCGTTGGCACGGCGCGCGAGCGCGAACATCTCGGCCGTGCCCCATTGCCTCCCGAACGCCGCGAGCGCGGGCGCTTCATGCCCGGCGCCATTCGCCATGACGGCTTCTTGGAGCGGTAGATCGCTCGAAAACAGATCGATGTTTTCGTAGAGCGGCGACTGGTTGAATACCTCTTGGGTGTCGAAGCGCGGCAGAGTGTTCATGGCAATCGCCTTCGTTGGGTTAGGCATTATAGCACGATCCCGCCGGCCGGTTCCGGTGCATTCCGCCCGAGATATACCCATCTCAGAGCCAACCGGGCTTGCCGGACCGCTCGAATTTGGCCTATAGCACCGCTTTGATGACGAAACCCCAGCCGCTCACGCGCCACATCGTTTCCATCAACGATCTGACCAATAAGGAGATCGAGACGATCTTCCAGGTCGCCGCGGGGTTTTTGAAGGAACTTACGGACAAGAATATCCCCTACCGGATCGGGCGCGGCACCAGCGCCGCATCCAAATTCATTCTGGCGAGCCTGTTCTACGAGCCGTCGACGCGCACGCGGTTGTCGTTCGAGAGCGCCATGCTGCGGCTCGGCGGCGCCAATATCACCAGCGCCGATCCGGCGGTAAGCTCCGCGGCCAAGGGCGAAAGCCTGGCCGACACCATCCGGGTCATCGGCAACTACGCCGACATCATCGTCATCCGCCATCCGCGTGACGGCGCCGCACGCCTTGCCGCCGAATATTCGCAGATTCCGGTGATCAATGGCGGCGACGGCAGCCATGAGCACCCGACGCAGACCCTGTGCGACTTGTTCACACTGCGGTCGAAGAACAAAGGCCTGCGGAACATGAAGGTGGCGATTTCCGGCGACCTCAAAGGCAGCCGCACCATTCATTCCTTTGTTTATGCGCTGGCGCGCTTCGGCGCCACCATCGATCCCCTGCCCGCGCCGGGCATGGAGCTGCCGCCGCACGTCGATCGCCGGCTGCGCGAGGAATTTCATTGCCGGATGATCTCCAAGATTCCTGAGCAGGCCGACGGCTCGATCGATGCGCTCTATGTCACCGCCGATCAGCCGCATCAGCTCTCGCTCTATGCCGAGCCGGAAGTCGATTACGGCCTCGTTGTGCAGAAGAAAATCGACGCCGTTTACGTGACCAGGTTCCAGAAGGAGCGATGGACCGAGAAAGAGCGGCCCTATCCGAAGATCGACGCCAAGTTTTTGCGCGAGGCCAAATACTCGCAAGCCAGCGTCATGCACCCACTGCCGCGCGTCAACGAGCTCGACGCCTCGCTCGATACCGACCGACGCGCCATCTATTTCCGCCAAGCCGCCTACGGCGTTCCGGTTCGCATGGCGCTCATTTCGCTCCTGCTGCATGTGCACAAGAACAAGTCCTTGCACACATACGCCGGCGGCTTCGCCAAGCCCGAACATCCGCTCCATGTGCAGCCGATCGGAGCGGGCATCGCGTGCGTCAACACAAATTGCATCACCCACGATCCGGCCGAGCGCCAATATGCCGCCAACAAATTCTATATCGTGGAAGAGCACTCCGCGCAGCGATGCAGACTTCGCTGCCTCTATTGCGAAACCGACATCGAAGCGGAAGCAGCCGCCCATTTCGTCGTCAGCGACACGACGCGGAAGACATATTCGCCCGGCCTAAGCTCGCTCGCGCAGGCGCCGGCAGAAAAACTCAAGCACCTCATCATTCATAACAGCGAAGCCGAAGCAGCGGCAGCAGGCTTTGCGCCCCGCGAGAGTGGAAAAAAGGTGCGCGCCGGTTAGCTCCGCCATTGCGAGCAGCGGAGCAATGACCTTCGGGAGCTCTATTACCGCTTTCGCGGTAATGAGCGGGCAAGTAGGCTTCCGCCATGCTCCATACGCTAGCCTACGCGGCCACGTCTTTCGTCTTCGGTTATCTCTGCGGCTCGATCCCATTCGGTGTTTTGTTGACGCGGGTGACTGGCGGGCCGGATCTGCGCACCATCGGCTCGGGCAATATCGGCGCGACCAACGTTCTACGCACCGGACGCAAGGGGCTCGCGGCGGCAACGCTTGGCGGCGACATGCTCAAGGGCGCGGCTGCGGTGCTCGTCACCGGCTATATCCTCGGTCGTGACTTTGCGTTCGTCGCGGCGGTCGGTGCTTTCCTCGGTCATCTGTTCCCGGTCTGGCTGGGCTTTCGCGGCGGCAAGGGGGTGGCGACCTATATCGGACTCCTTCTTGGTCTTGCGTGGCCTTCGGCGATTGTCTTCTGCATCATCTGGCTCGCGATCGCCGCCATGACCCGCTATTCGTCATTTGCTGCGCTGGTCGCCAGCGCCCTGACGCCGATTTTCTTATGGTGGTACGGCGACGTGCAAGCCGCCCAGGTGTTTTCGCTGTTGTCGATCCTGTTGTGGATCATGCACCGCGGCAACATCGTGCGGCTTTGGCGCGGGACCGAAGGCAAGATCGGCGCTGGCGCAAGGGGCGCCGGCGAATCCTGACGCGGCCCTCGCCATTGCGAGGAGCGAAGCGACGAAGCAATCCAGCACTCCCACCGCCCCGCCTGGATTGCTTCGCGGAGCCTGTCATCGGGCCGGCCACTTCGGGCCGGACCCGTTGGCTCGCAATGACGCTGCCGTTTCCGCTTTTTGGAGCTCTGCTTGCGCCTCAACACGGCACAGCAAGGCGCGTGGGGGCGAGGTGGGCGAGCGCAGTGAGGGCGTCCAACTGACGGACGAGCAACGGATCGACTGGCTGCGCCTCATCCGCAGTCCGAATGTCGGCCCGCGCGGCCTTCGGGCCCGCGCACGTTCCGCACCCTGATCAATCATTTCGGCGGCGCACACGCAACTTTGCAGGCACTGCCGTCGCTCGCGCGGCGCGGCGGCGCGAGCGGCGCGGTGCAGATCTGCTCGCGCGATGACGCCGAGCGTGAGATCGCCGCCGCAAAAAAGCTCGGTGTTGCGCTCGTGGCTTCCGGCGAAGCCGGCTATCCGATGCGGCTGCAGATGATCGACGACGCCCCACCCTTGATCGCGATCCGCGGGCAAGCTCGCGTGCTTTCACTGCCGATGGTGGCGGTCGTCGGCTCGCGCAACGCCTCAGGCGCGGGACTGAAATTCACCCAACGGATCGCGCGCGAGCTCGGCGAAGCCGGTTTCGCGGTCGTCTCGGGGCTGGCGCGCGGCATCGATGCGGCCGCGCACGCGGCGAGCCTCGCGACCGGAACGGTCGCGGTGCTCGCCGGCGGCCAGGATCGCGTCTATCCGCCCGAGCATGCGCAACTCCTCGACGACATTCTGACCGCCGGCGCCGCAATTTCCGAAATGCCGCTCGGCTGGGAACCGCGCGCGCGATTTTCCCCGCCGCAATCGATTAATCTCCGGACTCTCGCTCGGCGTCGTCATCGTCGAAGCCGCCAAACGCTCGGGCTCGCTGATCACGGCGCGGCTTGCGCTTGAGCAAGGCCGCGAGGTGTTCGCCGTTCCGGGCTCGCCGCTCGACCCGCGCGCCGAAGGTACCAACGGTCTCATCAAACAGGGCGCGACGCCGGTCACCGAAACCGCCGACATCGTTTCCGTGCTCCAACCAATCATGGAGGAGAAGACCCTTCCCGCGCGGGAGCCGGAGCCGCCACCGGGCGAGGGCATCGCGGATGACGGCGAGCCGCTGCCGAACGAGCGCGCGCGCATCGTCGCCTTGCTCGGTCCCACGCCGGTGCAGATCGACGATCTGGTAAGATTGTCGAATAGCTCACCGGCGGTGGTGCGGATGGTGCTGCTCGAGCTTGAAATCGCCGGCCGGCTTGAACGTCATGGCGGCAGCCTGGTCTCGCTGGCGTAGCGTGGCGCGTTCAACGATCTTTACCGGCGCGGCGGCAGCAATCCGAGCCTGCCGCCGATCATGCGATCGACAACGCGCTTGGGCAGGTTGCGCGCCATCCAGTCCTGCAACGGCTGCGGCGTCACCGAGTAGCGCACCTTAGGCCGGGCAGCGGTCAGTGCATGCAGCACGGCCGATCCGCTCGGGAGACAAACCCTGCTTGCCGAGTTGGAGCATGTGGGCGCGCAGCCGGTTCAGCGCCGCCGCGTACGGCGTATTGAGATAAGGGGTAACGTCGACCTGCTCGGCCTTGCTCCAGATCGGCGTCGCTACCGCGCCCGGTCCGATGACGATGACGTCGATGCCGAATGGCAGAAGTTCGCGCCGCAGGCTCTCGGACAAACCTTCGAGCGCGAATTTCGAGGCGGCCTAGGGCGCGAGGAACGGAACGGCGTTTCGCCCGCCCACCGAGCTGATGTTGACGATGCGGCCGGCAACGCCCCAGAGCTGCCGATCGGTACCGACAAGCGGCGCGAAAGCTTTGGTGGTGATGACCACGCCGACCAGGTTGATTTCGATCTGGTGGCGGAACTCTTCGATCGGCAATTCCAGCAGCGGGCCGGCGATGGCGACGCCGGCATTGTTGACGAGGCCGGCGAGTGTCTCGCCGGCGAGCGCGGCGCGCACATCGGCCGCCGCCGCGTTCACCGCTGCCTCATCGGTGACGTCGAAAATCAGCGGCACGAAGCGGTCGCCGAACTCCGCCGCGAGCCGCTCGGCGTCGGACGTCTTGCGCACGCTGCCGAAAACCCGGAAGCCATTGGCGATGAGGACCTTTGCCGTGCCCCAGCCGGTGCCCATGGACGTTCCCGTGATGACGACGCTGCGCATCTCACCCTCCTGGGCGGACGTAGATGGATTGACCGGCTCGTTCGCATCTTCAATGGTGCCTCACGATATTACATGTGCAGTCACTCGTTTGGGCGGAAGATGATGGCGTGGCGGGCGTTGCTGATTCTGGCGCTATTGCTCGCGAGCGCGCCCGCCAAATGCGAAACCGGCAATTCCTTCGCTGCATTTCTTGAAGAGTTATGGGCGGATGCCGCGAAACAGGGCATCACCCGCGCGACCTTCGATGCCGCTTTTGCCGGACTGACGCCCGATCCTGCGGTCATCGCGGCCATGCGGCAGGAACCGGAATACGGCAAGCCTTTCGGCGCTTATCTGACAAGCCTCGCGTCGCCGTCGCGCGTCGCGACAGGCTTGCGGAAATCGGCACAATGGGCCGTTGCATTGCGCGCTGTGGAAGATAGGTTTGGCGTCAACAAAAGTATCCTCGTCAGCATCTGGGGCATCGAGTCCTCGTTCGGCGAAGGTGGGCAACATTGGGACGTATTTCGATCGCTCGCGACGCTCGCCCAAGCACGCTTTCAGCATCCGCTGTTTCGCAACGAGCTCCTCGGCGCTTTGAGGATCTTGCAGGACGGTCATATTTCGCGCCCGGAATTTGTCGGCTCCTGGGCCGGCGCCATGGGACAGGCGCAATTCCTGCCGTCGAGTTATTTGAAATACGCTGTCGATTTCGACGGCGACGGCAAAGCCGACATCTGGCGCAGCGTGCCCGACGTGCTCGCCTCGATCGCGAATTATTTGCAGAAATCCGGCTGGCAGCCGCGCCTGCCCTGGGGCTTTGAGGTCGTCGTGCCGCAAGGATTCGATTACCGTACAAGCCGCGGCACGTTTGCCGAGTGGGCGCAGCGTGGCGTAAACCGCGCCGATGGCGGCCTCCTTCCTACAGCCGGCGCTGCGATTCTGTTCTTTCCCAGCGGCGCCTTCGGCCCCGCCTTTCTCGTCACCGATAATTTCATCGTGCTCAAGCGGTTCAACAACTCGGACGCCTACGCGCTCGCGGTCGCGGCGCTGGCGGACCGGCTGCGCGGTCTTCCCCAAATCCGCGGCGCCTGGCCGGCGGACGACTTCCAACCTTCGCGCGACCAGCGCATCGCGCTACAGCGCCGGCTCGCCGAGCTTGGCTACAAGATTCAAGATTTCGAAGGCCATTTCGATTTCGACTTGCGCGACGCCGTGCGGGACCTTCAACAGCGCTTCGCTATGCTTCCCGATGGCCACCCCAGCCGCGCCTTCCTCGATCGCATCGGCGTGCGCGTGCCTTAAGCGATCCGCGCCTTAGTTTGGGCCGGACGATCCAGGACCACCCTGCCCGTCCCAACGCTTGGAGATCTGATCAGCCTCAAGCCGAGCCATGTCGGGAATGTACGCGAGCGCGTCGAGATCATGGCTTTTGGCGAGCTGCGCCAACTCTTCCACGAGGGATGCGATATAGAGAGCGGCGCCGGGGGCTTCCAGCGGCGGCGTGGCGCCATTGTCGGATGTCATCGGGCCCTTGCTTCCCCCGCCCTCGTGGGGCTGGTCGTAGCGGCTACGCGTCCTTTTTATGGGCATTATAACCTTGACAAAGCATGACCCCATAAATAGAGACTCAGCCGCACCGTGTGGTCCGGTTGAGTCGCCCGGCGCTGGCGCGCCCGATGAGATTCTTACGCTTTCCCGTTCGGCTCTGGTCGAGGGGATGGTTGCTGAGCTTCTGGATTTTTTCGATGAGCCTCGGCTTGGCGGATCAAGCCTGCCTGAATCTCAGGCACGCTGGATAGTCGCTGGAGGAGTTCGGCGCGCAATTGCGGCGTGTTCGGTTCCCAGACGGCGCCCATAGCCAATCGAACATGGTCCTTAGCTGACCAAAAACGCTTTAGGGTTCTGATTAAATCGCCTTGGCGGACAACGTGGATTTTGTCAAAGTTAACGGGGGTATCCTTGCCGGGTGAGTTCTGTTGGGTTTTGAGAGCTTCCATAAGGCTCCTAAGGGTATGCTCCGGTTCGGCGATCAAAAGGGCTTCCGGCAATTCATCGCTGTATCCCCACGCCCAGTGAGCAAGCCGATCTCGATCTTTGGTTGCGGGTCGAACTATGGCCGTCAATAGTACGGAAATTGCGTTGTAATATTCCGTCGGCAGACTTGCCTGAGCGGCGGCGTCAATTAGCCGAAGTTGGGCGGCGCGATTTTCCACCCCGGCATACATCGCCACTGCAGCCTTTTCGTTTGCATGAAGGATAAGAGCCAACAGTGCACCTAAATGAACTTCAACTTCGGACCATTGCGCGATGCAATGTGCTATCATCATCGCGAGTTTGGGGCGCTTCGCCATAGTATCGTGCTGCCCCCAGATGGTTACGGCGTTTGGTCGCACGCGAGATAACGGCTGCATGGCCAAGCTTTCCAAAGGTGAAATTTCCGCTACGGAAATTCATTCCGACGCATGGTCGCGCTTTGAGCGCGCCGTCGATGTCGTGGCAAAGTCCCCACCGCAGCATAGGACCAAGGGAAAACCCAAGGCGAGTCCGAAAAAACGCGCGAAGGCGCTAAAGTCTGTGCTAAAATAGAAACGGCCCACCGACTGCCATCGGGGGCCGTGCGTTCAAATGCGAGTGCCACGTCGCGCGAAACAAGATACGCGCAACGGAGGTGCTTGTCCAATGGATACCTTTATCGCAATCGTGGTATGCACTTGTCTAAGTACCGTTACTCCCGACCAAACTGTTACAATTGGTGCCAGGGAGCATATGATTTTTAGGGCTACTGATGTTTACTTTTTACAGGTAATTTCAAATAAGAAATTGGGACAGCTAAGCCAGCTCCCGGAGATTCAAACTCCTTCACAATCAGCGCAAGCTGGGCAAGAATTACCGTCGTATCAAAGCCGCTGAGCATTATTCCAGAACCCCCGGGACTATTTTTCATCGTTTGAATAAGACGTGACAGCTCGCTTGTCCAAATGACCGGAATTTCGGAAACGATCGCAACGGCGGTATCGTCACTTGCAATGACCGGAGAACCTGACGCGCCAGCAGTTATTGGCATTTGTATCCGCATTACATCGCGGCTTACCATTCTCACTTCCGTACTATCTTTAACGGGACCGACAACTGTCGGCACTTGATTATGCTTTGCGCTAAGAAAGCCACCATAGAGAACGCCAGAGGCGGCACTTCCGGGGAATCCTATTGAAATAAGGGGGTCTCCAATATTAGTGCTGTCAGGGTTTCCGATTGTAATAAAGCATTCACTCTTTAGCCCCGTCTCAATCGCTGCAACATCAAAGATCGCGTTGTCTGCATCACGTTGCTCCAATATTGGTCGCGCGATTATTTTCTTTTCGCCGTCCTGGAAGACAAGATTTAATGGCCAGTGGAGCGCAAGCGTTATAGGGTAATTGTTTCCTTGTTTGCTAAATGATCGATCAAATAAAACATGCGCAGCGGTCACTAATAGTCCATTGGCATTTATAAAAAATCCGGTCCCGGAGTCCTGTGGCCCTTCAATGCGAACGACAGCGCATGAATGCTTTGCATATCGTTCTGTTAGAGTCGGAGTTGTGTCCGCAGGAAAGCCTATCGAAGGCCACGCCGCCAACACCATCCAGATATTGCGGATTAGATGACGGCGAAGTTTAAAAGCCATGGCGCTTCCTCCAGCGCATGAAGCGCCTCGCTTGACGCCTAATGTGCTTGTGATTGAGCGACTTTGTGAGGCCGTCGATAGGTCAGGCGCTTGCCGACGATGCCTTTAGCCGCAGCTTCGGCGCGCATTAGATCGTTCACGCCAAGCGCCGAACGGTTGTTGTAGCGGAAATCAAATTCAGCAAGGTAGCGGTGCAAGTGCTTTTCGCTGCAATGCTGATACGTTCCCTTCATGCCGCGTTTGAACACCGAATAGTAGCCTTCGACCGTGTTGGTATGGATTACATATTCCGTGCCGTCTGGATTGTGCTCGTAGCGGGCGTATTCATCGAGGCCATGATTGACTGCATCGTGACGCGCAAAATCTTGACCGACTTCCCAATAGTGCGACGCTTCATCGGTCACAAACTTGGCTTCGCGGGCGACATTCTGGCGAACGATTGGCACCACGTCGGCAATGCGAACGCTGTCAATGTGGAAGCTACGGGCTTTGCCGCCACGTTCGACTAGTGTCAGCACTACGTTCTTATGAGCAAAGCCAGCCTTGGGCTTGGGAACGCCCTTCTTGCGCCCAATGAAAGTCTCATCGCTCTCGACAACCTTGCCGCCGCTGCCCATAGGCGCGAAGCCGCCAGTGCGCAACGCCTCACGCAAGCGGTGCATCATGAACCACGCCGATTTGTACGAGATGCCAAGCGAGCGGTGGATTTGGTGCGCCGATACGCCTTTCTTAGAGGCCGTCAGCATGAACAGCGCAGCCAGCCATTTCGACAACGGCAACTTGGAACGCTCGAAAACCGTCTTGACCGTGACCGTGAATTGCTCGCGGCAACCGTTGCACTGATAGACGCCCGGACGATGGGCCTTCCCATTGAGGGCGGTCACGTCATCGCCTGTAGAGCCACAGTGAGGGCATACAGGGCCATTCGGCCAAACCCGTGCCTCCAGCCACTCGCGGGCTTTGGTTTCGTCGGTGAATACAGGGTTTTGGAGGTTCGCGGTCATGGGGTCTGCCTTTCGTGACCCCATCCTACCTATAGCGGCTGCTTTGTCAAGGTTATAATGCCCCTTTTTATATATATTACCAATAATTGCAACCATAAGGAGCAGGAGCGGAACCATCACATTTTATGGTGAGACGACCGCAATTCGCCATGTTTGTCAGTGTTTTCAGTATATCGGCCTGGTCGCGTTCAGAAGGTAACGATTTGACAGGCGGGCTTGCGTTACCCATGTTCCCGGCGGCCGGAAGCCGTCCGGATATACCCCGGACAGCCGAAAAGGCCGATAAATCATTGGGTTATTATGAATCTAGTCATAGTGGAATCGCCCGCCAAGGCGAAGACGATCAACAAGTACCTTGGGCCCGGCTATGAGGTTCTAGCCTCCTTTGGGCATGTGCGCGACCTGCCGGCCAAGAACGGCTCGGTCGATCCCGACGCCGATTTCCGCATGATCTGGGAGGTGGATGCCAAAGCGCAGAAGCGCCTCAACGACATCGCACATGCAGCCAAGGGCGCCGACAAACTGATCCTGGCGACCGACCCCGACCGCGAAGGTGAGGCAATTTCCTGGCACGTGCTCGAGGTGCTCAAGCAAAAGAAGGCGCTGAACGGGCAACCGGTCGAGCGGGTGGTGTTCAACGCCATCACCAAGCAGGCGGTGACCGAGGCGATGAATAACCCACGCCGCATCGACCAGGCACTGGTCGACGCTTATCTGGCGCGCCGGGCGCTCGATTATCTGGTCGGCTTCACGCTTTCCCCGGTTCTGTGGCGCAAGCTTCCCGGAGCCCGCTCGGCCGGCCGCGTCCAATCGGTCGCGCTGCGGCTCGTCTGCGACCGCGAGCTGGAAATCGAAAAATTCGTCCGCAGGGAATATTGGTCGCTGGTCGCAACGCTGGCGACGCCGCGCAATGAGACGTTCGAAGCGCGCCTCGCCGGCGCCGATGGAAAGAAACTCCAGCGACTCGATATCGGCTCGGGCGCCGAAGCGGAAGCGTTCAAGCAAGCGCTCGACACCGCCGCTTTCTCCGTCGTCGAAGTCGAAGCGAAACCGGTCAAGCGGCACCCGCAGCCGCCCTTCACCACGTCGACGCTACAGCAGGAAGCAAGCCGCAAGCTGGGCTTCGCTCCCGCCCATACGATGCGCGTGGCGCAGCGCCTCTATGAGGGCGTCGACATCGGCGGCGAGACCATCGGCCTCATCACTTATATGCGCACCGACGGTGTGCAGATCGCCGGCGAAGCGATCAGCGCCGTGCGCCACGTGATCGCTGAGGATTACGGCGCAAATTACGTGCCGCAAGCGCCGCGGCGTTACGAATCCAAGGCGAAGAACGCGCAGGAAGCACACGAAGCCATCCGTCCGACCGATCTCGCCCGCCGGCCGCGCGAGACCAAAAGCTTTCTCGATCCGGACCAGGCCAAGCTCTATGAGCTGATCTGGTTGCGCACGGTGGCGAGCCAGATGGAATCGGCCGAGCTCGAACGCACGACGGCCGATATCAGCGCGAAGGTCGCCAGCCGGCTGCTCGAATTGCGCGCCACCGGAACAGTGGTGAAGTTCGACGGCTTCCTCGCGCTCTATCAAGAGGGACAGGACGAAGATCCGGACGACGAAGGGGCACGCCGGCTGCCTTCGATGAGCGCGGGCGAAAGCCTGGCCAAACGCTCGATCGCCGCAACTCAGCATTTTACCGAGCCGCCGCCGCGCTACTCGGAAGCCTCGCTGGTCAAGCGGCTGGAAGAGCTCGGCATCGGCCGACCGTCGACCTATGCGTCTATCTTGCAGGTGCTCAAGGACCGTAAATACGTGCGGCTCGACAAGCGCCGGCTTTATCCGGAGGACCGCGGCCGCATCGTGGTCGCTTTCCTCGAGAGCTTTTTCGCCAAGTATGTCGAGTACGATTTCACGGCCGGTCTCGAGGAACAGCTCGATCTCATCTCCAACAATGAGGTGGCGTGGCGCGAGGTGCTACGCGATTTCTGGCGCGACTTCATTGGCGCGGTCGATGAGATCAAGGATCTGAAAATCTCCAACGTGATTGACGCCCTTGATGCCGTGCTGGCGCCGCATCTTTTTCCGCCGCGCGCCGACAGCGGCGATCCGCGGCAATGCCCGAATTGCGCCGGCGGCCGGCTCACGCTCAAGCTCTCGAAATTCGGCCCCTTCATCGGTTGCACAACCTATCCCGAATGCCGCTACACCCGCCCGCTATCGGTGTCGGGCGACGGCTCGGCCGACATCGGCACCAAAAAACTCGGCGAAGATCCCAAGACCGGCCTCGAAGTAACGCTACGCAGCGGACGCTTCGGTCCCTATGTGCAGCTCGGCGAGGCGGTCGACGGCGAAAAGCCGAAACGCGCCGGTCTGCCGAAAGACACGGTCCCCGACGACGTTGATCTCGACCGCGCGCTCTCGCTGCTGTCGCTGCCGCGCGAAGTCGGCCTCCATCCGGAGGACGGCGAACCGATCCGCGCCGGCATCGGCCGCTTCGGACCTTACGTGCAGCACGGCAAGACCTACGCTAATCTCGAATCCGGCGAGGAGGTCTTCAGCATCGGCCTCAACCGGGCGGTGACGCTGATTGCCGAAAAGCTCGCCAAGGGTCCGCGCTTCCGCCGCATCGGCTCCGATCCGGGCCGCGCGCTTGGCGCGCATCCGACCAGGGGCGGTCCCATTGTGGCGAAGAACGGCCGCTATGGTCCATATGTCAGCCACGATGGCGTCAACGCCACGCTGCCGCGCGACAAAACTCCCGAGACGATTACGCTCGAAGAGGCTGCCGCGTTGATCGATGCGCGGGCGGAACGCGGCCCCGCTCCGCACGCACGGCCGCACAAGGCCAAACGTCCTTCGCCGGGCACCGCAAGGCACGTAAAAGCTTCCTCCAAGCGCCCAGGCGCGCGCGCCGCCGCCAAACGGTCCACCAATAACAAGCCTTCACGCAAGTCCACACAAGCTGCCAAATAATCCGACGCAACGGGCCTTTGCTACGATCTTTGGCCACGGACACGGCCAATGAGCGGCCTATGAAACGCACTTCCCTTCCCTCGCGCGAGGAGCTTCTTGCGTTTATTCGCGAGCACGCCGGCAAGGTAGGCACGCGCGAGATCGCGCGCGCGTTTGGCGCGAAGAACGCCGATCGGGCGGCGCTCAAACGCATGTTGCGCGACCTCGCCGAGGGCGGACATATCGAGCGGCACCGCAAGCGGCTGCATGGCGCCGGCACGCTGCCGCCGGTCGTCCTCGCCGACATCACCGGCCGCGACAGCGATGGCGAGTTGTTGGCGCGTCCGACGGAGTGGGACGAAGCTACGCACGGCGCTCCGCCGGTGATCCGCATCGCCACGTCCCGCCGCGCCCGGCCGGGAGAAGTCGTCGGCGTCGGCGACCGCGCGCTGTTGCGCGTCGAGCGCACAAGCGAAGACGAAACCAGCGGGCGCGTCATCAAGCTGGTCGACCGGGCCAAGCACCGTATGCTCGGAATTTTTCGCAGCCTCCCGGGCGGCGGCGGCCGCCTTGTGCCGATCGACAAGAAGCAGCTCGGCCGCGAGCTGACGATCGCCCGCGATCATACCGGTGGAGCGGAGGACGGCGATCTCGTCGCGGTCGAGGTGGCGCGCCACGGCAGGCTTGGACTACCGATCGGCTCGGTGGTCGAGCGGCTCGGCTCGCTCAAGAACGAACGGGCGGTCAGCCTGATCGCGATCCACGCTCACGGCATCCCCCATGTGTTCAGCCGCTCGCTGGTCGCCGAAGCGGAGGCCGCGCAGCCAGCGACTCTCGAAGGCCGCGAGGATTGGCGCGAGGTGCCCTTCGTCACCATGGATCCGCCTGACGCCAAGGATCACGATGACGCGGTGCACGCGGTGCCCGATCCGGACCCGCGTAATTCCGGTGGCCATCTCGTCAGCGTCGCCATCGCCGACGTCGCGTATTATGTAGGGCCGGGCACGGCGCTCGACCGCGCCGCCGCCGAGCGCGGCAATTCGGTTTACTTTCCCGACCGCGTCGTGCCGATGCTGCCGGAGCGCATCTCCAACAATCTGTGCTCGCTCCGCCCGCAGGAGGATCGTCCCGCGCTCGCGGTGCGCATGGTGATCGGCGCCGACGGCCGCAAGCGCTCACACACATTCCATCGCGTCATGATCCGCTCCGCGGCACGGCTCCATTACGAGCAGGCCCAGCTCGCGGTTGCCGGCCGCACCGATGAAGTGACCGAGCCGATCGCGGAAAAAATCCTCACGCCGCTTTATGCCGCGTACCGTGCGGTGCGCCACGCCCGCGACGAGCGCGGCCCGCTCGATCTCGAGCTTCCCGAGCGCAAGATCGTGCTCAAGTCGGACGGCACCGTCGATCGTGTGATCATGCCGCAACGGCTGGAGTCGCACCGGCTGATCGAAGAATTCATGATCCTCGCCAACGTGGCGGCTGCGGAAACATGCGAGCGCGCGCGTGTGCCGCTCATCTATCGCGTGCACGACGAGCCGTCGCCGGAAAAGCTCAACGCGCTGCGGGAATTCCTCACGACGCTCGATATTTCGTTGCCCAAAGGCGGTGTGCTGCGGCCGGACGCGTTCAATCGCATCCTGCAACGGGTCAAAGGCCGCGACATTGAGAGGCTGGTCAACCAGGTCGTGCTGCGCAGCCAGGCACAAGCGCAATATTCGCCCGAAAACTTCGGCCATTTCGGCCTCAACTTGCGCCGGTACGCCCACTTCACCTCGCCGATCCGCCGCTACGCCGACCTCATCGTGCATCGCGCGCTGATCCGGTCGCAAAAACTCGGCGCCGACGGCCTTTCGGATTCAACCGACGTGGCTACTCTCGCCGAAGTCGCCGCCACCATCTCGGCAACCGAGCGCCGCGCCATGAAGGCCGAGCGCGAGACCGCCGACCGGCTGATCGCGCACTTTTTGGCGGACCGCGTCGGCGCGACGTTCGACGGACATATTTCCGGAGTCACGCGCGCCGGCCTATTCGTCGAACTCGACGAGACCGGCGCCGACGGTTTGATACCGGCGCGCTACATCGGCGATGAATATTTCCGCTACAATGACGCGACGCACTCCTTCACCGGCAATTCGGCAACGTATCGGCTCGGCGATCCGGTGACGGTCGAACTGGTCGAAGCGGCGCCAGTCGCCGGCGCGCTGCGGTTCCGGCTGCTGCATGCGGGTCATGCTGCTGGAGCGGAGCCCACTCGACACAAGCCGCCGCGGCAGCGCAAAATTGCGCGGCGGTCAAACCGATCCGGACACCGAGGCAGAACTGCATGAGTGACGAGCCCGAAGCCATGGTCGGACGCGGCACTGTGACAGACCGGGCGGAACGGCTGACCCGCACCATACGTGATCAATCTTCGCCCAATCTCAGGCCGAGAGATTCGGCTACTCTCATACTCATCGATCGCTCAGACGCGGTGCCGAAAGTATTGCTGGGACGCCGGCATGAGCGTCACCGGTTCCTGCCCGGGAAATTCGTTTTTCCCGGCGGGCGCGTGGAAATCAAAGACCGATTGATGCCGACCGCCGCGCCTTTGCATCTGAGCGATACCGAACGTTTGATGCAGCGGGTGAAGCATCCAAGCCTTGCCAAGGCGGCGGCCTTCGCGCTCGCCGCCATCCGCGAAACCTATGAAGAAACCGGCTTGATGCTCGGAGTGCCTTCGACCAAGCCAATCGCCGCTCCGGCCGAGGCTTGGCTACCCTTCGCCAAGGCGGGCGTCACGCCCGATCTCAGCGTCGTGCATTTCATCGGTCGCGCCATCACCCCGCCGAACCGGCCGCGCCGCTTCGACAGCCGCTTCTTCGCCGCCGACTTCACTTCCGTTGCGCGGCAGGACGAAGGCTTTGTCGGAGCCGAGGCGGAGCTGGTCGAAGTCGTGTGGATGCCGATCACCGAGGCGCGCAAGCTCGACATTCCCGGCATCACCGCGATCGTGCTCGAAGAATTGCAGGACCGCATCGTCACCGGCATGAGCCACGACCATCCGGTGCCACTCTACCGCATGTTGCACAAGCGCTTCCTGCGCGAAGTGCTATGATTCATCAAGGTTTTCCTGACGTTCAAGGCTTTCTCGACGTCCAAAGCTTTCTTGACATTCGACGCTTGGCGGCTAGGTTGACGGCCAGCAAGCGAACCGATTTCGAGGACCGACCATGGCCAAAGCCACAAACATCAAGATCAAACTGGTTTCCAGCGCCGACACCGGCTTCTATTACGTCACGCGCAAGAACTCGCGCACCATGACGGACAAGCTGGTGATGAAGAAGTACGACCCGGTGGCCAAAAAGCACGTCGAGTTCCGCGAATCCAAGATCAAGTAAGCATAGCGCGACCGAATGATCCTGCCTTATGCCCGGCTTCGTGCCGGGCATTCGCGTTTTCGGGCGCTTACGCGGCGTCCGGCACCACCCGGTTTCGCCCATCGCGCTTGGCACGATAGAGCGCCTGGTCGGCGCGTTTGAGCAGGCTTGCCGCGTTATCGGCTTGCCCGCGCAACGCCGATATCCCGATCGAGAGCGTGACCGGAACGCTGCGTTGTCCCTGGCTGATGGCAAACGGCTCGGCGGCGATCCGCCGGCGCAGCCGCTCCGCCACCATCGCGGCAACCGCCATGTCGGTTTCCGGCATGACGATGACGAACTCTTCGCCGCCGCAGCGGCAAGCCAGGTCGATGCCGCGGATCGATCGCTTGATGCGCAACGCGAAGTCGCGCAGCACGTCGTCACCAGCATCGTGGCCGTAGCTGTCATTGATCGATTTGAAATAGTCGATGTCGAGCACCAGCAGCGACAGCGGCTTGCCGCGCGCGCCCGCCTGCTCGATGAGCGTCGCCAGGTGATTTTCCATGTAACGGCGGTTAAACAGGCCGGTCAGCGCGTCGGTGATCGCCATCTCTATGGAGATCTGGACGTTGTCGCGCAGCCGCTCCGTATAGCGGCGCTTGCGCACTTGGCTGCGCGCCCGAGCCAGCAGCTCGTTTTTGTCGATCGGTCGCATCAGATAGTCGTTCACGCCGATTTCGAGGCCGCGCACCATGCGCGCATTGTTGTCGGGCTCGGTGATCGCCAGAATGGGCACATTGCGGGTGCGGTCGAGTGAGCGGATTTGACTGCATAGCCGCAGCGCGTCGAAATTCTGCAGCCCCAGCGAGACGATGACGAGATCGTAGTTGCCGTCGGCAGCGCGGAACAATGCCTCGCTCGGATCGGACTCGATCTCGACGGTGTGCTCCACGGCAAGCGCGGCGGCGATGCGCTCATACGATGCCGGCCGATCGTCGACGATGAGCACGCGGCCGCCGCGGCCGGTATCGGCGACCGCTTCGCGTTCAGGCGATTCAATGCCGATCTCGCGCGAGGTTACTGCGCGCATGCGCAGCTCGTCCGTGACCATCTTGAGGCGCGCCAGCGAACGCACGCGCGCGATCAGCGCCACTTCGGGGATCGGCTTCGTCAGAAAGTCGTCGGCGCCAGCTTCGAGCCCGCGCACCTTATCGGAGGGCTGGTCGAGGGCGGTCACCATGACCACCGGGATGTGATGCGTGGCGGGGCTGGTCTTCAGCAGCCGGCACACTTCGAACCCGTCCATATCCGGCATCATAACGTCGAGGAGGACGAGGTCGCATTCGGCGCGCTCGCAGATCGTCAAGGCTTCCTGGCCGCTCATCGCCGTGATCACGTCGAAATATTCAGCCGAAAGCCGGGCTTCGAGCAGCCTGACGTTGGCCGGAACATCGTCAACGACGAGAACGCGGGCGGTCATTCGCTTGTCCTACGGATTGCCCAGGAAATGGCGGATGGTCTCGATGAACTTGCCCACCGAGATCGGCTTGGAGAGATAGGCCTCGCAGCCACCCTCACGGATGCGTTCCTCGTCGCCCTTCATGGCGAAGGCGGTGACGGCGACCACCGGAATGACCCGCAGATCCTGATCGTCCTTGAGCCATTTGGTTACTTCAAGCCCTGAGACTTCGGGAAGCTGGATATCCATCAGGATCAAATCCGGCCGATGCTTGCGCGCGAGGTCGAGCGCTTCGATGCCGTTGCGCGTCGTCACGGTGTTGTAGCCGTGGGCTTCCAACAGATCGTGGAAGAGCTTCATATTGAGCTCATTGTCCTCCACGATTAGGACGGTTTTGGCCATCCCCGATCCCTTACCTGCCCCAGTTGCGGTGCCCCGGCAGCACGCGCCGAGAGCGATACTCAAGCTAGCCGCGATATATTACGGAAAGGCAAATGGAACCCCATGAAAATGCCTTTACGACCGACCCGGGAAGCGGCGGAAATGCTGGCGATTCAAGCTCTTGGCTTCATCGCCGAAGAGCCGGAACGGCTGAACAGCTTCCTCGGCGTGACCGGCATAGCGCTCGCGCAAATCCGCGCTGCCGCCCGTGAACCCGGCTTTCTCGCCGGCGTACTGGAGCATATGCTTGGCGACGAGAGTCTCCTGATCGCGTTTGCCGCTAGCGCCGGAATCGATCCGGGCGAGGTCGCGCGCGCCCGTGGCGCGCTCGGCGGGTTATAGGAACGCAACGTGCCGTGAGCGCCTTCTGCCGCGACTGCCTCGCCGACGCCGCAGCGCAGTCTGCACGCTGCCGCAGCTGCGGCTCGCCGCGCATCGTGCGCCATGACGAACTCGCAAAGCTATCCATCGCGCATGTCGACTGCGACGCCTTCTATGCGACGATCGAAAAGCGCGACGATCCCGCGCTCGCCGCCGAGCCGGTGATCGTCGGTGGCGGCCGTCGCGGCGTCGTGGCCGCGGCGTGCTACGTTGCCCGTACCTTCGGCGTGCGGTCGGCCATGCCGATGTTCGAAGCGTTGCGGCTATGCCCGCACGCGCGCGTCGTCCGGCCGGATATGGATAAATACGTTCGCGTCGGCCGCGAGGTTCGCCAGATGATGCTGGCATTGACGCCGCTCGTCGAGCCGTTGTCGATCGACGAGGCCTTCCTCGATCTCTCCGGCACCGAGCGGCTGCATGGTCTTCCGCCGGCCAAGGTGCTCGCGCGCTTTGCCGCCGACGTCGAGAAGAAGCTTTCGATCACTGTCTCGATCGGGCTGTCCTGCAATAAGTTCCTGGCGAAGATCGCTTCCGACCTCGACAAGCCGCGGGGATTTGCGGTGCTGGGAGCAAGCGAGGCGCCAACGTTCCTCGCGCCGAAGCCGGTGAGCTTCATCTTCGGCGTCGGCAAGGTCAGCGCGGCCCGGCTTGCCCGTGACGGTTTTGCGCGCATCGCCGATCTGCAGCAGGCAAGCGAGGTCGAGATGATGCGCCGCTACGGCGCGGAAGGCCGCCGCCTCGCGCGCCTCGCCCGCGGCATCGACCAACGCCAAGTCAGCGCCGATCGCGAAACCAAGAGCGTCTCCGCCGAGACGACATTCGACCGCGACATCTCGGCGTTCCCTCCCCTCGAACGCATTCTCTGGTCGCAGACCGAGGAGGTTTCCGCCCGGCTGAAGGAGAAGGCGCTCGCCGGCGCGACGGTGACACTGAAGCTGAAAACCGCCGATTTCAGGATTCGGACCCGGGCCCATTCGTTCGGCTCGCCGACGCAGCTCGCAGGAAAAATCTTTGGCGCTGCGCGCAGCCTGCTCGAACGCGAAACCGACGGCACGAAGTTCCGTCTCCTCGGCGTCGGCTTGAGCGCGCTCACGACGGCCGATCACGCCGATCCCGCGGATTTCGTCGACGCCCGGGCGGCGGAGGCCGAGCATGCAGTCGACCGCGTCCGCGCCCGCTTCGGCGAGGACGCCCTGGTCAGGGGTCTCGCCTTCGAGCCGTCGGAGAAGCGCTGACCGTGCTCACGGGCACGGCTTAACGTCTTTGATTTCCAGCGAGGAGAGCTTCCCGGTCACAACGAAGTCATTGTAGTCGAGCGACAACGCGCGGGAAATGCCGTTCTCGTAGAGCTCGAAGCCGATGGCGTAAACTGGCGTTTGCTCACTGCTTTTTTGGGCTTTGCCCTTCTCAAAATAGCTGATCGAGACCGGCCAGCGTGGCACTCCCGCGAGCTTCGTTTCGGTGACCGCGGCGTCGTCGTGCTTGCGCTCTTCCGGCGCGAGCTTGCGGCCAATCACGGTAAGCGTGTCGTACACCTTGTCGCCGGTATCCGAGCCGTCAAAGACGGGAAAGTCGAGAATGGACTTGCCGGCGCGCGCCGCGGCGATCACCCGCACCATGTGCTGCGTCGGGAACACCGCCGCGGCGTCGATATCGAGCACTTTGTGCTCCGGCTTGGCGAGATCGACGGCTGTGGCGGCGGCGCCATGTTCGGCATGGCCATCGACGGAATCGACGAGCTTCTGATCGAGGAAGTTTTGCGAGGTAAATTTGAATCGCTTGGCATCGCCGCCTTCCCAGGTCGTCGAACGCAGGTCGCTCGTGGATATCTTGCCCTCGCCGGAATCCAATTCGGAGACTTGGCGAAATTGCAGCGTGTAGCCGTCGCAGGAATTGCCGTCGAAGTCATAAAGAATGCGCCCGCGCACGCCGACCACTTGCGCGTTCTCGCGCGTCTGACCGAGCGCGAGGTCATACACTGCCCGGTGCGGCGTCAGCACGATCGGAATATCCTGCGCTTTGACGACGGATGCCGGCATGGCAAAAATCAGCGTGCAGGCTAGGAAGGCGCTGCGCGATGCAAAGGCGTGAGCTACGGCCATGGACCTCTCTTGCGTTACTCGAGTCCGGAATAGTCCCCTCGCCGGCTCCCCCGTAAATCCCGCGTCGTATTGTCTTCCCGGATGGCGGCAAAGATAGGGACCTTAGCCACCGGCCGCAACTGCGGGCGACCCCGCAGCCTCCCTTGCATGATAGGCTATGATCGGCGAAGAAATCGCTGGCATTGAACACAATTTGGAGAACGGCCATGGCCGGCACGGTGGAGAAGAAGTTAAGCGAACTCGGCGTCGTGCTAGCGGAGCCAACCGCCCCGGTTGCCAATTACGTGCCCTTCGTGCGGACCGGCAATCTCCTGATGGTGTCAGGGCAGATCTGCCTCGATGCCGGCAAGCTGGTCGCCAAGGGACAGCTCGGCGCCGGCGTTTCGATCGAGGACGGCCAGAAAGCGGCGCGCGCCTGCGCGGTCAATGTGCTCGCGCAGGTCAAAGCCGCGCTCGGCGACCTCGACAAGGTGGCGCGCGTGGTCCGGCTCGGCGGCTTCGTAAACGCGGCGACGGGCTTCGTCGACGGTCCGAAGGTGATGAACGGCGCTTCCGACCTGATGGTTGCGGCCTTCGGCGAGAAGGGCAAGCACGCGCGCACGACGGTCGGCGTCTCGGCATTGCCGCAGGACGCGGCGATGGAAGTTGAGGCGCTGTTCGAAGTGTCCTGACGGTGTCAACAGCGCTCGATTGGCTCACCGCGCGGCCGATCGTCCATCGCGGGCTGCACGACGCCGCGAGTGGCCTCATCGAGAACACCGCCGGCGCCGTGCGCGCGGCCATTGCTGCTGGCTACGGCGTCGAAGTCGATGTGCAAATCAGTGCCGATGGTGAGGCCATGGTGCATCACGACGCCGTGCTCGGCCGCCTCACCGAAGGCGACGAGCGGCTCGATCGCCTGAGCGCCGCCGCGCTTAAGCGCGTGACGTTCCACGGCAGCGGGGAACGCATGATGACACTCGGCGAGCTCTGCGATCTGGTCGGTGGCCGCGTCCCTATCCTTGCGGAACTAAAAAGCCGCTTCGACGGCGACGACCGCCTGCCCGCGCGCGTGGCGGCGGTCCTCACCAGCTACTCCGGACCGGTCGCCCCGATGTCGTTCGATCCGATGCAGCTCGCTCTCCTGCGGCAAAAAGCCCCTCGCCTGCCGCGCGGAATTGTTGCGGCAAAATACCGGCCGCATCCCTATTGGGATCAGATGCCAGTATGGCTGCGTTGCGGCATGGGGTCTCTGCTCCCAGCCTTGACGGCCCGGCCGCACTTCGTGGCTTATGCCATCGGCAATCTGCCGGCGCTTGCACCGTTCCTCGCGCGGCATGCTTTGTGCCTGCCGCTACTGACCTGGGTGGTGCGGACAGAGGCCGAACGTCAGCGCGCCGCACGCTACGCCGACCAGATGATTTTCGAAGGGTTTCGGCCATGAACCACGCCGAAAACGACAAGCGGACCTTGCCGGATCGCGCGCGTCCGGCGGCGGACGATCTGCGCGTCGTCGCAGTGAATGCGATCAGCGAGGCCGGTGCCGCGGCGTGGGACGCCTGCGCCAACCCGCAGGCGGATCAGCACTGTGAAGGGGCCGCGCCCGCGGCTCAGTCGGCAGATCAGGAATCGGTATTTAACCCATTCTTATCGTACAATTTTCTTTCGGCCCTGGAGGCCTCAAAATCGGTCGGCGGCCATTCGGGCTGGCACGTCCAACACCTGCTCGTGCAGGCAGCCGACGGCACGCTCGTTGCCGCCGCGCCCTGCTACGTCAAGAGCCACTCGCGCGGCGAATACGTGTTCGATCATGGCTGGGCCGAGGCCTATGCGCAGGCTGGCGGCAGCTATTACCCAAAACTGCAGGTGGCCGTACCGTTCACACCGGCGACCGGTCGAAGGTTGCTGGTCCGGCCGGGTCCGCACGCGGATGAGGTCCGCAAAAACCTCGCCGGCGGCCTGATCGAACTTTGCCGCATCGATGGCGCGTCGGGCGTTCACGTCACTTTCGCGACCGAACCGGAATTCCGCTTCCTCGGTGAGCTCGGATTTCTGCAGCGCACCGACCAGCAGTTCCATTGGGAAAATCCCGGCTACGCGAGCTTCGATGACTTCCTCGCCGCGCTGGCGGCGCGCAAGCGCAAGACCATCCGCCGCGAACGGGCCGACGCCTTGGCCAACGGCGTCAGCGTGCACTGGCTCACCGGCAGCGATCTCACCGAGGACGTGTGGGATCACTTCTTCGCGTTCTACACGGAGACCGGTTCGCGCAAATGGGGCCGGCCCTATCTCACGCGGCCGTTCTTTTCGCTCGTCGGCGAGACCATGCGCGACCGCATCCTGTTGGTGATGGCCAAGCGTTCCGGGCGCTGGATCGCGGGCGCCATCAATTTCATCGGCTCTCACACTTTGTTCGGCCGCCATTGGGGCGCCGTCGAGCATCACCCCTTCCTGCATTTCGAGTTGTGCTACTACCAAGCCCTCGATTACGCGATCGCGCACAAGCTTTCCCGTGTCGAGGCCGGCGCACAGGGCGAACACAAGATCGCCCGTGGCTACATGCCGACCACCACCTATTCGGCTCACTACATTGCTGATCCGGCGTTACGGCGAGGGATCGCCGAGTACCTGGTGCGCGAGCGCGCCTACATCGCGGCGGCCGGCGCCGAGCTTGCCGCTGCCGCGCCCTACCGCCAGGATGTCGCGATCGAGACGGAGTGATTACGATCGCGGAGGTGGAGGGCACGATGACGAACTACGATCCGAATAATGTCTTTGCCAAAATCCTGCGCGGCGAGTTGCCGGCGTACAAGGTTTATGAGAACGACAAGGCCTTCGCCTTTCTCGACATCATGCCGCGCGCACCGGGCCATACTCTGGTGATCCCCAAGGCGCCCGCGCGCACAATTCTCGATATCGAGCCCGACGATCTCGCTCATCTCATCAAGACGACGCAAACGATTGCACGCGCAGCGAAGGCGGCGTTTGCCGCCGACGGCCTCACCATTCAACAATTCAACGAGCCGGCTGGCGGCCAGGTGGTGTTCCACCTGCATATCCACGTCATTCCACGAAAAATCGGCGTGGCGCTCAAGCCGCCGGCGAGTTTCAAGGAAGAACCGGCGGTGCTCTCGGAGCACGCGCTCAGGCTCGCCACAGCGCTCAAAGGCGCGTGACGTCAGTTTCGGCGGATTGGACTTGTTGCCGGCTCAGCGCCCACGCGCGACGCGCTCGATCTCGGCCCGCACCAGTCGTTCGACCATGCCGGGGAGATTGTCGTCGAGCCAGGACTTCAGCATTGGCCGCAGCATCTCGCGCACGAGGTCCTCGAGCGTGCGCGCATTCTGCACCAGCACGGTCTGTGCGAGCGTGTTGAATGCTGAGTCGACCGCGCTACTCGTGGCAGACGAAAGCAGGCGGTGCTCGCCACCGCCGCGCGCGAAGAGGGCTGATCCCGCCATGGATTTTTGCATGTCCGGCTTTTGCTCCGCCTCGTCGAAGCTCACATCGGAATAACCTTCGATCTTTCGAAATTGCGGCGCCGGCATCGGGCTCGACGCGGGCGCCGGCTGACTGAACGCGGGCGCCGCCATCGATTCGGTAAGATCCAGAATGTCGGCGGCGTGATCCTCTAGGCCCCCGCCGCCGATCGCAGCCGAATCGGCTGGCGCTTCGGCATGCAGCTCGGGCGCGCTCGACTCGGATTGGTCGTTTTGCGGCGGAGCGGACGGTCCTTGTGGCGGCGCGACGGGCTGGCCCGCAGGCTTCGGAGGTTCCGCCGTCCGTTGCGGCGTTTTACTGGCATCGTCGTCGGCAATAATGCGGCGAATGGAGGCGAGAATTTCCTCCATCGACGGTTCTTGCGACTTCGCCGGCTGCGTCATGCGCGCATCCTCGCATTATTTAGTGCGTGTCCCCCGCCGCGGCCCCCGCAAGCAGATGATCACTGCCAGTGGGTTCGCCGACCGCGAATCACGTAAGCGCAACTATGCATCGCCATGGTTAAGTATGTCATGGCAAAAGTCGATGGCAACCAAATCCGTGGCTGGCGATCGTCGAATGGTTGCCAGCCGAGTCGGCTGCTGTTCGGCCTATCTGCCATCGGGATTGCGCACGCCGACCCACGCATCGCGCACCTGTTGATAGTGCACCATCGGATCGTAGATCAGGACGTTAAGGCCAAGCCTCGGCATCGACAGCCCGCCGACCGCCGCGAGCAACGTGTATGAGGCCACGACGCGATCGTGCTGGGCCGTGACCAGCGCGACGCGCGCATTCACGAGTTCCTGTTGCGCGTTGAGCACGTCGAGCGTTGTGCGCTGACCCACGCGCGCTTCCTCACGCACGCCATTAAGCGCGATCTCCGCGGCATTGACCTGCGCCGTCGTCGCCTCGATTTGCGCTTTGGCGGCGTCGAGCTGGCCCCAGCTCTGCACCACCGTCGCCCGCGCCTGATCGCGGTTGATGTCCAGGTTGAGCCGCTGCTGGCCCAGCGTTTCCTTGGATTGGCGGATCGCTGAATATTCGGCGCCGCCCTGGTAGATCGGGATGGTCAACGCGCCGACGATCGAAGCTTGCGTCTCCTTGACGACTTCAAAAGCAGGATATTGGCCCTGCGATGCGCTCGCCGTGACCGTCAGATTCGGATAGAGCGAGCCTTCACTGATCTTGACCGCGAGCGCAGCGATATCGACGCCGTACATCGCGGCAAGGACCGAAGGGCTTTGCGCCTGACCTTGTGCGATTGCTTTGGCCAGCACACCCGGCGACAACCGGTCGACCGGCGTGCCGGGCGCGAGCCGCCCCGGATCGACGCCAATCACGCGCCGGTAATTGGCTTGCGACGTCACGAAGTTCGACTGCGCGCCCAACAGCGAGGATCGTCCGGCGGCGAGCCGGGATTCCGCCTGCGCCACGTCGGTGCGCGTCACCTCGCCGACATTAAAGCGGTCGCGAGTCTGCTTGAGCTGCTCGGTAAGCACTTCGACGTTGCGACGGTTCAGATCGAGGATTGCCTGATCGCGCAACAAGTTCATGTAAGCGGTTGCGGCGTCGAGCAGAACCTGCTGCTCGGTAACGCGCAGAGTCTCCCGCGCGCCCTCGACCTGGCTTTCCGCCTGACGGGTACGGTTGGCGGTCTGAAAGCCGTTGAACAGCGTGTATGTTCCGGTGGCGCCGACCCCGCGCGAGGCAAACTGCTCGGCGAATTGAATGCTTGTGGCGACGCCGCCTACGGGAAAAAGCTGGGTCGCATTGGTGTAATTGTAGCCGCCATTGGCGGTGATGCTTAGCTTGGGCCGATAGCCGGACAAAGCTTGCGGCACGTTCTCGTCGGTCGCACGCAACGTCGCGCGCTGCGCGTTGAGCGACGGATTATTTTGGTAGGCCTGCACCAAGGCCCATTCGAGCGTATCGGCCCTCGCCTCAGAATCGCCCAAGCCAAGACCGGCCCCCGCGATCGAGAGACTTGCAACGGCCCAAAAATACGCTCCTACCCCTCTTCCAAGCATGAGACGACGCTGCCCTGCCCTCCCCGCATCCCCCGCGGGATTGCCGTCCGGACAACACTCAACGCGGCGGCCAAACGAGCCCGCCGACGCCACCCGAATCTCGACATTATGCGGGTACTTAGCGGGGTGAAACCCCGCAGCTGAGATTATTCGCAGATTTCTGGCAATTGGCACATATACGCCACACTTCCGCGCTTGCGCCGAACGAGGCCGGCGCCTGGCCAAGATATCTCGACAATCCGCTAAAAAACGAATGCCGGCGGCGCGATGAAGCCGGGCAGCAGCTGGGCAGCGGCGTCAAAGATAGGGCGGCCAACGAGGCGGCCTTCAATGAGATGATAAATCATGCCCCTCGAGGCCGGGGAGCGGCCGTAAATGCAGACTAGGCGCCCGTCCGGCTTGAGCTGGCTGCCGAGCCCCTCAGGCGTGATTTCCGTGGCCCCGTTGAGCAGGATGACGTCGTAGGGGGCGCCCGCCGGCCATCCGGCGGTCAACGGCCCAGTTACGACCTCGACCTGCGTGGCACCGACGGCAGCCAGGCCCTCCTTGGCCTGGCGCGCCAAGTCCGCGTCTTCTTCCAGCGCAATCACCGCGCCTGCGAGCCGCGCCAGAACGGCCGAGGAATAGCCGGTCCCACACGCCACATCGAGCACACGATCCTCACGACGCACGCGGGCCGCGTGAATGAGCTTGGCCAGCACCATCGGCTTAAGTAACGCGCGGCCTTTGGCAATCGGAATATCGCTGTCGAGATAAGCGAGATCCGCTACTGACGGCGGCAGGAAGCGCTCACGCGGCAGCGCCAGCATGGCGTCCAGCAAGTCGCCATCGGTAACGTCAGCGGTCCGGACCTGGCCCTCGACCATGAGCCGTCGCGCGTTAGCGGTGTCGAACATGCGTCGAGTCCCCATATTCGCGAAAGAGCGTTGTGCTGCAGGGTCCGGCAAAACGCAAGCCGGCCGCCGCTAAGCATTTACCCGCGTTTTGCGACCGCACCGTTGTCGGACCCCTGACCTTCCTCTATAGACGCACATCTCGGGCGTCGGCCGCCAAGCGAATTGGCGATGCTCAAGGCCACGTGGCGGAGTGGTTACGCAGCGGTCTGCAAAACCGTTTACCCCGGTTCAATTCCGGGCGTGGCCTCCACTCTTCGCTTGAATCACCTCGCGGCGGCGACGCAGATGCGGCAGCCGGACTTGCAGGAACTTCAAATCCATAGCTTGAGGCGGCTTTCAAAGCCGGCGCGGCTTTGTTATAGGCAAGCCGCGTTGCGCGAGCGGCCGCATTGTTCCCCGGTAGCTCAGCGGTAGAGCAACCGGCTGTTAACCGGTTGGTCGCTGGTTCGAATCCGGCCCGGGGAGCCAAACTAAATCAATCACTTACAGAAAACTCTCAAGCTAAGGTTTCGGGTCAAATCGGCGGCCTGACCTTGCCTCCGACCTTACTGGACGGATTTTGGCCCTCGCCTGTGGCCCTCGCCCGTAGGGAGGCCAGGGAGGACCTTCCGTGCCTAGCCCCGAAATCGAAGTCACCGCCGCGATGGTGTCGGCGGGAAGAGAAGAAATGTCTTGTCGCTGGATCGAGTTTGTTCATGGCCCGGGTTCAGAAGAACTGTGGGATGAAGTGCTACGAGCGGTATTTCGGGCAATGTGGGTAGCGCAGCCTCGATAGCATCCCGAATCTTGACCGCCTCCCTCATGGCATTTCTGACGGTGTCCTGGTCGGTCTTCATGGTCGCAATCGGTACGGGCTTAAATCCGTAGGTAAGAGTACGCTTCGCGCCAATCTCTAATTGCAGCATCTCCTTTGACTGTGTGCCTTGATGCCAAGTGTGGTGCGCAATTTTGTTTCTGATGTCTTGCGCCTTGCGTGATTTCTCGCTGAATTTGTTAATTCGCCTTGTCAATTCGTCCGAAGCGCGGCGGAGTTTTAGGAGCGCCAGCAAAGCCTTTGTCCGGCCATCCAGTGTATAAATCTGTTCGGTAATTCAGGCGCCGACTGCCGGATAGACGCCAGACCGACAAATTGATGTTATATTCAAGCGCAGACCAAAAACTGATAATCTTCGCGATGCATTGCGCGTAGTCATCGGGAAACTCAAATCCAGGATATGGTAATTCAAGCTGTCTAGGATCGCCGCGCGGGCGATGCTGTCGCGGCCGCCGCGTGCGGTGCGACGCTCAAGACCGCATAGCTGGGCGATCAGGCGGGGATGGTCGAGCAATGCCACGCGATTGCTATTTAGCAGCGGCAGCAGGTCGCGGTACAGATCGGATTTGGGCGCGGCGGACTGCTCGTAGTTGATGTTGAAACGGCTAAACAATTCCACCGGCCAAATCCGCAGCGGCGATGGCGTTGTATATTTTTTGCTGATTTTCGTTCATGCGTACTTCTTTGTGCCCTGATGTAGGTGTGCAAGCCTTCCTTAGCCGGTCACTTTTGGCCAATAGTTCGGCGGCACCGTAGCCATATCGAAGCAGGCCGAAGCTTTGACTACTTGCTGCGCGTTATCCGCGGCCGTCGTGAAGATGTTCCAGAAGGGCGTCGAATGGCTGGACCCGTCGGCAATCACAAAGGTAAGGTGGCCGCCGAACATCACGACACCATCGCCTTGCCAGACCTGCTCGATACCGTGGTGGTATTGTTTAAATTGAACGTCGAACCCGCCGATGTACTTGATGAATTGATCCACGCCCGTGAAGTTGTAGTGGGCGAATTCAATGACGGCGCTGTCAGCAATATACTTGCGAGCACCCGCGAAGTCCTTCTTGTCAATGCACGAGAACATGTCTAGCAGCCACGCCGGGAAAGACTCGACCTTGTTCAATTGATTTGTGGACGTATTATTTCCTTTTTGGTTCATGACAAATTCATTCCGGTTGATGGTTGCGTTCGTTATTTCTTGCTTGGCCACCCTCACTTTTAAATTTTGATTATTATTGGAGAGCGTTGGGAATGACGCATTGATACAGATCAAACATAAAGCTCGGTAGTGAAGTCGGGCTTTAGCGCCGAAGAGTTTTCGTTCCTAAAGTCGACGTTGGGTCATCTGCGTCATTTCGAGCGTGTGTCAGCCACTTCAGCTCTCGCCCCAGAAGCCGACATTTTGTTGCGGCACAATATCTGTCGCGCTGGGCCAACATCCGACATCGCCTTTGACAGGGCGCAGATCGCTTTACATTGCGGAAGAGCCTGCGCAGGCTACGGTTCACCCCAACAATTGTGACAACAATGCTCGATCCAATCACCGCCCTTGCCTTCTCGGTTCGTCAATGCTCAATTTTAGCACCTGCAAACCGAGACGCTCAGCTTCGTCGGGAGCTATCGCCGAATCTTGGTGACGGACTGGGTCAGGCGGCAGCGGTTTGAGCTTGCGATCTGACGACCTCGATTCCGTCGTTGAACTTTACACCCATGATGATCTTGGGCAACTGGTTAT
>JBEKSB010000016.1:0-32046 GCA_049517455.1 Xanthobacteraceae bacterium
TTTCGCGCCCAGGTCGAATGGCGCAAGGGCAATAATCTTGGGGTCAGCTGGAGCCCTGAACCGCCATCGAAGCAATCGACTGAGGACGGCGGCCGGTCGGAGCATTCCATCGCCGATCGATTGGCCAAGCTCGAACATGACGTCGCGGTTCTGCAAAGGCGCCTCAATACGCTTCCGGAAGCGTAATCGCCGGCCGGCTTTTTTCTTAAGTCTTCTTTTACCTTGCTTCTTTACCCGTCGTTAACGGTCGCTCGCCGGAACGCCGCCGGGGCGGATCACCGTCGTCCTTCACGAACCGATGCGCAACGGGTCATCGCAACACTTGCAGCCAACGCAACACTTGCGGCCGACGCGATACTTGCAGCCGAATTTTTCGCGGACGCTTCGGCGCGCACGGCGCGCGCACGAAGAAGGCGAGTTCGGCAAAGCCGAGCGGCTCTACACTGAGCTCCTCCGGCAACGCTCCGACGATTTCGACGCGTTGCATGGCCTTGGGCAAGTCAACTACCGGCGCGGGCGGCTCGATGCGGCGCTTGCGCTCATTCAGGCGGCGTTGAAGAGCGATATTTCCCGCGCTGACGGTTTTGCCAGCCTTGGGCTCGTGTTCCATGCGCTCGGGCAATTTCAAAGGGCGCTGATCAGCTACGACGAGGGCCTTCGCCTTGAGCCAAACAACGCCGAGCTTCTCAATCGGCACGGCGTGGCGCTCCTCGAACTTAATCGTCCACGCGAGGCGCTCGAAGATTTTGACCGAGTGCTGGCATCCGATCCAAATCACTTCGACGGCCTCGGCAATCGCGGCAATGCTTTGCTCAAGCTCAATCGGGTGGTGGAGGCGCTGGCGGTCTACGACCGCGCACTCAAGCTTGCACCCACGAATGCGCAGCTCCTCACCAATCGCGCCGTGGCGCTGCGCCGGCTCGACCGCCCGCGCGAAGCCTTGATGAGCGCGGCAAGCGCGCTCATCAGCAAGCCGGATTTCGCCCAGGCGCGCTTTGTCGAGAGCTTGGCCACGTTGACGCTGGGCGATTTCAGCGGATGGCTGGGATACGAGGCGCGCTGGCAGGTCGGAGCGCTGGCGTCGCAGCGCCGAAGTTTCACGGCGCCGCTGTGGCTCGGCATGGAATCGCTCGACGGCAAGACCATTCTGCTCCACGCCGAGCAGGGTTTTGGCGACACCATCCAGTTCGTGCGCTTCGCGCCGCTGTTGGCAGCACGCGGCGCCAACGTCATTCTCGAAGCTCAGCCGCAGCTCGTACGGCTGTTGTCCGGCATACCCGATGTCACGGCGGTAATCTCGAGCAACGCTCCGTCGCCGCACTACGATTTTCACTGTCCGCTCTTGAGCCTGCCGCTCGCCTGCGCCACCGCGATCGAGACGATCCCGGCGCAAATTCCGTACATCGCGCCTGCCCAGGCCGATGTCAGGTCTTGGCGCGCGCGCCTGCCGCGGCGGCTGCCGCTGGTCGGACTGGTGTGGTCGGGCGAAAGGTCGCACGACAATGACCTCAATCGATCAATGCGGTTCGCGACGCTGGCGCCGTTGCTCGATATTCCGGACGTTGCCTTTGTCAGTCTTCAGCATGAAGTGCGCGAGGAGGATGCCGCGTTGCTGCAAAGTTGTCCCGGCGTGGTGAAGGTCGGAGCGAACTTTACCGACTTCGCCGACACTGCCGCCGCGCTCGCTACGCTCGATGCAGTAGTCGCGGTGGATACCGGCGTGGCACATCTGGCCGGCGCCATGGGCGTGCCGCTTTTTCTGCTGTTGCCGTTCGCCGCCGATTTCCGGTGGCTGCGTGAGCGCGCGGACAGCCCCTGGTATCCCACCGCGCGTCTTTTTCGCCAGCCGCGATTCGGCGATTGGGACAGCGTCGTGAAGTTATTGCGACAGGAACTGACCCAGTTTGGAATTCGTCGTGGCGGGGCCGCTGCGTGATCGCTGTTTTGCAATGACCTGACAAACGCGCAAATACTTCATCGATCCCCGGCAATGCTCCGGCTTCGCCACGGAGCAAACCAGGGAGCAGACGATGGACAGTCGCGACATCCACGAACACCATGAGCAAGCCGCGGATCACCACGTGCATGCGGGTAAGCATCATCGTGAGGCCGCCAAGCACCACCAGGCCGGCGATCACGAAAAGGCAGCGCATCATTCCAAGGTGGCTCTTGGGCATCATTTGCATGCCACCGAGCATCACGAGCACGCGTCTAAAATGCACGCGGACGAGCACGGCGAGTAATCGCGCGCAAGGCGTCGGGAGCAGAAAAGTTCGCGGCCTCCGGCGGGGAGCTGCCGGAGGCCGCGTCGTAACAGGGCCGGTTCGCATCGCGAACGGGCCCCGGGGAGCCGATAGTTGGTGATTAGAAATCAAGCATCAAACGAAGAGGCGCCGGTTGTTTGTTGATTCCAGATTCCTGTTCCATAGTCAGAACGGCAAAATGACGTCGATCGCTTGCTGCCCCCACGGCACCTGCTGAGCGGTCGTGAGAACGCCGTGGCCACCATAGGCGACGCGCGCTTCGGCGATTTTCGGCAAGTCGATGGCATTGTCGCTTTCGATGTCCTCCGGACGCACGACGCCGGCGACGATGAGTTCGCGCATTTCGGCGTTGAGCCGGACTTCCTGCTTACCCTCGATCACCATGTTTCCGTTTGGCAGCAATTGCGTCACCACCGCGGCGACATTGGTCAACAACTGATCCTGCCGGTTGATGTTGCCGGTGCCGTTGCTCGCCATGTTGCTGTCGGCGCTCAGAATCCGGCCCGGCAACACGGCCTTGGCAGTGTTGGTGATGGTGTTGGCGCCGATGAAGTTGGTTATTCCGGTATCTTCGGTGGCAGTGCGGCTGACCTGGGTCTGATCCTGGAATATCGCCGTATCGTTGATATTGATCTTTACCGTCAAAATGTCGCCGACCTGGTGTGCCCGCTGATCGTTGAAGAACGCGCGTGAGCCGCTGCGCCATAGTGAATTGGGATTGTAGGAGGCCGGCTGCGGATTAGGCATCGGCATCTGCACCGGCTTGTATCCGGGTTTGGCGGTCGGATTGTCGATCGGCGAGAGCGGCGGCTGCTGGCCAATCAGCTTGAGCTGATCGATGGCGGCGCAGCCGCTGAGGAGCGACGCCAGGGCGGCCGTGCCGATGAGTGCGCGCACGTGCCGGAAACGCAAATTGGACTTCAACATCGGCTCACTCGGTGCTACTCGACACTATGCTCGCGTTGCGGTTTCTCGGATGGTGGGGCAGGGGAATCCGGTGCCGGCTCGGTCTCGACGAAGCGTGTGGCGGCGCCGACTGTGATGCGGCCAGGACCGGAAACGACGCCCTGGACGACTCGTTTGGATTGAACGTTGATCACGCTGATGGTGTCGCCGAGCGCGCCGGCATCCTGTGCCTGGCCGCGCAGCGTCAGCGAGAGCCCCGGTGCCTCGTACACGATGGTCACCGTGTCGTTGTGCTGAACGATCATGGGCTTCATTAGATCGGCTTGGTGTAATGGCTGCCCCGGGCGCAACTGATGGCGGGCGGCGAGCCCGGCCGCTGCATGAATGTCGCTGATGACGGGCCCTTCAGCCTTCGGCCGCCGGGCGACAGTGAGGTCGGAGAGTTTCAGCACCTCGCCGTGCTCGATCGGGTGTTCGACGGTAACGGCGTCGACCGTCTCGATGGCTACGCCGGTGAAGCGGGTCGACTGCAAACGCAACGCCGCGCTCGACGGCAGATCGAACGTCACGTCGAAGCGCGTCGTGCGCGGATTGTAGGCGAGCGACAACACCTGTAGCTCGCCGGTTACGCCCGGCTCGACGTTGAGCGTGCGTACATCGCGGTCGAACTCGACCAGAATGTTGCGCGCTTCGCCGAAGCCGTATTGGCCCTCCAGCGCCTTAGCGACACGCGCGGAAATCTCCTGCCAGGCGATCGCACGGCTTGCCCTGGTCACGATCACCTCGGAAAGCCCGCGCGTGTCGATGCCAATCAGCTGGTGCGGCCGGATCGCCTCGACGATGCGCTCGGTCGGGACTGCACCTCTGGTGCCGAGATCGGGCGCGCGGAAAATCGGCACGTCGGCGACGGGCCCGGCATTCTCGACGAGGTCGCCGATGCGCACGACATCTCCGGTCACCGTGACGTTGGCGCGTAACGCCGGCACCGCATTCTGTGCGGTGGTTGGATCGGCGAAAAGGCCGGTGAGCGCGAATGCCAAGGCGAGAAATCGGATGCTGGACCGGATCATCGAATAGATCCTTCTCATTTCATCAGTTGTGATGTCGTTTGCAGCATCTCGTCGGCCGCGGTGATGACCTTGGAGTTCATTTCGTAGGCGCGTTGCGCCGCGATCAGGTTGGAGATTTCCGTCACCGCCGAGACGTTCGATTGTTCGAGGCTGCCCTGCAGGAGCGTGCCGGCGCCATTGGTGCCCGGTACGCCGTCTTGCGGTGTGCCCGACGCCGGCGTGGCAACAAATAAATTGTTGCCGTTCGCTTGCAAGCCGGCATCGTTAATGAAGGTCGTGAGCGTGAACTGGCCGAGGATGCTCGACGTCGTGCTTCCCGGAAGCGTCACCGACACCTGCCCCTGTTGGTTGATAGTGATCCCGGTCGAATTCGCCGGGATGGTGATCGTCGGCTGAACGAGGTTGCCCTCCGCGGTGACAATGCGGCCTTGTGAGTCCATCTGGAACGAGCCGTCGCGCGTGTAGCTGTAAGTGCCGTCTGGCATCAGGATCTTGAACCAGCCCGAGCCCTGGATCGCGACGTCAAGTGTATTGCCGGTCTGCGACAGCGTTCCCTGCGTCATCAGCCGCGGTGTGCCGACAGTCTTAACCCCGGAGCCTAGCTCGATGCCGACGGGGAGGATGTTGCCGTTCTCGGAGGCCTGTGCGCCGATGCGCTGCACGTGCTCGTAGATGAGATCCTGGAACTCGGCGCGTTGGCTTTTGAAGCCGGTGGTCGTCATATTAGCCAGGTTGCCGGCGATAACCTGGACCTGAAGGTCCATGGCCGCCATTCCTGTCGCCGCGGTATCAAGTGCACGCATGTTGTTGCTTTCTCAAAATCAGTTCGATGTCGGGGCTTGCGAGAGCTGTTGCAGCGAATTTCTTCGCATGTCGCCCTGTTGCTGCAGGATGGCGGCGATGTCGGAGTAACTCCGCGTGATCTCGATCATGCGCGCCATCTCGATGATCGGGCGCACGTTCGACTTCTCGACTGCGCCTTGCACCACGTGAGTGCCTTGCGGCGCCGGGCCGGCGGTGACTCCGTCAGGCGCCATGAATGTCGAGGCGCCGTCCTTCAGCAGCTTTTGCTGCTGGTCGAAGCTGGCTAGTTGCAATTGTCCGCGCGGCGCATCTGCCGTGCTGGCGCCGTCGCGCACGGTGACGATGCCGCTGGGGCTGATGGTCACGTCATGATCGGTAAGCTGGAAGGTGATCGGGCCGCCGGTGCCGAGCACTTGATCGCCTTCGTTGGTGACGAGCTGGCCTGTGGCATTGATCGCGAGCGCGCCGTTGCGGGTGTAGCGTTGTCCGCGCGGCGTTTGCACCACAAGGTAGCCTTTGCCATCGATGGCGACGTCGAGCGGGCTGCCGGTGTGTTCGAGTGCGCCGGGGCTCATATCGATCCAGGTCGCGCGGTCCTCGACGAAGCTGATGCGGCGGTCCTTGCCGGCGCTGAATTCGTTGTCGCGCGCGCCCGGCATCAGAAATTCCGAAAACGCCGCGTTGTCGGCCTTGAAACCCGTCGTATCGATATTGGCGATGTTGTTGGCAACAACATCCAGCTCGCGACTGAGCGACATCTGCCGCGACAGGCCGACGAGAAGCGCATTCTCCATCGGTAAACTCCCCCTTCGTGCTCGAGAGACGCCATCTCCCCGGCATCTTCGTCGTGCATGCCGTGGCTTCTCCCGAGCCGACGGCGGAGAATGAATTGCAGAAGCCGTGCCAATGGAAAAAATCAAAGGGGAACAAGCGTCTAGGCTTGAACGCGGGGGCGGCCTGACGGGCAGAAACAGCCGCAAAGCCGCTCCTACCCGGCAAATTCTTCCCAGCGAATGGAACTCGGCAAGTATCCGTTAACCATTCCCGGCATAGTTTTACCGGTGTCGGCGCTGTTTCTCACACGCCGAATAGCGCTCGCGGCGTTTTGTTTTGCGTTTTCTCCTGCCGGCTGCGTGCGCAACCCACGCAAGCGGAGCGGTGATGGCAACGACAAAAGAAACGCAGTCCGAAACCGAGAACGAGGAAGCCGAAGGCGGGGAGGGCAAAGCAGCTCCCGCCAAGCGCAAGCTCTCGCTCAAGATGATCTTGATGGCCGTCGGCGGGCTCGTTGCCGTGGGCGGTATCGGTGGCGGCGGATATTTCTTCTTCTTTGGCGGCCACGGCAAGGCGGCGGGGGCCGCGGCCGCCGCGGTTCCGCAGACCAAGCCGGTCGTCTTCCTCGACATGCCGGACGTGCTGGTGAACCTGTCCTCGACCGGCGGCGGTGACCGCACGCAATACCTCAAAGTGAAGGTCACGCTCGAATTGCCCGACCAGGCGATGTCGGAAAAAATCCAGCCGGTCATGCCGCGGCTGATGGACGCCTTCCAAACCTACTTGCGTGAATTGCGGCCTACCGATCTCGACGGCTCGGCCGGCCTTTATCGGCTCAAGGAGGAGCTGACGCGCCGCGTCAATGCTTCGATCGCTCCGAGCCGGATCAACGCCGTGCTGTTCAAGGAAATCGTCGTCCAGTGATGCTCCGATCGCCACCACAGAAAGCACATACGGTTTAAGCAATGGCGAAGGATCAGATCGACCAGGATGCGCTGGCGGCCGAGTGGGGCGTGGCGCTCGAAGCCGAGCAGCACGCCACGGTGACGGCCGGAAGCGAGGCGGCGCCCGCCGAGGCCGAAGGCGCCGATGCCATGGCGGCGCAATGGGCCAATATGGTCGACGACGGCCATTTCATCCAGGCGGCAAAGGGTGGCGCTGAGCGCATCCTCACCCAGGAGGAAATCGACTCGCTTCTCGGCTTCAGCCTTGCCGACGTCTCACTCAACGACAATTCCGGTATCCGCGCGATCATCGATTCGGCGATGGTTTCCTACGAGCGGCTACCGATGCTGGAGATCATCTTCGACCGGCTGGTCCGGTTGATGACGACCTCGCTGCGCAATTTCACCTCCGACAACGTCGAGGTGTCGCTTGACCGCATCACCTCGGTGCGCTTCGGCGATTATCTCAATTCCATTCCGCTCCCGGCCATCCTTGGCGTGTTCAAAGCCGAGGAATGGGAGAATTTCGGCCTCATTACCGTCAATTCGAACCTCATTTACTCGATCATCGACGTGCTGCTCGGCGGCCGCCGCGGCCAGACCGCGATCCGCATCGAAGGCCGGCCCTACACGACGATCGAGACGAACCTCGTCAAGCGCATGATCGAAGTCGTGCTCGCCGATGCGGAGCTCGCCTTTCGGCCGCTCTCGCCGGTGAAGTTCAACATCGATCGGCTGGAAACCAATCCGCGCTTCGCCGCCATCTCGCGGCCCGCGAATGCGGCGATCCTGGTGCGGCTTCGCATTGATATGGAGGATCGCGGCGGCAACATCGAGCTGCTTTTGCCCTACGGCACCATCGAGCCGATCCGCGACGTGCTGTTGCAGATGTTCATGGGCGAAAAATTCGGCCGCGATCCGACCTGGGAAGGTCATCTCGCGACCGAGATGGGCCAGGCGGAAATCGCGGTCGATGCGGTGCTCTACGAAGCGCCGCTGCCGCTCAGGCAGATCATGAAGCTCGAAGTCGGCGATACGCTGATGCTCGAACTCAAATCCGACGCGCCGGTGATCGTGCGCTGTGGTGACGTGACGCTGACCGAAGGCCGTATGGGCCGGGTCGGCGACCGCGTCGCGGTGCGTGTCGGCAAACCGCTACGCAGACCCAATACGACGCTCGTCATGTTCGAGACGGCGGGCGGCGCCGGCAACCGTATGGAGGCACAGTGACGAACGGCTTTGGAATAATCATCGAAATGCTGGTGGCGATCTTGCTGATGCTGACCATTGGCTATTGCATGATACTCAACCGGCGGCTCAAGCTCCTAAAATCCGACGAGCATTCGCTGCGGGGAACAATCTCCGAGCTGGTGACCGCGACCGAGATCGCCGAGCGGGCTATCGCCGGGCTCAAACTCACCGTCGAGGATTGCGAGATCGGCCTGGGCGCGCGGCTGCGCAGCGCGGACCGGTTCACGGCCGATCTCGATCGCAGCATCGCCGGCGGCAAGAACCTGCTCGAACGACTGACGCAAATCGTGATCGCCGGCGGCGGCACTGTGCCCGCCGCCCCCGCTGCGCCAAGCCATAACGAGGCAAATGCGCCGCGTGACGCCCAGGCGGTCGCGGTGGCCGCGCAAGCCTTTGCCGAAAGACTGCGCATGAAGGTGCACGGTCTCGCGGCATGATCGGGTTCTTACGCGATCTCCGTCTTCTTCCAATCGCCGTGGTCGCAAGTGCCTGCCTCCTGGCGCTGACGGCGGCCGACCTTGTGCTCGACCGCGGCTCGTATGGAACGTCCGACGGCATAGCGGAGGCTGAAGCCGACGCGACCGTCATTCATTCCGCGCCGGGAAATTCGCGGGGGGGCGACGCGCATGGCTCCTGGGCGCAGCAGATGTTCAACTTTCCCGACCCAAAGGGCGCGCCGCCGGAACGGACCAACGTAGCGCGTCTTCCCGCCCTCACGCCGCTCGCAGCCGACAAGAGCAACGCCGACATTATTACGGGCTCCATTCCGGAGGCCGGCGACAACAAGAGCGAAAAGGCGAAAGGCGAAACGGCCGGCGCGACTGGCAAAGACGAAAAGCCTGCGAATGCCGGCAACGGCGGTCAGAACGTCACGCCGCCGCCGGACGGCATAGTGGTCGTGAACAACGGAGCGCCGGGACCGTCCGCTGCGGAGCGCGCCATCCTCGAGCGGTTGCAGGCGCGCCGGCAGGAGCTCGACAAGCGTGGCCGCGAGCTCGATATCCGCGAAGGTCTCATTGCCGAAGCCGAAAAGCGGGTGGAGTCAAAGCTTGCCGAAATCAAACAAGGCGAAGCGCAGCTGGCCACCGCAACGCAAAAAAAGGACGAGGCCGAAATCGCCCGCTTCAAGGGACTCGTCACCATGTACGAGAACATGAAGCCGCGCGACGCGGCCAAGATCTTCGATCGCCTCGAGGTCAGCGTCCTCCTCCAAGTGGCCTCACAGATCAATCCGCGCAACATGTCGGAGATCCTGGCGCAGATGTCCCCGGATCGGGCCGAACGTTTGACCGTCGAGTTGGCAAGCCGCGCGCAGGCCGCGCCGAAGGGCGGTAACGCCGAGCTGCCGAAGATCGAAGGCCGGCCGGCTTCGCAGTAACTTCTCGTCGGGCTCCGCTCGTCCCCGCGCGAGCGGGGAGCCCAGTCTCATTGGCCTTCAGCGCAATTCAGGTTTCCCAAATCAGGGCGGTTCTGATTCGACATGCTGGCTGGGCACGGAGGCCGGCATGGATGGGCAAACCTTACACTATCGATCTTCGCGAGCGGGTAGTTGCGGCGGTTGAGACCGGCGGCATGTCCTGCCACCGGGCGGCAGCGCAATTCGGCGTTGGCATCAGCACGGCCATCAACTGGGTGCGGCGCTTGCGTGAGACCGGGAGCGTAGCGCCGGGCAAGATGGACGGGCACAAGCCGAAGTCGATTTCGGGCGAGCACCGCGCTTGGTTGCTGGAGCGGACGAGGGAGAAAGACTTCACTTTGCGCGGGCTTGTGGCCGAACTTGCCGAGCGCGGTCTCAAGGTTGATTACCGCACGGTGTGGAGCTTCGTCCACGCCGAGAAGCTGAGCTTCAAAAAAACCGTGGCGGCTGGCGAACGCGACCGTCCCGACGTCGCGCGGCGGCGGGCGCAGTGGGTCAAATATCAGAACAAGATCGCGCCTGAGCGTCTGGTCTTCATCGACGAGACCTGGACCAAGACCAACATGGCGCCGCGGCGCGGATGGGCGCCGCTCGGCATGCGGCTTGCGGCCAAGGTCCCGCACGGTCACTGGAACACAACGACCTTCCTGGCCGCGTTGCGCCACGACCGCATCGCCGCGCCGTGGCTGCTTGACGGTCCGATCGACGGTGAGAGCTTCCAGCTCTATGTCGAGAAAGTCCTGCTTCCAACGCTTCGTCCCGGCGACATCGTCATCATGGACAATCTCGGCAGCCACAAGGGCAAAGCCGTTCGTCGGCTCATCCGCTCGGCCGGCGCCAAGCTGATCTTCCTGCCAAAATACTCGCCTGACCTGAACCCCATCGAACAGGTCTTCGCTAAACTCAAGCACCTGTTGCGCAAGGCCGCCGCGCGCACCCTCGATGCGCTCTGCGCCGCAATCGGCCAGCTCCTCGGAGCATTCAAGCCCGGCGAATGCGCCAACTATTTCCGAAACGCAGGTTATGCCCTAACCTAAATGCATCCCGCTCTAGGGGAACACCACCATGGTCCAGGCTTCGACCAAAATCACGGCTGCGGCGATCGCGCTTGGTCGTTGGGCCGGATGCACCGGCCGCTCTAGGGTGCGGCCGCGTCTTTTCCCGCTATGTCCCAGGACTTCCGATTGGTAGTCTCCGCGTCGTCCAGGAGAGGGAGGTGTCATGCTTTCGCGAAGAAACTTCACCGCCTGCGCCATCCGCGCCGTAGCTTTTGGACATCGGCTGCGAAGACGCTGCGGCGTCAGGCAAGGAAAACATGGATACGCGCCTTAAGGATAAAGTGGCGATTGTCACCGGCGGCGCGCGCGGTATCGGCGCTGCTTTTTGCGAGGGGCTGGCTGCCGCCGGCGCCAAGGTGGTCGTTTCCGATGTGCTCGACGGTAGCCCGGTCGCCGAGCGTATCGGTAAGACGCAGAGGCCGGCGATTTACGTTCGCGCCGATGTCACCTCGAAGGATTCAGTCCAAAATCTCGTGGCAGATACCGTGCGGGAGTTCGGCACCGTCGATATTCTCGTCAACAATGCAGGCCTGTTCGCCGACCTCTCCATGAAGCCGTTCCTGGACATCGGCGAGGAAGAGTGGGACCGGGTGATGAAGGTCAACGTGCGCGGCACGTTTCAATGCGCTAAGGCCGTTGCCCCGATCATGATCGAGAAAAAGCGGGGCCGCATCGTCAACATTGCGTCCGGCACGGCGTTCAAAGGTACGCCCAACTTGCTCCACTACGTGACTTCGAAAGGCGCCGTGGTGTCGATGACGCGCTCGCTCGCCCGTGAGCTCGGGCCGCACAATATCTGCGTCAACGCCATCGCTCCGGGGTTGACCATGAGCGAAGCGGTCGTCGTCAATCCCGACTGGACCGGCAAGGCGAGCGCCGCCGGCATCGCCGCCCGCGCGATACAGCGCGAGCAAGTGCCGGCCGATCTGCTCTCGACGCTAGTCTATCTCTGTTCGGACGACAGTAATTTCGTGACCGGGCAAACCATCAGCGTCGATGGCGGCGCGCTGATGCGCTAGCCGCCCGAGATTCGTTTATCTAAGAGGGTTGCGGAGCGCTTTTCTCCAGCGCGTGGAGCGCATCCTGCAACACTTTGCGGACGTGCGTCGCATTGCTCGCATCGATCATATTGGCGTTGAGATAGAAATCCAATCCGGTCAGGTGCTCGCTGAAGACTTGGATTGTCTCGCCGGTGGAATCGAGAATGCCGTTGATCGCATAGGGCACGACCTCGCGGCTAATTCCTTTCATTGTGATCGGGGGCAGCGCCTGCGCGACGACGATGTCGCGGACCAGCGCGCAAGTTTCGTAACTGACGACAATGTGGCCGGGCTCCGCCACCGATTGCAGGCGCGCGGCCAGATTGGCCTCCGCGCCGATGATCGTGTAATCCATCCGATCGTCGCTGCCGAAATTCCCGACGTTGCAAAATCCCGTATTGATGCCCATGCGGACGCGGAAGGGGTGCTCGATTCCGGCATTACGCCATTTGGCGTTGAGGCCTGCGATTCGATCCTGCATCTCGATCGCCATGTGCAGGCAAGCCTTGGCGTCTTCGCCATCTCCCTTCGTCTCCGGGTCGCCGAAAAAAATCAGCATGGCGTCGCCGATGAACTTGTCGATAGTGCCGCCGTGGACCAGCGCGATCTTCGACATCTCGGTGAAATATTCGTTGAGCAGCTCCGTGATTTGCTCAGGCTGGAGCTGCTCGGTGGTCGCTGTGAAGTCTTTGATGTCGGAAAAGAACATCGTAAGCCGCTTTCGTTCGGTCTGGATGGTGACATCCTTTTGGCCGCTGAAGATGCTTTTGTAGATTTGGGGCGCCAGGTATCGCGATATCTTCATCGATAACGAGGCGAGAAAATCGTTGGCCGTTTCGAGTTCGGTATTCATGCCCTGGATGACCGCGGCCTGACGCCGTTGCAGTGCAATAAAGAGGGAGCCGATCAACGCGACGAGGAAAAAATAAGCCAATAGATATTTGAACGCGAATATGTCGCCGCCGATCGGCTGGGCGATCGTCACTTCCTGGAGGCCGCGGACGTCGCCCACTTTCCAGTCGTGCTTGGTGCTTTCTGGATGGGCGTTGTGGCAGTTGACGCAGGCTGTACCCATGATCACGGCTGCGACCAGCCGAACTTGATCCACGAATAGAGAACTCGATTCGAGGCTCAGCACCTGATTGGGGTCTCGGCGCAGACTGCGCAGCGAATCCGTTTCGAATTGGTCGAGCGCGTGTGGCGCGCGGTTGGCGAACGGATAATCCGAGACAAAACGGTACTTTACGTTGTGCTGCCGCTCGCTGATCACCTTGCCGAGTTCGAGCGAAAGCGTTGCCGGAATGGGAATTGCGCCCGGGATAGCTTCGTAATTGTGCACCACCTGGGTCGCGACGCCGGGCGCGGCGAGGATACGGCCGACGACGTTGGCGGCGTAGTAACCCCGGACGCTGCTGATGATGGAATTCAGATCGCTCGCTTGGCGAGTCAGGTTCGTTTCGGCGAGATTGGTCAGATCCAGCCAGACCGCGATGGGCAGGCCGATGAGCAACAAAAGGACCAGGAGCACGAGGACGAAACCCGTTTTGGTGGTGCCAAAAGCGCTCTTCATGCTCTGGGTTCCATGTGTGTCGTCGCCGTTGGGTTTCAGCCTAACATTGTGCTTTGGCTCAACATTGCGAACAAGTGCGATCGCGTTATCGAATCAAATCCAGTCCTTCCATTTGAACCAAATAAGGGGCAACAAAGAGGTAATTACAACGAGCGCCAGGGCGTATGGGTAGCCCCAGGTCCAATCCAGCTCCGGCATGTTCTTGAAATTCATTCCGTAGACACCGACGACCAGCACCGGCGGAATGCCGACGACCGAGGCGATGGTCAGAACCTTCATCACCTCGTTCTGGTCGATGTTGATGATGCCGCTGGCGGCGTCCTGCAGAAGCTGCACCCGGCTCACCAGCCCCTCGGTGAATTGCACGAGCGAGGCGATATCGGAGGAGACGGTTTGCAGCCGGTTACTCACATCGCGCGCGATCCATTCTCGGCAGCGTTCGACCACGAATTTCGCCATCCGATCGAGGCACACGAGCGTATATTGAACGCGCGCCATGCGCTCGCTGACGCGGCCGGTGTGGATCATCAGCCGGCGCAGCTTCGCCGTCTCGTGGGACAAACGCGCCTCCTTGGGCGCTTCCGGCCGAAAGATGAGGTGCGAGGCGTCGTCGAGGTCGCGGGCGCTGCCTTCGAGCAGATCCGCCATGCGGTCGACCAAAACTTCGAGGAGCCGCACGAAGGCGTGAGCCGGCTCGATGTGCTCACTTGCGGTAAGCTCGGTTATCACCGTGTGGAATGCCGTTAGTTTCGAAGAGCGCACGGTGAGCAGAACGTTCTTGGCAAGCACGAAGCCGGTCGGGGCAAAGACCCAGGGTTCGTTGTCGGCGGCGAAGAGCAGCGGTGCCGTCATATAAAGAGCGTCGCCGTCGGTGCGCAGCCGGCTGGTGGACTCGATTTCGACAAGTTGTTCCTTGGTCGGCACGCGCAGCCCAAAGGCTTCTTCGAACGCCGACCTCTCCGCGTCGGTAGGATCGAAGAGATCGACCCACGTGGCGGTTTTCAATGACGTGTCGTCGGGACGTTTCGCAGGGTAGGCGCCGAGCATGGGGAACCATCCGATGGGTGCACGGCGCATGCATGTGCATGCTCCCGCGCCGTAACAATACCCGGTTTCGGATCGGTCCGAATTGCCTTCAGATCGGCCGTTTAAGTCCGAGCGTCGGCTGATGGTGCCGATGAGGACACTGACGCCATTGGCGACCGAAAGCGCAAACGGCGGCCGCGGCTCGATTTCGTCGGCCAGCCGTCAGCGCCACGTTTCCGAGTTTCGCCGATCGGCCCAGCCGAACAAGGCGGACGCGACGGCCTCGCCGAGGCCCTCGGAAACGGCGCTCGATTTCCCCGACTTCGGCGGAGACTGCCTGGGGTGTATCGCGCCGAACCCGGCATCGCCGATTTTCCTTCTGCAAATTGGGAGTGCGCAGCCCGGGAAACGTTGTCCAGCCGGCATTGTTCCGGTTGGCGACGAGCGAAATGGCAACGGCGATTACAGGGAGGAGGCGAGCAATGCGCATCGCTATTCGCTCTTCTTCATAACCTTCTGGAATCATTGAAAAAGCCGTTAATCGGACGTTAAACGGGCGGCCCTATCCTTAAGCCTCTCTCCCCGGGCTGCTGTGCCGGCGCGTAGCCGCGGGCTTCAAGCGCGCCGTCGGCATGAATGTGGCGTCGGTCGAGTAAATCATGGCGTGCGGCACCATCCGGAAGGCGTTTGCGCTCGGTCTCCTCGCTCTCGTGTTCGTGGCGCCGGCCACCTCCAGGGCTGATCCGCTGCGCGCTGCCGTCACTGTCGACGTCAGCGCCGGCTACGCCCGGCTCGTTTTCGCGCTGAGCGAGGACATTGATGCCAGCGCGCACGCCGCCGGCAATGTCCTGATCATCAACTTCGCTAAGCCGGTCTTTCTTTCCGTCGAGAGCCTGTCAATGCAAGCGCCGAACTATATCGGTGCGGCGCGGCGCGATCCCGACGGCCGCGCCATCCGCCTGGCACTGGCGCGCAAGGTGACGGTCAACTCGATGGCCGCCGGCGCGAAATTTTTCGTCGACCTGTTGCCGGAGACCTGGAGCGCGGCGCCGCCCGGCCTGCCGCAGGAGGTGGTCGAGGAATTGGCGCGCCGCGCGCGGGAAGCCGAGCGGCTCGCGCGGCTCGCGCAGCAGAGTGAGCAACAGAAGAAGCTCGTGCCGGTGCGCGTGCATGTAGCGACCCAACCGACCTTTACGCGCTACGTTTTCGACATTCCGGATCAGACGGCGGTGTCCGCGGATCGCGCCAGCGAACGGCTGACGCTGACATTCGATGCGCCGCTGACGTTCGACCTGACCGACGTCGAGGCGGCTTTGCCGGCAGCTGTCGTCGCCATTAATTCCGAGGTCGAACAGGATTCGGCTTTGGTCCGCTTTAGCTTCCTTACCAAGGTCGATGTGCGCACTTTCCGCGACGGCAAGGGCTACGTTGTCGACGTCGTCAACGCTGACGCCGCCGCGGCCGCCCACGACAAAGCCGCCGGAAACGGCTTGCCGATTCTGGCTGCCGAAGGCGGACCGTCTGCAAAACCGCTTCCTGAAGCCGTTGCACCAAGCGCCGCGGCCGCGCCGGCTGCCGACCTGCCCGGCGTCGCGGCGCCGGCGACAGTCGCCGTGCAGACTCCAGCCGTACCGCAGGCCGCGGCCGCGCCAATTCCCCTGGAGACGCCGAAGCCAGCGGAGGTCAAGACTGCGCCCCCGGCGCCCGCCGCCGTTGTTCGATCCGCCGCGCCTGCGCCCGCGACGGCGTCTGCGCGGAATGCCGAAGCCCCGGCCCCGGCAGCGAAAGTCGAGGTGCCGGCGAGCGCGGCGCCGCACCCGCCCGCGCCGTCGCCGCGCGACCGCAAGGCGGACGACACAGTCGCTGTCGAACTGTCCCGCCAAGGCGCCAACTTGAAATTGTCGTTTCCATTCCTGACTCCCACCGCAGCGGCCGTGTTCCATCGTGCCGACTCGCTCTGGATCGTGTTGGATTCGAAATCGGCTATCGACCTTGCCGCGCTCAATGGCGAAGCGAGCCGCACCATTCGCGGCGCCGAGTTCACCCGCGACGGCGACACCGGCATTGTCCGCATCCGGCTCGATCGTCCGCACCTTTCGAGCGTTGCGACCGACGGGCCGGGATGGACCGTGACCATCGGCGATACCATGGCCGATCCGACGCGCGCGCTCGACATCGCCCGCAACATGATCGGGCCGAATCGCGCGAGCGTCGCGGTCTCCTTCGAGGAGCCGCACCAATTGCATCGCATCCACGATTCCGGAGTCGGCGACGATCTTTTCGTTGTAACCGGTTTTGCGCCGGCCCGCGGCTTCGTCAACGAGCAGGATTTCGTCGAATTCCGCGCGCTCGCCTCGACCCAGGGCGTGGTGGTCGAGCCGCTCGCCGATGACGTGAATGTGGAGATTGCTCCAGACAAAGTCGTTATCAGCCGGCCCGGCGGCTTGACCCTGTCGAGCTCGCTGCAAAGCGTCCTGCACGGCAGCGCGTTACGGCCGGTGATGTTCGATTCGCAGGTTTGGGGCTTCGACCGGCAGGCGACCTTCAGTGAACGCCAATCGCAGCTCATTACTGCCGCGGCCGGCGCCCCGGCGGGCAAGCGTCTGCCGCAGCGGCTTGACCTCGCGCGTTTCTACATCGCCCGTGACATGTATCCGGAGGCCAAAGGCGTGCTCGACGTGGTGCTGGCGGGAGACCGTCCGGGTGTTGAGGACGTTTCCGCCAACGTGTTGCGCGCCGTCGCCGAAGTCATGATGAATCGGCCCGATGACGCGCTCAAGGATCTCGCCAACCCGGCGATCGGCGATCAGCACGATGCGCCGTTATGGCGCGCGCTCGCCTATGCCGGTCAGGGCAAATGGGCGCAGGCGCGCGACAGCTTCAAGAGCGTCGAAGCGGCGATCGCCACGCTGCCGATTGAGCTGCAGCGGGTTGCGCTCAAGGACGAGATGCGCGCCGCCATTGAGGTGGGTGATTTTGGCGGCGCCGGCGACGAACTCAACGACATCGAAACCATAGGGTTTCCGCGCGAGTTGCAGCCGGCGCTCTCTGTGCTCGTCGGGCGATTGTCGGAAGGGTTGGGCCACAGCGAAGAGGCGCTCTCCGCCTACCGCACGGCGGCGGATTCCTGGGACCGTCCGGCTGCGGCGCAGGGACGGCTGCGCGAGGCGGCGCTGCGCTACACGCTCGGCGATCTCAAGCGCGAGGATGTCATTTCCGAGCTGGAAACGCTCACCACCATTTGGCGCGGCGACGACACCGAGATCGGGGCGCTGGAAATCCTAGCAAGGCTCTATACCGAAGACCGGCGCTACCGCGATTCTTTCTACGTCATGCGCAGCGCCGTCGCGGCGCATCCGGATTCCGACATGACGCACCGCATCCAGGAGGAGGCGGCGGCGACGTTCGATACGCTGTTTCTGGCCGGCAAAGGCGATACGCTTTCCGCCATCGATGCGCTCGCTCTGTTCTATGACTTTCGCGAGCTTACCCCGATCGGCCGCCGTGGCGACGAGATGATCCGGCGGCTTGCCGACCGGCTGGTGTCCGTGGACCTGCTCGACCAGGCCGCAGAGCTGTTGCAGTACCAGGTCGATCACCGGCTGCAAGGTGCCGCGCGCGCGCAAGTGGCGACGCGCCTGGCCGTCATCTATCTCATGAACCATAAGGCCGATCGCGCGCTGGCGACACTGCGCACCAGTCGCACCTCCGATCTCGCCATTGAGCTGCGCAATCAGCGCTTGCTGCTCGAGGCACGCGCTCTCTCCGATCTCGGCCGCTATGATGTGGCGCTGGAAGTCATCGCCAATATCGAAGGCCGCGAGACGGTCCGCTTGCGTTCCGACATATTGTGGGCCGCGCGGCGCTGGAGCCAGTCGGCGGAGCAGATCGAGCTTTATTATGGCGAGCGCTGGAAGGAATGGCAGCCGTTGAACGAGGTCGAGCGGGCGGACATCTTGCGTGCGGCGATCGGTTATGCGCTCGGCGAAGACGCTTTGAGCTTGAGCCGCTTCCGTGAGAAATACGCGGCGAAGATGGCGCAAACGCCAGACGCGCGGGCATTTGAGGTCGTCTCCGCGCCGCTCGGCACGAGTGGAGGGGAATTCCGCGACATCGCTCGTGCCGCGGCGTCGATCGACACGCTCGAAGGGTTCTTGCGCGACATGCAGGCGCGCTATCCAGATGCGGGCGCCGTTTCGCCTGCGGCGTCGCCGCCGGCAAAAGCGCCCGCGAGCGGTGCACCACTTTCTTCCGCAGCGCCGGCAACACGCCCGGCGGCGATGCCACCCGCGCCGCCCCCGCGCGCGGCGGGGCGAACCGCGCAGCGGTGAGCCTTAAACGGTGATGCCCGCGATGAACGTGGGCATCACGGCAGAATGAGCCGCCGGTTTCCGTCTAGTGGTGCATGAAAATCGCCAACAGAATGATGATTGGCAGCGGGATACCAAGCAGCCAAAGCAACCATCCGGGTCCGAATCCCATGACGTTCTCCTCAGCAGATTTTGTTTGTCAGCTAACTGACGCGGAACTGCTGATGGAGTTCCGTTGCACTAGTCATCATTGCGAGGAGCGAAGCGACGAAGCAATCCAGAACCAACGCTGGATTGCTTCGGGTCTGCGACCCTCGCAATGACGAGGATTTATGTCCCGTAGCTCTGAATGAGGGAGCCGGCGACCAGCGTCCAGCCGTCGACCAGCACGAAGAATATGAGCTTGAACGGCAATGACACCACGACCGGCGGCAGCATCATCATGCCCATCGACATCAGCACCGAGGCGACCACCAAGTCGATGATGAGGAATGGCAGGAACAGCAAGAACCCGATCTCGAACGCGCGCTTGAGTTCGGAGATCATGAAGGCGGGGATCAGGATACGCATCGACAAGTCTTCCGGCTTCGACGGCGCTTTCTCGCCCGACATGTCGACGAACAATCGCAAATCCTTCTCCCGGACGTTCTTCTCCATAAAGCCGCGCAGCGGTCCCGAGGCCCGGTCGAACGCTTCGTTGATGTTGATCTCGTTGGCGACCAGCGGCTTGACGCCGACGTCATAGACGCGCGTGAGCACCGGCCCCATCACGAAGGCGGTGAGGAACAGCGCCAGCGAGATGACCACCGAATTGGGCGGCGAGGTCGCGGTGCCGAGCGCGGTGCGCAAGAGCGACAGCACCACGACGATGCGCGTGAACGAGGTCATCATCACCAGGATCGACGGCGCCAGCGAAAGCACTGTCAACAGCGCGATCAACTGGATAATGCGCTCGTTCAGCCCGCCTGTTGCGGCGCCTTGACCGAGGTTGATGCTGATATCTTGTGCGGCGAGCGGCATCGCCGAAACAATGAGAGCCGCTACTGAGGCCGCCACCGTTTTGATACGGACGCGGCGACCCCAAGTTGATGCCATCAGGTCTTGCCTGCGGGACGGCCCAACAAACTCGCCATCTCCTGTTCCAGTGTGTCGTAGAGCGCTTTGCCTTCCTTCGGGCTGGCGTCCGCGCGCGCGGGTTTTGCTTCGGTTGGCCGTGCCGCGCGGGGCAGCGGGGGAGGGGGTGGAGTTGCGGCTTTCTCCTCGTCAGCGTGTTCAGGCGCTGGCGCCACGCGTCCAGTCGTCGGCGATGGAGCGTGTGTCTCGCGCGGCTCCGCCGGCTTTGGCTTGCGCAGCGCCGCTTCGAGCCGTTGCGCCATTTCCGCGAGGCTTTGATCGGCCGCCGAGGGCTCCGGGTTGGTTGGTTGCACCGGCATGCGCGGTTCGGGACGCGGCTCTGGACGATGGGCCTCCGTGCGCGGTTCGGCCGGTTGCGGTCGTGACGCTGTGCGGCCGCGCGGGGGGAGGGGCGTAACGGGCGCCGCCTGCGGTGCTGGTGGTACCGGGTGCGCCGCAAGATCTTCGGCAAGCGCAGTCAGAGCTTCGCGCTGCGCGCGGGGCGGCGGCTCGGAATGCTGCGGCGCAGAGCTTCCTGATTCGTCGAGCGTCGGCTCAAGCCGCGGCACCCGTCGCGGCGGCGCCGGCGGCTCCGGCTGTAGCGGCCAGGAACCGTTCGATGCGGCTTCAGGCAACGGAATCGGCCGCGGCAGCGATTCCGGCAGTGCAGGCGGACGCGGTACGGCCACGTCGCGGGAAGCTGGCGCCGCGCGCACAATGTTGGATTCGACCACGACGTCGGTCGGGCCGCCGATCATGACAAGGTGCTCGACGTTGTCGCGGCGGACCAGCAGAAGCCGCCGCCGCGCGTCAACGGTGGCATATTCGATCACCGCGAGTCGGGGCTGCCGTCCGCGCACCGCACCGCCAAGTCGCGCGCTGCCGAATCTGCGTACCGCCCACGCGGCCACGCCAATCAATCCCAGCACGATGAGGAATGCCAAGAAAAAGCGTACGGCGAGTGGCATCTCCGCGCCGAACAAATCGAACATCCGCCCAACTCCCCATTGTCGTCGCCGCGGCCCACCGGATTCCCAATGGTTAACAGCGCCGGTAACATTTGCCGCCGCGAATACTAACAAAGAATTAAAGTCGACGGGCGTTTTAGAGCCCGGTCCCCGAGTAAGCAGCATTTCTATGGTAAATGGCGGATTAATGGCAGGAGCCCACCAACACTCGGCTTAACTCCTCATTAACCATACCCCCGGCAAAGTCTGCCTAGGGGCAATGAGGGCCGCGCCATGCCGATCGTCGATATTCCGATTCTCTCGATGCTGCGCACGCGCATGCAGTGGCATCAGGAACGCCAACGCGTCCTCGCCGAGAACGTCGCCAATGCCGATACCCCCAACTACCGCGCCCGCGATCTAGGGCCGCCGAATTTCGAGAATGCGCTGCAAACAGCGTCGCTTACGCTTGCGCGCACAGATCCCGGCCATATTGGCGTCTCAGGTGGCAGCGGCTCGCAATTTGCCGAGGATAAGGAACCGCACTACGAGGTGCGTCCACGCGGCAACGCGGTCAGCCACGAGGACGAGATGCTCAAACTCGCCGGCAACCAGATGGATTACGACGCGGCGACCTCGCTCTACACGCACAGCCTCGCATTGATCAAAACGGCGATTGGCAAAGCCTGAGGCCAGGTTTCCAGCGGCAAGCGGAGACGACCAGCCGTGATGGACTTCATCAAATCGATCGCGATCGCCGCCACCGGGATGCGCGCGCAAGCCGGCCGCATGCGCATCATCTCCGAGAACATCGCCAACGCCGATTCGACGGCAACCGCGCCCGGCGGCGATCCGTATCGGCGCCGCATCGTCACCTTTCGTTCCGAACTCGACCGCGAACTTAGCGCGCACGTGGTCGGGCTCGGTCGCGTTGCCACCGACAGTTCGGATTTCCGCGTCAGGCACGAGCCTGACAATCCGGTCGCCGACTCGAAAGGCGACGTCAAATATCCAAACGTGAACTCGTTGGTCGAGATGACCGACTTGCGCGACGCACAGCGCTCCTACGAAGCCAATCTTAACGTCATCACTGCTACGCGCCGCATGCTCCAGCGCACCCTCGATATCCTCAAAACCTAAGGTGAACCATGCCGACACCGGCTGCCGCCGCCAATGCCTATGCTGCTGCTCTCGCGCAGCTGCGCGATCAATCTGCCGGCCTCGGCCGCGATGCTTCCACGCAAGACAGCGGACCCAATTTCGGTTCGGTCCTCAAGGACGTGATGGCGACGGTGACCGCCGCCGGCAGCAAATCGGACACCCAAGCGCATGCCGTGGCGATGGGCAAAGCCAACATGATCGATGTCGTTACGGCGGTCGCGGAAAGCGAAACGGCGATCCAGGCGCTCGTTTCCGTTCGTGACAAGGTCATTGCGGCGTACGAGGAAATTTTGAGGATGCCGATCTAATTCCTTCGAAGCCCGCCTGCGGCGGGCATTTCAGGATGGCGTAGGGGCGGGGAAAAGAATGACCGGACCGGAAGTTATGGATGTGGCGCGCGACGCGATCGTGACGCTCATTCTCGTCGCGGCGCCATTGATGTTGGTCGGATTGATCGTCGGCGTCGCCGTCTCGCTCCTGCAGGCGCTCACGCAGATTCAGGAGACGACTCTAGTCTTCGTGCCGAAAATCCTGGCGATCTTCCTCGCGATGTTAGTTGCGCTGCCGTTCATGGCGGATGCGCTGCACTCGAACTTTTTGCGGATCGCCGCGCACATCACCAACGGCTGAGTGGACATTTAGCCGTGCACATCGATCTATCCTACCTGCCGGCGCTTGGAGCCGCTTTTCTCCTGGTATTCGCGCGCACCGGCACGATGCTGATGTTGCTGCCGGGGCTGGGCGAGCAAAATATCTCGGCGCGCATGCGGCTGACATTCGCGCTCATCCTCGCCGCCATGCTGTTGCCGCTCCATCGCAGCGCCTATCACATCGATCCGGGGGCGCTCGGGCCGGCTTTGGTGATGCTCGTTGAGGAAATTCTCATCGGCGCGATGCTCGGCATCACCGCGCGGCTGACCATTTCCGCGCTCGAGGTCGCGGGCTACGTGATCGCGCAGCAACTGGGTCTCGGCTTCGTTACCGCGGTCGATCCGACGCAGGGCGAGCAGGGCGCGATTATCGGCAATTTCCTCACCATGCTCGGCATTACGCTGTTCTTCGCCACCGACATGCATCACCTCGTGATTGCCGCGCTCAACGACAGCTACAGTCTGTTCGAGCCGGGCGAGGTGCCCGCCACCGGCGATGCGGCGGCGCTGATAACCAAAACTGTGGCCGGCGCGTTTCGCATCGGCATTCAGCTTTCCGCGCCGTTTCTCGTATTCGGACTGCTGTTCAATATCGGGCTCGGCGTGCTGGCGCGGCTGATGCCGCAGATGCAGGTCTTCTTCGTGGCGCTGCCGCTGTCGATCCTGCTCGGCTTCTTGTTGCTGGTGCTGGTGCTCGGCTCGATGATGGGATTTTTCCTCGACTATGCCGGCGGCGTCCTGCACGCGCTCGTTCCACACGGGTGAGCACCTGAGATGGCCGAAGAAAGCGAAAGTAACGACCGAACAGAAGACCCGACACCGAGACGGCTCGAGGAAGCGCTGCGGCGCGGCGACGTCGTCAAAAGCACCGAAGTGAACACCTGGTTCATGATCGCCGGCGGGACGCTGATGATCATGGTGTTCGCGGCGCCGACGGCCGCCAGTCTCGCGGCGACGCTGCAAGGCCTCCTGGCCAAATCCTATCTCATTCCTACCGATGGCCCCGCGCTGGTGGCGCTGGTGAAAACTCTGGCGATGGAGGTTATCGGCGCCGTCGGCATCCCGCTCCTTCTGCTCTGCATCGCGGCGTTTGCCGGCAACATCGTTCAACACCGCCCCGTGTTTTCGACCGAACCGTTCAAACCGCAACTGTCGCGAATTTCGCCGGCCGCCGGTCTCGCGCGGCTGTTCTCGCGTCAAGCGCTCGCCAATTTCGCCAAGGGGCTCGCCAAGCTTGGCGTGGTGGGCGCGGTCATGGCGTCGCTGTTATGGCCGCAGCGCCATCTACTGGGCGGCCTCGTCACGACCGATCCGGCTGTGCTCCTGCCGTTCACCCGTACGCTGGCTATGAAGATGCTGGGCACGGTGGTGGCGATCCTCGCCATCGTCGCGACCGCTGACTACCTGTTTCAGTACCGGCAATGGTTCGAGCGGCACAAAATGTCGCTGCGGGAGATGAAGGAGGAGTTCCGCCAGACCGAGGGCGATCCGGCCGTCAAAGGCAAGCTCCGGCAATTGCGCCAGACGCGAATGCGCAAGCGCATCATGGCGGCGGTGCCGAAGGCCTCGGTCGTCATCACCAACCCAACGCATTTCGCCATCGCGCTGAAATATGAGCGCGGCATGAATGCACCGGTCTGCGTCGCCAAGGGCGTCGACCTGATTGCCCGCAAGATCCGCCAAGTCGCGGAGGAGCACGGCATCCCCGTGGTCGAGAACCCGCCGCTTGCTCGCGCGCTGCATGGCACGGTGGAGATTGACCAGGAAATCCCTCAGGAGCATTACCGGGCCGTTGCCGAAATCATCGGTTACATCATGCGCCTGCGCCGCTTGGCGGGCGGGTCGCGGCCACTGTGAAGTGGCGCGCAAATCCTCTTGCGCGACCGTCGCGCACGAGGCACTGAAAGTGAGCCGGCAACCGTACTAGGGCAGGGATGACGACACACGGCATCACCGAGAGTTCTGCCGGCACCGCACGTAAGTCGGTCGACCGCAGCGCCAGAGCGTCGGCCGGCAGCGTGATCCTCGTGCTGCTGGTGGCCGGGATGCTGGTAGCCGCTGCGGCCGGCTTCATGGTGCTTCGCCGCGGCACTGCCGAGCCTTACATCCTCGTTTTTCTGGCGGTGCTCGCCACGGTCGGCGTCTTCTCCCTGTTCGCGCTTGCCGCGGGTATTTTGCGGCTGTCGGCGGCGGAGCCGGCCAACCCGCTGATCAAATCCCTCGTCGATGACGCCTTCGACGGCGTTCTCGTCACCGATGGCGACGGGCGGGTCATTTACGCCAATGCCGCCTATCTCGACCTTATCGACGCGGCGGACGCAAACGACATGCGGCCGGTCGAGCGCGTGTTCATCGGCGATGCGGACGCCTCCGAGGCGATCTACCGGCTGCTCAAGGCGGCGCGCGAAGGCAAACGGCTTCAGGAGGAAGTGCGCGTCGCCGGGATGAAGGGCCGTCCGCCGCGTTGGCTGCGGCTACGCGTGCGGCCGCTCGGCAAAAAAGGACGCGAGCGACGCCTCACCGTATGGTCGATCAGCGACGTGACGCGCGAGCGCGAGCGGCAGGAGAACGTTTTCCAGGAATTGCAGCATGCCGTCGATTATCTCGACCACGCGCCGGCCGGCTTTTTTTCCGCCGATGCCAAGGGCGACGTGGTCTATCTCAACGCCACGCTCGCCAACTGGCTCGATCAGGATCTCGCTCAGGTCGGTTCCGGCGGGCTTAAGCTCGCAGACCTCGTGGCCGGCGACGGCGCTGCGCTGCTGACGACCGTGCGCGCCGCACCGGGCGAAATCAAGACCGAGGTGCTCGACCTCGATTTGAAGACACGCAGCGGGCGCACGTTGCCGGTTCGTCTATTCCACAAGCTTGCCTTCGGCGCCGACGGCACACCGGGTGCTTCGCGCACGCTCGTCCTCAATCGTGCGCGCGACGACGGCACCGATCCGCAGCGCGCGGCCGAAATCCGCTTCATGCGCTTTTTCCACAATACGCCGATGGCGATCGCGACCGTGGATAGGGACGGCCGCATCGTGCGCACCAATCCGCTGTTCGCGCGGCTCTTTCACAATGTGCTGAACATCGAGGGCGGCAGCCGTTCGATCGCCGCCGTGGTCGCTGAGCGCGATCGGGGGCCGCTCGAAGCCGCCATCGCCCAAGCGGCCGGCGGCAGAGGTGACATCGCGCCGGTCGACGCCGCGCTCGTTGGAGACGGCGAGCGTTTCGGCTCCTTCTACGTCACCGCCGTCGAAGAAGAGGAGCGCGATCAGGAAGCGGCCATCGTCTATACGCTCGAGACGACGGCCCAGCGCGAGCTCGAGAACAAAGTCACCCAGCAGCAGAAGATGGAGCTTGTCGGCCAGCTTGCCGGCGGCATCGCCCACGACTTTAACAATGTTCTCTCCGCCATCATCATGGCGACCGACTTCCTGCTCAACGCGCACAAGCCGACCGATCCTTCGTTCGGCGACATCATGCAGATCAAGCAGAATGCCAACCGGGCGGCGAGCCTGGTGCGGCATCTGCTGGCGTTCTCACGCAAGCAGACCTTGCGGCCGCAAGTGCTCGATCTCGGCGAGGTGTTGAGCGATCTTACCATGCTGTTGCGGCGGCTGATCGGCGAGAAGGTCACGCTCGACGTGGTGCATGGCCGCGATCTGTGGCCGGTCAAGGTCGATATTTCGCAGCTCGAGCAGGTGATCGTGAATCTCGCGGTGAATGCGCGCGACGCCATGCCGGAGGGCGGGCGGCTGCAAGTGCGCACCACGAATGTCACGGCGAGAGAATGCGAGCGCTATCACGCCAAAGGGATGCCCGCCGCCGATTACGTATTGGTCGAGGTCCGTGACACCGGCATTGGCATTCCGGAAGCCATCCTCGGCAAAATCTTCGATCCGTTCTTCTCAACCAAGGAGGTGGGGAAGGGCACCGGCCTCGGCCTCTCAACGGTTTACGGCATCATCAAGCAGACCGGCGGCTTTGTTTACGTCGATTCCGCGCTGCACGAAGGCACCACTTTTCGCATTTTCCTGCCGCGCCACATCGCTAGCGCTCTGGAGGCGGCGGAGCAGGCTGCCGAGATTGAAGCGCCGGCGATCACCCACACGCTGGCCGCCGCCGATCAGGTCAAACGCGCTGCGAGCGCCGATCTCACCGGCGTAGGCACGATCCTGTTGGTGGAGGATGAGGAGGGGTTACGCGCGCTTAACGCGCGCGGACTCGCCTCCCGCGGCTATACCGTGCTCGAGGCCGGCAACGGCGTCGAGGCGATCGACGTCTTGGAGAAATCCGACAAACCTGTGGACCTTGTAGTGTCCGACGTGGTCATGCCGGAGATGGACGGGCCGACCCTGGCGCGGGAATTGCGCAACCGCAATCCGAGCCTGAAGATTATCTTCGTGTCCGGCTATGCCGAGGACGCCTTCCAGAAACATCTTCCCGAACACGGCCAGTACGCGTTCCTGCCCAAACCGTTCACGCTCAAGCAGCTCGTCGCCGCCGTGAAGGAGACGCTCGCGGCTTGATGACGGCTATTGCGCCGCCGGGCCGTCGTGGCAGGACTGCGGAGCGGCGGGTGAATCGTGGCGCCAGGTCGGCACGTCACATTTTGAGCAGGCGCCGAGCGCGAGGCCGAAGGCGACAACGGCGAGAAACCGCAAGGTGCGATCGTCGGCAATGTGCGCGATTGTCCGAATAAGTCCCAAAATCCGATCCCCTTGGCGACACACCCGCATCATATTGCCAATAGCCGCCGACTGCGACCTTGTTGCGGCGTCGGGCGATGGTGGGGAGCGTATCGCACGCGGATTTCCGTTATCTTACCCGTCCGAGGACGGAGCCCCACTTACGACCTTGCGGCCAATCGGAAGGAAACACGCATGGACATTCACCCCGGCGGCTCGCGGCCATCGCGCCGTGCGTCCGGCGAGTATTTTACCGGCACGGTCTGGCAGGACTCGATCGTCGAAGCGCCGGCACCGGCGCGTGTGCGCGCGCTTTTGGTGAGCTTCGAGCCGGGGGCGCGCACCAATTGGCATACCCATCCGCTCGGGCAGACCCTGTACGTTGTCTCCGGTACCGGCCGCGTGCAGTCCTTCGGCGGCCCGCTGCGCGAAGTCCGCGCCGGCGACGTTGTCTGGTTTCCGCCTCAGGAGAAGCATTGGCACGGCGCCGGTCCGACGACGACCATGGTCCATATCGCCATCCAGGAATCGCTCGACGGCAAGACGGTCGAATGGCTGGAGAAGGTAACTGAGGAGCAATACAAAGCGGCGGCCGGCGGTTAGGGGCCGTCTCGCCTCACACTATGATTCTGACAATCTGTGATCCTGGACACGCCGTCCCGGGTCGTGGAACAGTATGCATAGTTTCACGGGAAATTTGACGGTTTCACCGCGTCCAGGCGTCTGACGGACGCCGCAAAGCTTAAGAGGGCAAACATGATCCGCAATACCGCCGGTACGATTCTGCTTGCTGCAACGGTCACCGCGGCGGCACTGACTCAGGCGACTTATGTGCGCGCGGCCAGCAAATATGACGGCTCCTGGAGCGTCGTCGTCGTTACCAGAAGCGGTCCCTGCGACGCCGCCTATCGGTTTAGCGGCCAAATCGTCAACGGCGCGATCGTCTACAACGGCGGGCTGGGTCCAATCGATTTCGCCGGGCGGGTAAGGTCTAACGGCGCCGCCATTTTGAGGGTTTCGAGCGGCGCTAATTATGCCGTCGCATCCGGACGATTGGGTGCCGCGCGCGGCAGTGGGAGTTGGCGCGGTCAAAGCTCCAGCGGACGTTGTAGCGGCGTGTGGAGCGCAGCCCGCACGTAAACGGCGCGGTATAGTCGCCGGCCTCATGTCCTGAACAGGGCGTGACCGCACGCCGGGCTGGGGTTAACCTCCCGATCCGCGAGGTGCCAATGCGCTACGAGCTTTATTACCACCCGACCGTCCAAGGGCGCGGCGAATTCGTCCGGCTGGCGCTCGAGGAGGCCCGCGCCGACTATGTCGATGTCGCGCGCAAAAAGGGCAAGGCCGGCGTGCCGGCGATGATGAAGATCATCGAGGACAAGCGCTGCGCGCGCCCGCCCTTCGCGCCGCCGTTCCTCAAGGCCGGCAAGCGCATCATCGCCCAGACCGCGAACATTCTGTTCTATCTTGGGCCGCACCTGAAGCTTTCGCCGCGCGACGAGGCCGGGCGGCTGTGGGCGCACCAGTTGCAGCTCACCATCAGCGATCTGGTGGTCGAAATTCACGACACCCATCATCCGATCACCAGTTGGCTCTATTTCGAAGAGCAGCGGCCGGCCGCGCGTCGGCGCACCAAGGATTTCTGGCGTTACCGCGTGCCGAAATTCCTGGGCTATTTCGAGCGCGTCTTGCAGAAGAATGGCGGCAAACATCTGGTCGGCGGCCGGCTCAGTTACGTCGACCTCTCGCTGTTCCAGATCGTCGAGGGCCTGCGCTACGCTTTCCCCAAGCGCATGAAGCGTTTCGAGAAGAAAGTGCCTGGCGTGATCGCCTTGCACGATCGCGTGGCAAAGCGCCCGCGCATCAAGGCCTATCTCGCCTCAAAACGGCGCATCGCGTTCAGCCAGTGGGGCATCTACCGCTACTTCAAGGAGCTGGACGGCTGAATAGGCGGATCGCGGCCTAGCCGAGTGCGCTGACGCCTGCGAGCGCGATCTGCTCGTCCTCGTGCGACTGAACGCCCGACACGCCAATCGCGCCGACGCATTCGTTCTTGTGCAGGATCGGCACGGCGCCTTGAATCAAGAGACCGGCGGGAAACGTGATGAAAGCGGGCCGGTCTTTGACCCGGTCCTCGAAGAACTTGCTCGGCCGCCTGGTCATGGCCGAAGTACGGGCCTTGCCCTGCGACACTTCGGCGGAAATCGTCGGAGCTCCGTCCATGCGCTCGAAGCCGAGCAGGTAGCCGCCGTCGTCGACGATGGAAATCGCCACCGCCCATTTATTCTTGGCGGCTTCGGCCTCGCATGCCGCCAGCATTTTTTTGACGTCGACCGATGTCAAACACGGCTTGGTACGCATGGTTGCTCCTTCATGACGGGCGTTGGGATCACTTGACGGCGGGGGCTATGCGCCCGTAGCGTGTACAGGGTGCTTCGGGGGCGCTAGCGAGGGAATTATGAAGCTTCGATTGGCGCAGCTTTGTTTTACGGCGGCAGCATTGGCGATTGCGGTGGTGTCGTTGACCGGTCCCTCCGCGTGGGCATTCACCATCGAAACCTTAGGCGGCGGCTCGGGCGGCGGCTCGGGTGGCGGTTCGAGGTTTGCTGATCCCGACGACCGGGTCAAGAACTTCGGCCAGGGCTCGCAACCGTTCGGCCAGAACGGTCCGACGGTGCAATTCGGCGCACAACCGGGCGGGCAATCGTCGTTCGGCCGGGGCTTTGGCTCGCCTCGGTTCGTGCCGCCACCAACAGCCGGCAGCGGCAACAACGACTGAACCTGACTTAACGTAGCGAAAAGCGAATCGGCACCGTGAGATCGAGCCGCGGCTGCGGCATGCTCGCTGGGAAAGCCGGCAGCGGTTCCGCGCGCAAGATCATCGCCATCACTTCGTTGTCGAGATCGGCAAACCCTGAGCTGCGTGTGATGCTGTGCGCGAGCACGTGGCCGGTGCGGTCAATGCTGAAGCTCAAAAGCACCACGCCCTGCTCGTTGCGCGACTGCGCCGCGGCTGGATAGCGCTTGTAACGCTGCAGCTGCCGCACGAGGCTCGTCTGCCATGAGGCTTCGATCGCCGGCGCGCCGCCCTTGACCTGTTGCGCCGTGCGCGGGGCGGGCGGCGGAGTCTCTTCGACCTTCTCCGGTGGCTTCGCGACAGGCACGGGAACGGTCGTCGGCGATTCATCCGGTGGCTGTTCGACCTTCAACTCCTCGGGCGGCTTTTCTTTTTGCGGCTCCGGAAGCGCCTTTGATTCGGTCATCGTCTCCGGCGCGGGCGCGTCGTCGCGCGCGACGGCATCCGGTGTTGAGTCGATTGGTGCAAGCTCCACCGTCACGATCTCGGCGTCGTCGCCGATTGCTGCCGGCTGCTGCCACGCGAGAAAATAGGCGATAGCTCCGGCATGAATGCCGACGACGACCGCGGCGGCTATCGCCCAGCGCAAAAGGTCGCGCGGGTTTTCGTCCTCGAACCACGACATCGTGAACGCGCTCATTTCGCCTGCCGCATTTCGAGGCCGACGAGCGCAACCTTAAGATACCGTGCGGCGCGCAGCTCGTTCATCACTTGAATGACGTCGCCATACGGTACGCTGCGGTCGGCGCGCAGGAAGATGCGATCGTCCTTATTACCGCCGGTCGCGGCATCGAGCGCGCCGGCAAGCTGATCGCGCGAGACGGCGTTGCCGCCGATGGCGAGGCTGAGGTCGGATTTAAGCGTGAGGTAGACCGGCTTGTCCGGCCGCTGCTGCGGTTCGGCGCTGGAGGAGGGCAGGTCGACGGCGATATCGACCGTCGCGAGCGGCGCCGCCACCATGAAGATGATCAACAGCACCAGAATCACATCGATAAATGGCGTGACGTTGATGCCATGCACCTCTTCAAGCTCGTCCTCGCCGTGATCGAGGCGCATCGCCATGGTCTTACTCGGCGGCTTGCGACGTGGCTTGAGGATTGGGCAGCCTGGCGCGATCGAGATCGCGGCTCACGAGCTTCATCATCTGCGCGGAGCCGTCGCCGAGGAGCGCGCGGTAATGCGCCGTCGAGCGTGCCAGCACGTTGTAGATCATGACCGCAGGGATCGCCGCGACGAGCCCGAGCGCGGTCGCGAGCAGGGCTTCCGCGATGCCAGGCGCCACCACGGCGAGGTTGGTAGTGTGCGCCTTGGAGATGCCGATGAAGCTGTCCATGATACCCCACACCGTTCCGAACAGCCCGACGAAGGGCGCCGTCGCGCCGATGGTGGCGAGCACGCCGGTGCCGCGTGAGATTTTACGGCCGGCCGCCAGCTCGATGCGCTCGAGTTGCCAGGCAATGCGTTCTTTCAGGCCGTCGGCGCGCAGGTTGGCGGAGAACCGGATTTCAGTCGCGGCGGCCTGCATGAGCTTCGCCACGGGGCTTGTGCCGCTTCGCAGCTGATCGTTCGCCTGGGCGAGCGTCGCGCAATTGCCGAGGATGCGCAGACCCTCACGCACGGCGCTGCGCGCTCCGCGGAGTTCGAGGCTTTTGGCAATCCAAATCGTCCAAGTGACGAGCGACGCAAGAGCAAGCCCGATCATCACCGCCTTCACGATGAGATCGGCATGAAGAAACATGCCCCAGGGCGAGAGGTCTTGCGGCAGTTCCGCCATGGCGACGGAATGCTCGGTCGCGCTCTCCTGCGCGAAGGCGAAAGACGCGTATGCAATAAAGAACACCGCCGCGAGCGCGGTAACGAAGCTCCGCATCAAACGAAGCGCCGGGATGCGGCGATGATTTTGTGCGTCCAACTGGGTCACCTCTATGCGGGCCTGGCGGCCCGAATGCTTCCTAGTATCTCGGCAAACTGTCCCACAAAGATGGCCTTATCATGCACTCGGGCGAGAAGCGACGCCCGCGCCCTTACTTTATAAATATTCTTATTTCAGAGACCGTCACTGCGTGAGAAGCAAACCAGTGTTAGAGTCTGACTCATAAAGGTTGTCAGGATTTCATGCCCGCACCAGCCTCCTTGTGAGGCGGCGGATGTGGGCGATGAGGGTCCAGGCAACGGCGCTCTGGATGCTGGCTTCGAAGTCCT
>JBEKSB010000017.1:0-30436 GCA_049517455.1 Xanthobacteraceae bacterium
GGCGGCTTTGAACCGCTGCGGTTCTTTCCGAAGGGAAAGAAACAGCTCGTGCTCGGTCTCGTTACTTCGAAAAGCGGCGCGCTGGAGCAGAAGGACGATATCAAACGCCGCATCGAGGAGGCGACCAAATACGTGGCGCTCGATCAGCTTTGCCTGTCGCCGCAATGCGGTTTTGCTTCGACCGAAGAAGGCAACGTTCTCAGCGAGGACGAGCAATGGGCCAAGCTGCGCATGGTTGTCGAAGTTGCTGATGAAGTGTGGGGTTAATGCATGCCGCGTACTGAGCCGCCTTTTCGCGCCGATCACGTCGGCAGCCTGTTGCGCCCGGCCGCGCTGAAGCAAGCGCGGGACAAGCGTTCACGCGGCGAAATCACTGCCGAAGCGCTCAGAGAGGTTGAGGATCGCGAGATCGCGAATGTGATCCGCAAACAGGAAGACGTGGGGCTGAAGTCGATCACCGACGGCGAGTTCCGCCGCACGTCATGGAATTACGACTTTTTGGAGCGGCTCGCGGGCGTCGAATCCTATATGGGCGAGCGCAAGATCAAATTTCAGGGCCCACAGCCGCGGCCGATCTTGCTCCGCGTCATCGGCGAGCTCGGCGGGTACAAACCGCATCCCATGATCGAGCATTTCAAGTTCCTCAAGGCGCTCACCAAGCAAACGCCGAAGCTGACGATTCCATCGCCGTCGTCGCTGCATTTCCGCTATGGCCGTGATGCCGTGCCGGAAGCAATTTACCCCGCGATGGAGGAGTTTTATCGCGACCTCGGTCAGTCCTACCGAAAGGTGGTGCGCGCGTTCGCCGACGCCGGCTGCCGTTACCTGCAGCTCGACGAAGTCAACCTCGCCTATCTATGCGATCCGTCACTGCGCGGGCAGATCGCCGCGCGCGGCGAAGATCCCGAGACGCTGCCGGCAATCTATGCCGACATGATCAACGCGGCGATTTCCGATATTCCGCCCGATATGACCATCACCATGCATCTGTGCCGCGGCAATTTCCGCTCGAGTTTCGTCGCCAGCGGCGGTTACGAGCCGGTCGCCGAGATTCTGTTCAACGCGATCAAGGTGCACGGCTACTTCATGGAATACGATAGCGACCGCGCGGGCGGCTTCGAGCCGTTGCGCTTCGTACCGAAGGGCAAGACGGTGGTGCTCGGCCTCGTCACCACCAAGTCCGGACAGCTCGAAAGCCGTGACGACATCAAGTGCCGCGTCGATCGAGCGGCGAAGTATGTGGCGCTCGATCAGCTCTGCCTGTCGCCGCAATGCGGTTTTGCATCGACCGAAGAAGGCAACGTACTCGGCGAGGACGAGCAATGGGCGAAGTTGCGCATGATCGTCGAGGTCGCCGAGGAAATCTGGGGAAAATAGAATCATGCTGCGAACCAAGCCTCCGTTCCGCGCCGATCATGTCGGCAGTTTGTTGCGGCCCGCCGTGCTGAAGGCGGCGCGTGAGCGCCACGCCAAGGGCGAGATCACAGCCGCCGTGCTGCGGGAAGTGGAAGATCGCGCGATCGAGGGCATCATCAAAAAGCAGGAATCAATTGGCCTGCAATCCATCAGCGACGGCGAATTCCGCCGCTCGTGGTGGCATCTCGATTTCCTCTGGGGGCTCGATGGCGTCGAGCGCCACGTCATGAACACGGGGATCGCCTTTGCCGCTGTGACGACCCGTAACGAAGGGGTGCGCGTTACCGGCAAGCTCGGCTTTTCCGGTCATCCGATGCTCGAACATTTCAAGTTCCTCAAGGCGCACACGCAGCGCACGCCGAAAATGACAATTCCGGCGCCGTCGGCGCTTTATGGCCGCCCGGTGCGGACGCCGATCGACAAGGCGATCTATCCGACCCTCGATGAATTCTTTCACGATCTCGGCCAGGCGTACCGTAAAGCGGTGCGCGCGTTCGCCGATGCCGGTTGCCGCTATCTGCAACTCGACGAGGTCTTCATCGCCATGTTGTGCGATCCAAAATATCGCCAGCAAATGACGGATCGCGGCGACGATCCGGACTATCTCGGGGTGGCCTATGCGGACCTTATCAATGTGGCGATATCGGACATCCCGTCCGACATGACGGTCACCATGCATTTGTGCCGCGGCAACTATAAATCGACTTTTATGGGGGAGGGCGGATACGACGCGATGCAGGAAGTCCTCTTCGACCGGATCAAGGTGCACGGCTATTTCATGGAATATGACAGCGCGCGCGCCGGCGGCTTCGAGCCGCTCAAGCGGTTGAAGAAGGACCGGCTCGCGGTGCTCGGTTTGGTGACGACGAAGAGCGGCGCGCTCGAATCCAAGGACGCGATCAAGCGCCGGATCGAAGAGGCGGCAAAGTTCACCGGCCTCGACCAACTCTGCCTGTCGCCGCAATGCGGCTTCGCCTCGACCGAGGAAGGCAATATCCTGGCCGAGGAAGAACAATGGGCGAAGCTGCGCATGATCGTCGAGGTTGCCCAGGAAGTTTGGGGGCAATAGTTGTTCTTTCCCGCCCCCGCGAAGCGGGGGGAAAATGAAACGTGAGGATCGAATGCCAGGGATCGTGGACGGCAAAGTCGCCATCATCACTGGCGCAGGGCGGGGCATCGGGCGCGCTATCGCGCTGCTCATGGCGGAAGAGGGCGCCTGCGTCGTGGTCTGCGATATCGGCGCGAGCCTTGAAGGCGCCGGCACCGACGCCGGACCGGCCCAAGCGGTCGTCGACGAAATCGAAAAGGCCGGCGGCCAGGCGATTGCCTCGACGCTGTCGATCGCCGAGCCGGCCAACGCCGAGAAGATCGTGAAGTCGGCGCTCGACGCTTTCGGCCGCGCCGACATTCTCGTCAACAATGCCGGCATCCTGCGCGACCGCATCTTCTACCGCATGAGTTGGTCCGACTGGTCGGACGTGATCAGCGTCCACCTCAACGGCAGCTTCGCCATGAGTCGTGCCTGCGCGACGCATTTCCGGGAGCAGAATTCGGGCAGCTACGTACACATGACCTCGACCTCCGGACTTATCGGTAATTTCGGCCAGGCCAATTACATGGCGGCAAAACTCGGCATCGTCGGGCTGTCGCGCGGCATCGCGCTCGATATGGCGCGTTTCAACGTGCGCTCGAATTGCGTAGCGCCGTTCGCTTGGACCCGCATGGTGCAATCGATCCCGGCCGAAACCGACGATGAGAAGGCGCGCGTCGCCAGGGCCAGCCAGGTAACGCCGGACAAAGTCGCGCCGCTCGTTGTCTACCTTGCCTCCGACCGGGCCGACGGCATCAGCGGTCAGATTCTTTCGGCGCGCCATAACGAGATCTACCTCTTCAACCAGAACCGGCCGATCCGCACATTGCATCGCTCCGACGGCTGGACGCCGCAAAAGCTTGCGGAGCAACTCAAAGGCGCGTTTGCCACTTCGTTTACGCCGCTCGAACGATCGCCCGAAGTGTTCTCGTGGGATCCGGTGTGAACCGATGACCATTGTCTACGACAAGCTGATGGGACTCGAAATCGAACCTGCCGAGCAGGCATACGAGGCGAAGGACTGCATGCTCTACGCGCTCGGCGTCGGGCTCGGCCATGACCCGATGAACGAGGACGAACTCGCCTTCGTCTATGAAAAGAACCTGAAAGTTCTACCGACGATGGCCACCGTGATCGGGCATAACGGTTCGTTGGTGCGCGATCGCAACACCGGCATCAACTGGGTGATGGTGGTCAACGGCGAACAGGGCTTCACGCTGCACCGGCCGCTTACAGGGCAAGGCGCCGTGGTCGGCCACACCCGAATCGTCGAGGTGATCGACAAGGGCGTCGGCAAGGGTGCGCTCCTCCTGACCGAACGCAAGATCAATGACAAAGCGAGCGGAGATTTGATCGCGACCGTCACGCAAACGATCTTCTGCCGCGGCGATGGCGGCTTCGGCGGTCCGCCGCGTCAGACGCCACCGCCCCATCCGCTGCCAACGCGCGCGCCGGATGCGGTCTGCGATTTCGGCACCCGCCCAGAGGCGGCGCTGATTTACCGCTTGAGCGGCGATTATAACCCGCTGCATGCCGAGCCCGCCGTGGCCAGGGCCGCGGGCTTCGATCGGCCGATCCTGCACGGCTTAGGGACGTTCGGAGTTTCCGGCCACGCGTTGCTCAAGACGATATGCGGCTACGATCCGGCGCGGCTGATCTCGTTCTCCTGCCGCTTTTCCGCCCCCGTCTTTCCCGGCGAGACCATCCGCACCGAGATGTGGCGCGACGGCGCGGTGGTGAGCTTTCGCGCGCGCGTCGTCGAACGCGACGTGATCGCCATCAATCACGGCCGCGCGGAGGTCAGGTCGTGACGGAAGCCGCCGACCTCGCGCCGATCCGCGAGGCCGTGCGGGCGCTGTGCCCAAATTTCCCCGGCGAATATTGGCGGCGTCTCGATCGCGAACGCGCCTATCCGGAGGAATTTGTCGCGGCCTTGACCAAAGCCGGCTTTCTCGCAGCCCTCATTCCGGAGGAGTATGGTGGCAGCGGGCTGACCATGAATGCGGCCGCCGCCATCATGGAGGAAATCCAGGCGTCGGGCTGCAACGGCGCGGCCTGCCACGCGCAGATGTACACGATGGGAACGGTTCTGCGGCACGGCAGTACCGAGCAAAAAAGACGCTATCTGCCCGGCATCGCTCGCGGCGAATTGCGGCTGCAGGCCTTTGGCGTGACGGAGCCGACGTCCGGGACCGACACGCTGAGCCTGCGCACCACGGCGACCCGCGACGGCGATCACTACATCGTCAACGGCCAGAAAATCTGGACCTCGCGCGCCGAGCATTCCGATCTCATGCTGCTGCTTGCGCGCACCACGCCGCGCGAACAGGCGAAATCGCGAACCGCGGGCCTCTCGGTATTCATCGTTGACATGCGCGAGGCGAAGAATAATGGGCTGACCATCAGACCCATCCGCACCATGATGAATCACGCCACCACTGAAGTTTTTTTCGAGAATGTGCGGGTGCCGGCCGATAATCTCATCGGCGTGGAGGGCGACGGCTTTCGCTACATCCTTTCCGGCATGAATGCCGAGCGCATTCTCATTGCCGCCGAATGCATCGGCGACGCCAAGTGGTTCATCGCCAAGGCAGCGTCCTATGCGCGCGAGCGCGTGGTGTTCGGCCGGCCGATCGGGCAGAACCAGGGCGTTCAATTTCCCATCGCGCGCTCCTACATCGGCATGCGCGCGGCCGAATTGATGGTGCGCGAGGCGGCGGCGCTGTACGAAGCGGGCAAGGACTGCGGCGCCGAAGCCAACATGGCGAAACACCTTGCCGCCGAGGCTTCCTGGGCGGCGGCCGACATGTGCGTGCAGACCCACGGCGGCTTCGGCTTCGCCGAAGAATTCGACATCGAGCGCAAGTTCCGCGAGACCCGGCTTTATACCGTGGCGCCGATCTCGACCAATCTCATCCTGTCCTACGTCGCCGAGCACGTGCTGGGATTACCGAGGTCGTATTGAATGACCCCGCCTCTCGCCGGTCTTCTCGTCGTGTCGCTCGAACAGGCGGTCGCCGCGCCGATGTGCAGCTGCCGCCTCGCGGACGCCGGCGCGCGCGTGATCAAGATCGAGCGGCCCGAAGGCGACTTCGCGCGCGGCTACGACGAACTCGTCCATGGCGAGTGCAGCTATTTCGTCTGGCTCAACCGCGGCAAGGAATCCGTCGTGCTCGATCTCGCCAAGGCTGAGGACAAGGAGCTCCTTGCTGCAATAATCAAGCGTGCCGACGTGTTCGTGCAGAATCTGAAGCCCGGCGCGATCGACAAGCTTGGCTTTCCCGTCGCGCGGCTGCGACGCGAGCACCCTAAGCTGATCTGCTGCTCGATTTCAGGCTTCGGCGAGAGCGGGCCCTTTGCCACGCGAAAGGCTTACGACCTGCTGATCCAGGCGGAATCGGGACTGGCCTCGATTACCGGCACCAACGAGCCGTCGCGTGTCGGTACGTCCGTCGTCGATATCGCCACCGGCATGAACGCTTACGAGGCGATCCTCGAGGCGTTGATTGCACGACAGCGCACCGGCGAAGGTGTCGAGCTTTCGGTGTCGATGTTCGACGCCATGGCCGATTGGATGGCGGTCCCGCTCATGCAGCAAGAGGGCGGAAGGCCGCCGCAGCGCGCCGGGCTTGCTCACACCTCGATTGCGCCGTACGGCGCGTTTCGCAGCCGCGACGGTGTCGATGTCCTCATTTCTATCCAGAGTGATCGTGAGTGGCGCGTGCTGGCGGGCAAGGTTTTGGGGGATGACGCACTCGCGATGGATCCGGCATTTGCCACCAACGTTGAACGCGTGAAGCGCCGCGCCGAGACGGACGGAAAAGTGGCGGCAAAGTTCGGCACACTCGACGTGGAAGCGCTGACGCAAACACTAGCCGCCGCCGATATCGCCTTCGCGCGCGTCAACGGCCTGGCCGACCTCGCACAGCATCCGCATCTGCGCCGCATCACCGTCGCCACGCCAAGCGGCCCGGTGTCATATCCGGCGCCGGCGGAACGACGCGTCTCTACGTTGCGCCGCTATGGCCCGGTACCCGCGCTCGGTGAGCATACCGAAAGGGTACGGTCAGAATTCTTGACGGCCGCCGTCAACACAGAATGATCGTGGGAGAATGCCATGGACATCGGCTTCATCGGTCTCGGCAATATGGGCGCGCACATGGCGCGCCGCCTGCTTGAGGCCGGGCACCGCGTCGTCGTCTACGACACCCGCCAGGAAGCGATCGGCGATCTCGCAGCGCGCGGCGCGATAGCGGCGCGCTCGCCGGCGGAGGTTGCCGATGCCGCCGAGACGGTCATGGCAAGCCTGCCGACACCAGACGTCGTGCTCAAAGTCGCGACCGGTCCAGACGGCGTTATCGAAGGCAAACGCGTCCGCCGCTTCGTCGACCTTTCGACCACCGGCGCAATGATGGCGCAGCGCATCTTCAAGCTATTGTCCGCGCGCGGTATCGTGCAAATCGATAGTCCCGTGAGCGGCGGGGTGCGCGGCGCTGAAAAAGGCACGCTCGCCGTGATGGTGTCCGGTCCGCTCGCCGAGATCGCGGCGATCGAGCCGGCGCTGGCGGTCATCGGCAAAATTTTCATCCTTGGCGAGCGTCCCGGCGCCGGGCAGACGATGAAGCTTGTCAACAACGTGCTGTCGGCAACGGCGATGACCGCGACGGCGGAAGCGATGGTGACGGGGATGAAAGCGGGTCTCGATCCGCGGCTCATGCTTGACGTGATCAATGCCGGCACCGGCCGCAACACAGCGACCGAGGACAAATTCGCCAAAGCCGTTCTGCCAGGCACGTTCGACCTCGGCTTCACCGCCGGGCTGATGATGAAGGACGTGAATCTCTTTCTCGCCGAGCGCGAAGCGCTTGGCGTTCCGACGGACGTGATCGATGCGGTTGCTCGGCTGCTTAAGCTCACCTGTGACGAGGCCGGGCCGGATGCCGATATCAGCGCGGTCGTGCAGCCGGTGGAGAAACGCGCTGGCGTCAAGGTTCGTGCGCCTTAATCGCCGGCCGGATATTCAACGAGATTCAAACGGCCGTTAGTAAAAAGTATGATATGAATCAAATACTTATATAAAATAATCCTTTCTGTGATGGCGGTCACTTCGCCATCAGGGGTATGCCGGTAAGGTTTCGTTAACGACTTGGTTCGCCGCGCGAGCCGCGCATCCCCCCCGACCCCCTCGACGGCCGGCGGCGACCCCAAGGGGGTGGTATCTCGGTCCCCAACCCTCCACCCGCGACCCCAAAAGGGTCGACTGGCCCGCCCGGACCTCGCGTCCGGGCGGGTTTTTATCGCAGCAATGTTTTATTGCAGCCGTGTTTTATTGCGACCATCGCTGCCGCATGCTTTGCTGCAGATGGCCGAGCCGAGGGGGTAAAGGGCTCATGCCGAAAAGTGTCCGTCCTGGCCCGAGCCTTCTATCGGCTTTGCCCGGACGCCTCGCGACGGATCTGTTTGCCGGCGCTAAGCCCGTGCGGCTCGCTGCCGATGAGGTGTTGTTTCTCTCCGGCGATCCTGGCGACGGCTGCTATCGCATCGACGACGGCTTGCTCAAAGTGGCGATGGTGTCGCGCTCCGGTACCGAGCGGATCCTCGCTTTTCTTGGCCCGGGCGCCATTGTCGGCGAGCTTTCGATGATCGATGGTCGGACACGCTCGGCGTCGGTCGTGGCCGTACGCGAGGCCGGATTGAGTTTTCTCAGCCGCTCCGCGTTCGAGACGTTCGCGCAAAAACATCCCGAGGTCTACAAATCGCTGGTCAGGCTTCTCGCCGCGCGTTTACGCGAGACCGATATCGTGGTCGCCGCCGGGAGTTTCCTGCCGCTTAAAGGCCGCGTCGCCTCGACTTTGCTCGAACTCGCCGAAAATTTCGGTCAGGATGTTGGCTCCGGCCGCATTGTCATCCGGCAGAAGATCGGGCAGAGCGACATTGCGGCCATGGCGGGCATAGCGCGCGAGAATGTCAGCCGCATCCTCAACGACTGGAAGCGCCGCAAGCTGGTGAGCCGATTGTCAGGTTATTATTGCCTTGAGAACAAGGCGCAATTGGAGCACGAAGCGGAGCTGTAACGACCTCCGTTCGATATCGCTCCGCACCTTGCCATGAAAACACCTGCGCTCGCCGACTTCCGCCGCGTCGTCGTGAAAGTCGGCTCCTCGCTCCTCGTCGATGCGCAGGCCGGCCGGCTCAAGGAATCCTGGCTGGCCTCGCTGACCGCCGATCTTGCCGAATTTCACCGCGACAAGCGCGATGTCCTCGTTGTCTCTTCGGGCGCCATCGCACTCGGTCGCGCTGTGCTCAAGCTCGCCGCCGGTCCGCTCGAACTCGAGAACAGCCAAGCCGCTGCGGCGGTGGGTCAGATCGCGCTGGCGCGCACATGGACCGAGGCCCTGTCGCGCCATGGCATCATTGCCGGCCAAGTGCTGGTGACGCTTGGCGACACGGAGGAACGGCGGCGCTACCTCAACGCCCGTTCGACTATCGACACGCTCCTGCAATGGCGCGCGATCCCGATCATCAACGAGAACGACACGGTCGCGACCAACGAAATCCGCTTCGGCGACAACGACCGGCTCGCCGCGCGCGTCGCCACCATGGTGAGCGCCGATTTGTTGGTACTCTTGTCGGACGTCGATGGACTCTATGACGCGCCGCCCAGTACGGACGCCGCGGCGCGGCACATCCCGTGCGTTCCGCGCATCACGCCCGAGATCGAAGCGATGGCCGGCGCTGCCGGCTCCGAGCTCTCGCGCGGCGGCATGCAAACCAAGATCGAAGCAGCGCGGATCGCCACCAATGCCGGCACGCATATGATCATCGCTTCGGGCAGCATCGACCATCCGCTGCGCGCCATTGCCGAAGGCGCGCGCTGCACGTGGTTTCTCACCTCGGCGAATCCGGTGACCGCGCGCAAGAAATGGATTGCTGGCGCGCTCGAACCCAAGGGCACGCTCCTGATCGATGCCGGCGCGGTAGCCGCGCTGCGGCGGGGCAAAAGCCTTCTGCCCGCCGGCGTCGTCGGCGTCGACGGCAGTTTCGCTCGCGGCGACGCGGTGATCATCCGCGGTCCCAACGGCACGGAAATCGCCCGCGGTCTTTGTGCCTATGACGCCGAAGATGCGCAGAAAATCAGGGGCCGCCTGTCCGCGGACATCGCCTCAATTCTCGGCTTTAGCGGCCGTGCGGAGATGGTTCATCGCGACGATTTGGTCGTCGGGCCCGAATAACAAACCGCTGTTCGGTCGGATGTTTTTCAAGCGGTTGCCGAAAAGATGGGTCCACACCCGGCCCCGCCTTTTTGAATAAGAGAACCCCGGCCGCTTGACACGGCCGGGGCTCAACGCCGGGTGATTGAGGGTGAGGGGCTGGGGGGCTTCGCCCGGCGCCATGCAGTCAACGCCGGGGCCGCTAACCGGTTCCTCGCCGACCAGCGAATTTTTTCCGCCGCTCGCAATCCGGCCTTTAGCCTGAGATTGCTTGGAGTTGGACCTGCGCCGGAAAGGGAGCGCGCGTGGCGATCTCAAGCTGGAAAGATCGGCCGGAACATTGATCCGCCGCCCGCCAGGCAAAACCACGTAGCGTGCGATAACGCGCAAATCACCTGCCTCGCCGCCATAACCTTCGACCACATACGTGGCCCCGACCGGGAACCGCCGCGGCAACCGGCTGGGCGTACGATGTATCGGAAGACCCATGGCACCCTCCTCTATGCATTTCAGGGGCGAAATGCTGTCCGCTTTCGGTACGTTCCGCGGATTCTGTGACCGTCCCGCGAACGACTGTGGAGTGCTGTGGACAACCATGAGGTGTTGAGCCGCCTCGCCGGACCTCGCCGAACATGGTAGGAAGCCCCGAACGCAAGACGGATCAACGTCATGAATGCTCCGCTCAAGGCGGTGGGGAACTCCGGCACCCTCGAAGCGACCATGCGCGAGATTGGTCGCGACGCGCGCAAGGCTGCGCACGCGCTGGCGCTCGCGCCGGCGTCACGCAAGAATCGCGCGCTTGCCGCCATGGCCAAGGCCATCCGTCAGTCGCGAGCGGCGATTCTCGTCGCCAACGCGGATGATGTTGCTGAAGCCAAGGCCAAAGGCGCGACTCCCGCTTTTCTCGACCGGTTGGCGCTTGATGCCGAGAGGATCGAGGCTATCGCGGCTGGGCTCGACGTGATCCGCAAGCTCAAGGATCCCGTCGGCACCGTAATGGAGTCATGGCGGCGTCCCAACGGCATGCGCATCGAGCGCGTGCGGGTGCCGCTCGGCGTTGTCGGCGTGATTTATGAGAGTCGGCCCAATGTCACGGCCGATGCCGGCGCGTTGTGCCTGAAGGCCGGTAACGCCGTAATCCTGCGTGGCGGCTCCGAAAGCTTTCGTTCGGCCAGCGCGATTCATGCCGCGCTGGTTGAAGGCCTCGCCGAGGCCGAGCTGCCGGCCGCCGCCATTTCGCTGGTGCCGACACGAGAACGCGCCGCTGTCGGCATGATGCTTGCCGGGCTAGATGGCGCGATCGACGTGATCGTACCGCGCGGCGGAAAGAATCTGGTCGGACGCGTACAGAACGAGGCGCGTGTTGCGGTTTTCGCGCATCTTGAAGGCGTCTGTCACGTTTATGTCGACGCGGCGGCCAAACTGCCAATGGCGAAAGCCATTGTGCTTAACGCCAAAATGCGCCGAACCGGTGTATGCGGGGCCGCTGAAACCCTGCTTGTCGATCGCGCCGGAGCGCCGAAGCTGCTCAAGCCGCTTATCACCATGCTCATCGATGCCGGTTGCGAGATCCGCGGCGATGCCGCGGTGCAGGCGGTCGACAGCCGCGTCAAGCCGGCACGCGAAGCCGATTGGGGTACCGAATATCTCGACGCCATTCTGACCGCGGGGGTGGTCGACGGGGTCGACGCGGCGATCGCCCATATCGAGCGCTATGGCTCGCATCATACCGACGCGATCATCACTGAAAATCGCGCCGCGGCGGAGAAATTCCTTCGCGAGGTGGATTCGGCAATCGTGCTGCACAACGCTTCGACGCAGTTCGCCGATGGCGGCGAGTTCGGCTTCGGCGGGGAGATCGGCATCGCCACCGGCAAGCTGCACGCGCGCGGTCCCGTTGGTGTCGAGCAGTTGACGAGTTTCAAGTACCGGATCCGCGGCAACGGACAAACGCGGCCGTAATTTTCGTCTCCTCCGCCGCGACGTGTCGCGAATTGCGGTCGGCGGACGTGTGGGGAGGAGGTTGTATCCGACGGCCATGAACTGCGAGTTCCCGCTTCCGCGTGCGGCTGACGCACAGGCTCCCAATAAACCCCGCGTCGTCTTGCCCCCCAACGCGCCCGGCATGCGCATCGGGCTTTTCGGCGGCACGTTCGATCCGCCTCACGCGGCGCATCGCGCCGCTTGTCTCCTGGCGATGAAGCGGATCGGTCTGGATCGGGTGTGGTGGTTGGTTACTCCTGGCAATCCGCTCAAGGATACCCACGGTCTGGCGCCGCTTGCGGCGCGGGTCGTCGCGGCGCAGGTGCTTGCAGGCCATCCGCGCATCGATGTCACTGATCTCGAGGCTCGGCTCGGCACGCGCTACACCTATGAAACGGTGAGCTACCTGGTTCGGCGCTGCCCGCAAGTGCACTTCGTCTGGATCATGGGCGCCGACAATCTTCGGAGCTTCCATCGCTGGCAGCGCTGGCGCGGTATCGCGTCGCTCGTGCCGATCGCGGTCGTCGACCGGTTAGGCCCGAGCCTCTATGCCTCGGCCGGTGTCGCCGGCGCGGCTTTGGCTTATGCGCGCGTCCCTGAATCGGCGGCACGGACGCTGCCGGAACGAAGGCCGCCGGCCTGGATTTTCCTGCATGGCCTCAAATCGCCGTTGTCCTCGACGGCGCTGCGGGCGGCACGAGCCTTGCATGACAATTGATGACAAGCGGTTGAATCAAAAAAACGCTTGCAAGGCTGTTGAAACTGTTAACCCCGCGTGCCTATCTTAGTGCTAGCCCGGACTCGATAGCCGGTGCTGAATATGGAGCGAAAGGATAAGGACCCCTGTCCACACCTATAACTCTTCGGGCCGAACGTCGCGCGCCCGAGCCGGTTTCCAGAATGCGTCCTGACGCCGAGGAGATCCTTCGTTTAGTCCTCGCCCGCCTCGACGATATGAAGGCGGAGGACACCCTCACCATCGACTTACGGGGCAAATCTTCGATCGGCGACTATATGGTCGTATCTTCCGGCCGGTCGCAGCGTCATGTCGGTTCGGTCGCCGACAGGATCGTCGAGGATTTGCATAAAGTCGGCGTTGCCGCCCGAGTCGAAGGCGTTCCGCATTGTGAGTGGGTGCTGATCGACGCGAGCGATGTGATCGTTCACGTCTTCCGCCCGGAGGTCCGAGCCTTCTACAATCTTGAAAAGATGTGGTTGGCTAGCCGGCCGGTGCAGCGCGCGAGCTAGAGCATGATCCGGAAAAGCGGAATCCGGTTTTCCGAAAAGATCATGCTCCACTAGAAGTGGCTCGCGAGCCGAGGAAGGTGGTTGGGCTGGCGTCGGGCCGGCGACGGGACGTGGCATTGCCTTGAACCTTTTCCGCTGCGTGTCGCGCTATGCGCCTTCTCATTGCCGCCGTCGGCCGTCTCAAACAAGGACCGGAGCGCGAGCTCGCCGCGTCGTATCGCAAACGCGCGGAAATAGCCGGACGTCAGCTCGGCCTTCGCGACTTTGAAATCGTCGAAATTCGTGAAAGCCCTGCGCAAGACGCCGAACGCCGGCGTGTCGAGGAGTCGATCGCGCTCGCCAACATCATTCCCGCCGGAGCGATCGTCGTCGTTCTCGACCAGCGCGGCAAAAACATCGACAGTTCGGAGCTTGCGGGCCTCCTGCGCGAATGGCGCGCGGAGGACCGCGCGGCCGTGTGCTTCGTTATCGGCGGCGCCGATGGCCTTGCGCCGAGCCTCGTCGAGGGCGCCAAGCTCCGCCTCGCCTTTGGCGGCGCGACTTGGCCGCATCAGCTGGCCCGCATCATGCTGCTCGAGCAGCTTTACCGTGCCGGTACCATTCTCGCCGGTCATCCCTATCATCGGGCCTGACCGGCCTTAATTTTTCTTAATCTCGCCTCACCGATATGTGACGGATTGAGCCACTCAAGGTCTTAATCCGGTCGCATCGTGCCTGCTTTGTCTTGCGTTCCTGAGGTTGGCGTCTACCCTTGGACAACATGATTCCCCGCCGATCGAGCCGCACCGATCCGCGCCTTGTGCTCGGCTCGGCGTTGGCTTTTCTATTGCCGCTCGGCGCCGGTTTGGCCGCTTTCGCCCAAACTACGCCTAGCCAACTTCCCGCGGGCGCCGCGCAAGCGCCTGGAAGCCAAGTTCCATCGCCTTCCCCCCAATCGGCGCCCGAGACCCCTGCCGCTCCGCCGCAGACGGATGCCGACGCCCTCAAGCGGCACGATCAGGAACTCGACGCGGTCCGCGCCCAGGAGCGCGCATCGGCGGAAAGCCAGGCGAAACTGCGGCGCGAGATTGACGCCATTGGCGACGATCGGCGCGCGCTTAACCAGCAACTCATCGACACCGCCACGCGTATCCGTGACGTCGAGGCCAACATCGACGCGACGCGAACGCGCTTAAAGCCGCTCGACGATCAGGAAAGCTCGATCCGCAAATCGCTCGACGAACGCCGTACCGTGATCGTCGAAATCCTCGCGGCCCTGCAGCGCGTCGGGCATCAGCCGCCGCCAGCGCTTCTCGTGCAGCCCGAAGATGCACTGAAAGCCGTGCGTACCGCCATCACGCTTGGCGCCGTGCTGCCGGAGATGCGTGCACAGTCCGACGCGCTTGCCGGCGATCTCGCCGATCTCCTGAGTGTGCGCAAGGAAATCGTCGGCGAAAACGAGCATCTTTCGCACGATCTCGATTTGCTCGGGCGCGAGCAGCTGCGGATGAACGTGCTGATCGACGAACGGCAGAAGAAGCAAGCGGTCACCGAGGAGGCGCTCGATGCCGAACGCCAGCGCGCCGCCGACTTGGCGCGCCAGGCGGACAGCCTCAAGGATCTCATCGCCAAGCTCGAATCGGGCCTGGTTCCCGCCGCTCGCGCGGCTCACGCCGAGGCACGCTCGATCGAGGAAGACGCGACTCGGCCAGACCTCGCTGCGCTCAAGGATCCAGGCCGTCTCGCTCCCGCCGTGGCCTTCACGGCCACACGCGGGCACCTCCGGCTGCCGGTGAATGGTGTGAAAATCAGCGAATTCGGTGGCTCCGACGGGATCGGTGGAACCCAGAAAGGGCAATCGATCGCTGCCCATGCGGGCGCGCAGATCACTTCGCCGTGCGACGGTTGGGTTGTTTACGCCGGCCCCTTTCGCAGCTATGGGCAACTCTTGATCCTGAATGCCGGTGGCGGCTATCATGTCTTGTTAGCGGGGATGGAGCGGATTTCCGTCGATCTCGGCCAGTTCGTGCTAACTGGTGAACCCGTAGCGGTCATGGGCGGTGGATCGCAGGTATCCGCAGCCGCGGCGATCAAGTCCAAGCAACCTGTACTCTATGTGGAGTTCCGCAAAGACGGTGCTCCCATCGATCCCAGCCCGTGGTGGGCAACAAACGAAGGTGAAAAGGTTCGCGGATGATGCGCAAAACTTCCCTCATTTTCCTGGGCGCGGTCGCAGGCGCCGGGCTCACGCTCTTGGCGACGCAGCCCCACACCGTATTCGTCGGATCGAGCGCGAAAGCGGCCTCGTCGGACACCTACCGGCAGCTCAATCTGTTCGGCGATGTGTTCGAGCGGGTGCGCGCCGATTATGTCGAGAAACCCGACGACAGCAAACTGGTCGAATCGGCCATCAACGGCATGCTTGCCGGGCTCGACCCGCATTCGAGCTACATGGACCCGAAGAGCTTCCGCGACATGCAGGTGCAAACGCGCGGCGAATTCGGCGGCCTCGGTATCGAGGTCACCATGGAGGACGGGCTGGTTAAAGTGGTCGCGCCAATCGACGAAACGCCGGCGGCCAAGGCCGGCGTCATGGCGAACGACATCATCACCAAGCTTGACGACGAGCAGGTACAGGGCCTGACGCTCAATCAGGCCGTGGAGAAGATGCGCGGTCCGGTGAACACCAAGATTAAGCTCACCATTATGCGCAAAGGCCAGGACAAGCCGATCGACGTCTCGATCGTGCGCGACGTGATCCGCGTGAAATCGGTGCGCTCGCATAACGAGGGCGACGACGTCGGATATATCCGCATCACGCAGTTCAACGAGCAAACAACCGATGGCCTGAAGAAGGCGATCAGCGATCTCACCAGCCAGCTCGGCGCCGACAAGGTCAAAGGCTTCGTCATCGATCTGCGTAACAATCCGGGCGGCCTGCTCGACCAGGCGATCTCGGTATCGGACGCGTTTTTGGACAAGGGTGAGATCGTGTCCACCCGCGGCCGCAACGCCGAGGAGACTCAGCGGTTCAACGCCCGGCCGGGCGATCTGACCAAGGGCAAGCCGGTCATCGTGCTGATCAACGGTGGCTCGGCCTCGGCGTCGGAAATCGTCGCCGGAGCCTTGCAGGACCACAAGCGCGCGACACTCGTCGGCACGCGCTCCTTCGGCAAGGGGTCGGTGCAGACCATCATCCCGCTCGGCGCGGGCAATGGGGCGCTGCGGCTGACTACGGCGCGGTACTTCACGCCGTCGGGCCGTTCGATCCAGGCCAAGGGTATCACGCCTGACATCGAAGTCCTCCAGGAGGTGCCCGACGATCTGAAGGCACGGACCGACACCAAGGGTGAAGCGTCGCTGCGCGGCCACCTTAAGGCGGAAGGCAACGAGGAGTCGGGCTCGCAATCCTATGTGCCTCCGGATGAAAAGGACGACCGCGCGCTTAAGGAGGCGCTCGATCTCCTGCGCGGCACGATCACCGACGCGGCATTCCCGCCCAATCCGAAGGCCGCCGTTCCCAATTAAGCGGCGTTTTTTCCGATGCTAATGCGGGGCGGCGATGAGCCGCCCCGTTTTGTTTCCGAGCGCTCCGCGCCGAGCGGCTGGAAGCTTATGCGAGGGTCGGCAGAGTTCCAGCCGCAGGCCGTGAATCCGCTTGCCGTGATAGAGTCCGCCCAATGATTCGCCACGGTATTTATGTGCCGGGACTGCCCGAGGATTTGGCCCAAGGACTAATCCATGACGGCCGATGACCTGAGCACGCCGCTCGGCCAGCAGCAGGTCAAGCGCCGGCGCAAATTCCCCGTCGCTCTGCCGAAGGTTATTGCCGGTGCGCTCGCAATGTTCCTCGGCGTGTTCGTAGTATGGGCTCTCGTGATCGACGATCCATTCGGTGGCGAACCGATGATCGCTGTGCCGCTCGATCCGCACGCCGCCATCGCGATGAAGAAGCCCGAGGTGCCGGCCGCGCCGGAAGCGGCTATTCCCGCGCAAGGTCTCGGCCGATACGACGGCCCCGCCAACGTTCCGGCGTCGGCGCCGCCAAGCCAAGCCACCGCCGGCAATACCAAGACCGTTACCATCATCGACGGCAAGACCGGTGCACGCCAGGAAGTTGTGATCCCCGCTGTCGGCAATAGCGGCAGCCCGGCGGAGACCCCGCCTGCCGATCAGAAATTCCTGGAAATGAAGTCGCACGGCCCGGTTCCGAGAATCGCAGCCGACGGCGTGCGGCCCGCGGAAGCCTTTGCCCGGCCGGTGAAGTCGCTTCCCGGCAAGCCCGACGCGCCGCGTGTGGCGCTCATCGTTGGCGGTCTCGGCGTGAGTACGAGCGCCACGGCCGCGGCCATCGTCAAGCTGCCGGAGGCGGTGACGCTTGCCTTCATGCCTTACAGCTCCGATGTCGACCGCTTGGTATCGCGCGCGCGCGGCGAAGGTCATGAGGTTTTGCTGCAAGTGCCGATGGAACCCGTCGGTTATCCCGATAACGATTCCGGCCCGCAGACGCTTCTGACCTCGCTCACGGCCGAGCAGAACCTCGACCGGTTGTATTGGCTGATGAGCCGGTTCCAAGGCTATGTCGGGATTGCCGGCGCCATGGGAGCGCGCTTCACGGCCTCCGAGCAATCATTTACTCCGATCCTCCGCGAAACCGCCAAGCGCGGCCTGATCTTTTTCGACGATGGCGCCAATCCGCGGAGCGTTGCAGGACGGATCGCCGGCGCCAACAATCTGCCGTTTGCCAAAGCCGACGTGATTCTCGACTCGGTTCCAACCGCCGCCGAAATCGATCACGCGCTCGGCCGGCTGGAAATGACGGCGCGCGAGCGCGGCGTCGCCGTCGGCATAGCCTCGGCGCTACCAGTGTCGATCGACCATATTGCCAAATGGGCAAAGGCGGCGGAAAGCCGTGGGCTGTTGCTGGTGCCGATTACGGCCGTCGCGGTGAAGGCGAAGCAGAGCTGAAGCGGAGCGAATAGCGACGTGGCGAGTTAGCGAAATTGCAGAAACGTGCTAGCCACTGCTCGCCATTTGCCACTCACTCATCGCCAAGCCCATGTCCTTCGAAGATCGCCCCTATCGCCCCTGTGTCGGCCTTTTGGTGCTCAATCGCGCCGGGCGGGCCTTTATCGGTCGCCGCATCGATGGTCCCGAGCACGTCGACAACACCCATGTTTGGCAGATGCCGCAGGGCGGTATCGATTCCGGCGAAGACCCGTGGCCTGCCGCTTTGCGCGAGCTACGCGAAGAGACGAATATCAGCTCGGTGGAGCGTCTCGGCGAGGTTGGGGAGTGGCTTTCCTACGATATCCCGGCGGAGATCGCCGGTTACGCCTGGAGCGGCAAATATCGCGGTCAGACGCAGAAATGGTTCGCGCTGCGCTTCACTGGCAAGGAAAGCGAGATCAATATCGCGCATCCCGCCGGTGGGCACGCACCGGAATTCGTGGCGTGGCGCTGGGAACCGCTGCAAAATCTCCCCGCTCTCGTCGTGCCGTTCAAGCGCGCGGTCTACGAGCGGGTGGTCGCGGAATTCAAGAAATTCGCCTGAGGCTTAGCGGCGGGGCCGGGGCTTGGCGCGTCCCCTTAATGCGCCGTGGATTCCACGGTCCCGAGCGCCGCCTGCAATGCCATCAACTGATCGAGATGGCGCGCGCGTTTGTCGCGCAGGGCGTCGTCAGTGGCGTCGGCGACGTCTTCTTCGGCGTCCTTGATTTCACTGGCCAACATCGCGGTATCGAAATTCTCGCGCGCCATGGCGCGGTCGGCGAGAACGGTCAAGCCGGCGGGGCCGACCTCGGCAAAGCCGCCGGTGATCACGATCGGCTCGCGGGCGCCGCCGCGAAAAATCGTCACGATACCGGGCCGCAGCGTGGTCACGAGCGGCGCATGGCCGGCGAAGATGCCCAAGTCGCCCTCGGCGCCGGGCAAATCCACCTGATCGACGTCGCCGGAGAACAGTATGCTTTCCGGTGAAACGAAATCGAGATGAAGTTCAGCCATGGCTTAGGCCTCGGTCGCCAGCTTTTTGCCCTTCTCCACAGCTTCCTCGATCGTTCCGACCATGTAGAAAGCGGCTTCCGGCAGATGGTCGTATTTGCCTTCGACCAGGCCCTTGAATCCTTTGATGGTGTCCTGCAAGTCGACGAGCTTGCCGGGCGAACCGGTGAAAACTTCGGCGACGTGGAACGGCTGCGACAGGAAGCGTTCGATCTTGCGCGCGCGCGACACGGTGAGCTTGTCCTCTTCCGAAAGCTCATCCATGCCGAGGATGGCGATGATGTCCTGCAGCGCCTTGTAACGCTGCAGCACCTGCTGCACGCGGCGGGCGACGGCATAATGTTCCTCGCCAACGACCAGCGGTGACAGCATGCGCGAGGTCGAGTCCAGTGGATCGACCGCCGGATAAATGCCCTTCGCCGCGATGTCGCGCGACAACACCGTCGTCGCGTCGAGATGGGCGAACGACGTGGCGGGTGCGGGGTCGGTGAGGTCGTCGGCCGGCACGTAGATGGCTTGCACGGAGGTGACCGAACCCTTGGTCGTCGTCGTGATGCGCTCTTGCAACGCGCCCATATCGGTCGCCAGCGTCGGCTGATAGCCGACCGCCGAGGGAATGCGGCCGAGCAGCGCCGACACTTCCGAGCCGGCTTGCGTAAAGCGGAAGATGTTGTCGACGAAAAACAGCACGTCTTGGCCCTGGTCGCGGAAATATTCGGCGAGCGTCAGTCCGGTGAGGCCGACGCGGGCGCGCGCGCCCGGCGGCTCGTTCATCTGGCCATATACCAGGGCGCATTTAGACTTCACATTCGGGTCGGGGTTGTGCGGATCGGCATTCACCTTCGACTCGATGAACTCGTGATAGAGGTCGTTGCCCTCGCGGGTGCGCTCGCCGACGCCGGCAAACACCGAATAGCCGCCATGCGCCTTGGCGATGTTGTTGATCAACTCTTGAATCAACACGGTCTTGCCAACGCCGGCGCCGCCAAACAGGCCGATCTTTCCGCCCTTGGCGTATGGCGCCAAGAGGTCCACGACCTTGATGCCGGTGATGAGGATTTGTGCCTCGGTCGACTGATCGGTGTAGGCGGGTGCCGGCGCATGAATGGGGCGGTGCTCGGTGGCGGTCACCGGGCCGGCTTCGTCCACTGGGTCGCCGACGACGTTGATGATGCGGCCGAGCAGCCCCTCGCCGACCGGCGCCATGATCGGATTGCCGGTATCGCTCACTTCCTGGCCACGCACCAGGCCTTCGGAGGTGTCCATGGCAATGGTGCGCACCGTCGACTCGCCGAGATGCTGGGCGACCTCGAGCACCAGGCGGTTGCCCTGGTTCTTGGTCTCCAGCGCGTTGAGGATCGCCGGCAAATGATCATCGAAGTGCACGTCGACGACGGCGCCGATGACCTGGGTGATACGTCCGACAGATTTCGCCATCATGGCCCTCTTTAAAGTAAAGCTTATAGCGCCTCGGCGCCGGAGATGATCTCGATCAGTTCCTTGGTGATCATCGCCTGACGCGTGCGGTTGTAGGTGAGCGTTTGCCGGCGGATCATGTCGCCGGCATTGCGGGTTGCGTTGTCCATGGCCGACATCTGCGCCCCATAGAACGAGGCCGAGTTTTCCAGCAAGGCGCGGAAGACCTGCACGGCGACGTTGCGTGGCAGCAGGTCGTGCAGGATGTCTTCGGCTTCCGGCTCGAACTCGTAAGCCGCGCCGCCGAGCGCATCCGGCGCCTTGGTGTCGAACATCGGCGGAATGATCTGCTGTGCGGTCGGTATCTGCGCGATCACCGAGCGGAAGCGCGAAAAGAACAGCGTGCACACCTCGAATTCAAAGTTATTGAAGCGCGTGATGAGCTTTTCCGCGATCATCTTAGCATGCTCGAAGCGCAGCGTGCGCGCCGCGCGTAAATCGACCAGCTCGATGATCTGGCTCGCGTACAGCCTGCGCAACTGATCATAGCCCTTGCGGCCGACGCAGAAGAACTTGACTTCCTTGCCCTCGCGCATGAGCGCGTTGGCACGTTCGCGCGCAAGCCGCACGATGGCGGTGTTGAACGGTCCGCACAGGCCGCGCTCCGCCGTGCAGACGAGAAGAAGATGCACGCTGTCGCCGCCGGTACCGCGCAGCAGCCGCGGCGCGGTTTCGGAGCCGGCGACCGACGCCGCAATGTTGCCGAGCACCTTGTCCATTTGTGTTGCGTAAGGCCGCGCCGCCTCGGCCGCCGCCTGCGCGCGGCGGAGCTTCGACGCAGCGACCATCTGCATCGCGCGCGTGATCTTCTGCGTCGCCTTGGTGGAGGCGATGCGATTGCGGAGGTCTTTGAGGGACGCCATCGGGTTTAAAAGATTCCCTGCTTAGGCCGCGAAGGTCTTGGCGTAACCCTCGACCGCCGCCTTGAGTTTTCCGGCCGTGGCGTCGTCAAGATCGCTGGAATCGCGGATCTTGCTGAGAATTTCGGGGTGCTGCTGGCGTAGCGCGCCGAGCAGGCCATCCTCAAACGCGCGAATGCGTTCGACCGGAAGCGGGTCCAGGTAGCCGTTGACGCCGGCATAGATGACGCAGACCTGCTCTTCCATCTTCAGCGGCGAGAATTGCGGCTGCTTGAGCAACTCGGTGAGCCGCGAGCCGCGGCTGAGGAGGCGTTGCGTGGTGGCGTCGAGGTCGGAGCCGAATTGTGCGAACGCCGCCATCTCGCGGTATTGCGCCAGCTCGCCTTTGATGCGGCCGGCGACCTTCTTCATGGCCTTGGTCTGCGCCGCGGAGCCGACGCGCGACACCGAAAGACCGACATTCACCGCCGGGCGGATGCCTTGATAGAACAGGTCGGTCTCGAGAAAGATCTGGCCGTCGGTGATCGAGATGACGTTGGTCGGGATGTAGGCGGACACGTCGTTGGCCTGCGTTTCGATCACCGGCAGCGCGGTGAGCGAGCCACCCTTGTGATCTTCGTTCATCTTCGCCGCGCGCTCGAGCAGCCGTGAGTGCAGGTAGAATACGTCGCCCGGATAGGCTTCACGGCCCGGCGGCCGGCGCAGGAGCAGCGACATCTGGCGATAAGCAACAGCCTGCTTGGACAGATCGTCGTAGATGATGACCGCGTGCATGCCGTTGTCGCGGAAATACTCGCCCATGGCGCAGCCGGAAAACGGCGCTAGAAACTGCATCGGCGCCGGATCGGAAGCCGTCGCCGCGACGATGATCGAATAATCGAGCGCGCCTTGTTCCTCCAAAACCTTGACGAACTGCGCCACCGTCGAGCGCTTCTGCCCCACCGCGACATAGACGCAATACAGCTTGATCTTCTCGTCGCCGGAGGCGTTGAGGGGCTTCTGATTCAGGATCGTATCGAGCGCGATGGCGGTCTTGCCGGTCTGGCGGTCGCCGATGATCAGCTCGCGCTGGCCGCGCCCGATCGGAATCAAGGCGTCGATCGCCTTCAATCCCGTCGCCATTGGTTCGTGCACCGATTTGCGCGGAATAATGCCGGGCGCTTTGACGTCCACGCGCGCCTTATGATCGGCCTTGATCGGTCCCTTGCCGTCGATCGGATCGCCGAGTGCGTCGACGACGCGGCCGAGCAGGCCCTTGCCGACCGGAACCTCGACAATGGCGCGGGTGCGCTTGACGGTCTGGCCTTCCTTGATCTCGCGGTCAGAGCCGAAGATCACAATGCCGACATTGTCGATTTCGAGGTTGAGCGCCATACCTTTGACGCCGCTCTCAAACTCCACCATCTCGCCGGCCTGCACGTTGTCGAGGCCGTAGACGCGGGCGATGCCGTCACCGACCGACAGCACTTGGCCGACTTCCGAAACTTCGGCTTCCTGGCCGAAATTCTTGATCTGCTCTTTGAGAATGGCGGAGATTTCCGCGGCGCGGATATCCATTATCGAGCCTCTTTCATCGCGTGCTTGATCGAATTGAGTTTGGTGCGGAGCGAAGAGTCGACCATACGGCTGCCGAGCTTGACGACGAGTCCACCGATGATGGCGGGGTCGACTTTGATATCGAGGTCGACGTCCTTGCCGGTGACCGCCTTGAGCGCGCTACGCAAAGCGGCGACATGATCGTCCTTGAGCTCTTCGGCCACCGTGATCTCGGCCGTGGCCTCGCCTTTGTGCTTGGCGACGAGCTCGCGATAGCCACGAACCATGTCGCGCGCCGCGAACAGCCGGCGGTTATTCGTCACCAGCTTGAGGAATTTCGCCGCCAGCCCACCGATGCCGGCGCGCTCGAGCACCGCGGAGAGCGCGTGCAACTGCTCATCGGTGGAAAAGACCGGGCTGCGCACCAGCCGCGCTAGGTCGGCGCTTTCGGAAATGAAGGTGTCGAAACGCTCCAGGTCCGTCTTCACCGCGTCGATCGCGTTGGTATCGCGCGCGAGTTCGAACAGCGCGGTCGCGTAACGACCCGCCATGCCGGATACGAGGGGTTCTTGGGCTGCCACTTCGCGTGCTCTGTGCGCCTGCGTTTCGGGTTCTTTTGGTGCTTTTCCGCAAGACCCGCAACCGGCGCTCACGGCCAGGACAAGCCTTTGGGATTCAGGCGGAACTTCGGACGTGGAGGCAGCGGGAATGCTCCCGCGGCCCCGCTAAAATCGTGGTTTTGCTAACATACCGCGCGCTGCGGTGCAACACAGCGAAATGACGGCAAAATCGGCCCTGCGGGGGCCAGAAATCAACCGCGCGCCGCGTGCTGCCGGATCGCTTCGAGGAAGGTCTCGCCGTATTGCCGAAGCTTGGCCTCGCCGACACCATGCACGGCGCCCATCTCGGCCGCCGTCGCCGGCTTGCGCCGCGCCATGTCGATCAAGGTCTTGTCAGCGAAGACCACATAGGCCGCGACCCGCTGCTCCTTGGCAAGCTCCGACCGACGCCGCCGCAGCGCCTCAAACAACGCCGTGTCGGCCGCCGCGCCATCGGCCAGCGCCGCGGAGTTAGCGGCGGCGCGCGCAGTCTTGCGTGTCGCAGGTTTGAGGGTGTCCTTGCGCAACTCGATCTTGGCCGTGCCCTTAAGCATGCGCCGCCCGGTCTCGGTCACAGTCCAGGTGCCGTAGCCGGTGACGTCGAGGGCGACGATGCCGGCGCCATGAAGCTGGCGGAAAATCGAGCGCCATTCCTGCTTGCCGTACTCCTTGCCGACCCCGAAGGTGGGCAGACGATCATGGCCGAATTTCTGGATCGCGTCGGTGTCCTCACCGATCAGCACATTGGTCAGGTGCTCGGTGCCGAAGCGTTCACCGGTGCGCATGATGGCCGACAGCGCCTTCTGTGCGGCGATCGTGCCGTCAATCACCTCCGCGCCGTCGCAGCAGAAATCGCAATTGCCGCACGGCTCCGTTGTCTCGGCGAAATAGGACAGCAAGGTTTGCCGCCGGCAGCGCGGCGATTCGCATAGCGAAACCAGGGCATTGAGCCGTTGGCGGTCGACGCGCTTCTGCTCGTTGGTGGCGTCGCTCTCGTCGATCTGCATGCGCCGCAAGCGGATGTCGCCCATGCCGTAGAGCATCAGCGTGTCGGCGGGCAGGCCGTCGCGGCCGGCACGGCCGATTTCCTGGTAATAGCTTTCGATATTGGCCGGCATGTCGGCGTGGAGCACGAAGCGGACATCGGGCTTGTCGATACCCATGCCGAACGCCACGGTCGCGACCATGACCACGCCGTCCTCCTGCAGGAAAACGTCCTGATTGCCGGAGCGCGCGGTCGCCTCCATGCCGGCGTGATAGGGCAACGCCTCGGCGCCGTTCGCGCGGAGGTAGTCGGCCAGCTCCTCGGTCTTGCGCCGCGATCTGCAATAGACGATGCCGCTCTGCCCGCGACGGGCGTTGATGAAATCCGCGACCTGCTTGCGGCCGGCGGATTTCGCCTGCATCGCCAGCCGCAGATTGGGCCGATCGAAGCCGTGCACGAAAACGGCTGGCATCCGGCGGAAAAGTTTCTCCAGAATGTCCGCGCGCGTGGCGGCGTCGGCGGTGGCGGTAAACGCGACCGTCTGCACGCCGCCGAGTTCCACCTGCACCGCGCCGAGCGCGGCGTATTCGGGGCGGAAATCGTGGCCCCATTGCGAGATGCAATGCGCCTCGTCGACTGCAAGCAATGCTACTTTGGCGCGTTTCAAGAGATCGATCGTATCGGCTTTCACCAGGCGTTCGGGTGACACATAAACGAGACGCAATTCGCCGCGCGCGATCTGATCGAGGACCGACCGATTCTCGCTGGCGTCGTTGGCGGAGTTGAGTGCCGCCGCGGCGACGCCATAGCCACGCAGTTGCGCCACCTGATTGCGCATGAGCGCGATCAAGGGCGAGACCACGACGGTGAGGCCGTCGCGAACCAGCGCCGGAAGCTGGTAGCAGAGCGACTTGCCGCTGCCGGTCGGCATGACGGCCAGCACGTCGCGGCCATCGAGAATAGCGTCGACGATGTCGGCCTGGCCCGGCCGGAAGGCCTCGAACCCGAATGTGGTGCGAAGCGTGCGCTGCGCCGCCGCAAGGTCGGCCATGTTTGTCCTCTGCCGGCGATGTTCTATCTTTGTTCCGATAGAGCCGCAAGCCTCCCAAGCGTCCGCGACATGCCAGCCTTTCTTGCACGGTGGCGTTCACTGATGCACGGTGCCGGCCTCGCCGGGTTTCCCCTTAATGCTCACGTACCCAAGCCAAGACCGCCCCCAGGTCGGCGGCCTCGCAAGGCCGCTTTGGCTGCTGTTTATCGCGGGCGTCGCCATGCGGATGACGCTCCTGGTCATGCCGCCGGTGATTCCGCTCGTGCACGACGATCTGCACATGTCGGAGACTCAGGTCGGGCTGTTGGTCGGGCTGCCGCTCGCGGTCTTCGCCGTTGCCGCCGTGCCGGGATCGCTTTTGATTGCGCGGATCGGTGCGACCTTGGCGGTGACGCTGGGCATGGCAATTGCGGCGATCGCCGGAGGCGCGCGCGCCGCCGCGGTCGATGTGTGGACGCTTTACGCGGCCGCGATCGTTTCCGGGTTCGGTATCGCCCTCATGCAACCGGGAATGCCGACGCTGGTGCGGGATTGGTTGCCCAAGCGCATCGCCTTCGGAACCATCGGCTATTCCGCCGGTATGCTGATGGGCGCGACGTTTCCGGCGGTTTTCACCATTGGATATGTTTTGCCGGCCGTCGGCGGTTCTTGGCGGCTTGACGTTTTGTTATGGGCGTTGCCAGCGATCCTCATCGCGCCGGTGTTTTTGCTGCTGAGCCCAAAAAAACGCGTCGGCCGTGACATCGTGGCCGCGAGCATGGGACGCTGGTGGCCGGACTGGAAGAGTCCGGTGGTCTGGATGCTCGGCTTCACCTTCGCGAGCAACAACAGTCCCTATTTCGTCACCAGCGCCTTCCTGGGCGACTATCTCGTGACGCTCGGAAAGCCGGAGCTGCTCGGCTCTGCGCTGGGCTGGCTTAACGGATCGCAGATCGTCGCGCTTGCAGTGCTTTTCCTTGCGGCCGATCGCCTGCACATGCGCGCGTGGCCGTTCCTGGTTTTCGGCCCGTTCATGCTCGTTGCATTTCTGGTGATCATCTTCGTCCATTCCTCGATCGCGATCATCGCGGCTACCGCGATGATCGGTATCGCCGCTGCGGTCACGATGACCGCGATCCTTGCGCTGCCCGCGTTCTTAAGCCGGCCGGGCGACGTGCCGCGCACCGCCGCCGGTATGTTCACCGTCAGCTACACCTGCGCGATCATCATTCCGACCATTTGCGGCGCGCTGTGGGATTTGACCGGCAGGCCGTGGACCGCCTTCGTGCCGCTCTGCATTTGCGCCGCGGCACTGACCGTGCTCGGCACCATCGTGACCCGTTTCCGTTTGCCGACTGAATCGGGCTCGGCCGATGAATGATCGGCCGGGCTTGGTGTTGCGGCGCGCGACAGGCATAATTGGCCAATGACCACGCGGCCGGGAAAATCCGCGCGAGCACGCCGGCCGTCGAAGCAACAGATGCTGCCGGCCGATCGCATCGCCTATTCGGCCATTACCGAACGCCCGCCGCTCAAGCTGCCGGATGGCGCCCGCATGGCGGTCTGGGTCATCGTCAACGTCGAGGAATGGGACCCGACGCAGCCGATGCCGCGCACGGTGCTGACGCCGCCCGCGGGCGGCTCGCCGATGCCGGATGTGCCGAACTGGGCCTGGCACGAATATGGCAATCGGGTCGGCTTCTGGCGGTTCGTCGAGGTGCTCGACGCGTTCGCGATCCCGGCCGTGCTCGCGATCAACGGTTCGGCGCTTGCCGCCTATCCGGCGATCGTGCGCGCAGCCGCGGAACGCAACTGGGAGTTCATCGGCCACGGCTTCACCCAGCGCAACATGCAGAAGGTGAAGAATGAGCGCGCCGATATCCGCAAAACCCGCGACGTCATCCTCAAGGCAACCGGCAAGGCGCCGCGCGGCTGGCTCGGCCCTGGCCTGACCGAAACGTGGCAGACGCCCGACCTTCTGGTCGAAGAAGGCTACGACTACCTCGCCGACTGGGTGCTCGACGATCAGCCAGTGTGGCTCAAGACCCGAGGCAAGCCGATCCTCAATGTGCCCTATACGCAAGAATGCAACGACGTCGCCATGATGCTCATCCAGCATCACAAGGCGTCGGAATATTCCGATCGCGCGCTCGATCAATTCGAACAGATCTACGCCGACGCGGCCCGGTCGGCGCGCGTCATGGCGCTCGTCGTTCACCCCTACATCATGGGCGCGCCGCACCGCCTGAAGTATTTCCGCCGCGTGTTGGAGGTCATCGGCAAGAAGAGCGACGTGAAATTCTGGACCGGCGCGCAGATCGCCGACTGGTATCACGCTGCCGGACCGAAGGCGCCGTGACAGTTCAGGAACACAGTGACAGCAAGCGCGTGGCCGCTGGCGTTAGCGATTTTCGGGCGAGGCTGTTGCTCCTCCTGCTCTGCCTTATTTGGGGCATCAGCTGGCCAGTGATGAAGATCGCCCTCGAAGAAATCCCGCCCTTGAGTATGCGGACCCTGAGCGCGGCGTTCGGTGCGTTGACACTTTTCGTGATCTGTTTGGTCACGCGCCGCAGGCTTCGCATCCCGAGCGCCAAGGCTTGGCGACATGTGTTCATCAGCTCACTTCTCAACATCGTCGGCTTCACCCTGCTGAGCGCCTTCGCACAAATCGCCGCTGCGACTTCGCGGGTGGCGATTCTCACCTACACGATGCCGATCTGGACTGTCTTGCTGGCCTGGATGATCCTGCGCGAGCGGCCGAATGCGAGTCAAACGCTTGCAGTCGTCCTGTGCGCTTTCGGCCTCGCGGTCCTGGTTTATCCCTTGGCGACGACGGGCGTGCCATTAGGCGTTTTTCTGGCCGTCGCATCGGGTCTCAGCTGGGGGGCCGGCACGGTTTACGTAAAATGGGCCCGTGTGGAGCTCGATCCTTTGGTGGTCGCGACCTGGCAGCTCACGATGGCATTCTTTGTAATTGCAGCATGCCTCGCCGTATTCGATGGGCGACTCAACCTCGACAATGCTCACGCCGGATCGCTGCTTGCCACCGCGTTCACCGGAATCGCCGGCAGCGGCATTGCCTACGCCATGTGGTTCGAGATCGTACGGCGATTGCCGGCGGCGACGGCGTCACTCGGCATCCTCGGCATTCCCGTGATTGGCGTCCTGGCTACTGTCCTGATCCTCGGCGAGCGGCCCACGATCACTGACATCGTCGGATTCGCGCTGATCTTAGCCGCATCCGCTTGCGTGCTATTGACTCCGGCGGCGTTGGCAAGCGGTGTGAAGAAAAGGGTTACCGGCTGATCCGTTGCGTCAATTCGGTGATGCGCGCCACCATCGCATTCGCAGGATCAAAGAGCGCGTCGATGACGGTGAAGTGGTTGCCGGGGAATTCGGCGTAGCGTGTTTCCGCCTTGGCCTGCCGCCAAGCGTCGGCAACAGTTCGGCTCTGACGCTTGAACTCGCTCGATTCGAGGTCGCCAACCGCGGCGTCCAGGATCCGTCCGGGCGCGACCGGCCAAAACAGCGGCGAGATGCGCCGCGCCTCTTCGGTGTCGAGTCGGAAGTCCTGGTTCATCGTCAAACCGGTCAGTGGGGTCAGATCGAACACCCCGGAGATAGCGAAACCTGCCGGCACCAGATCGGCCGGCGCTTTCGGATAGAGCGAAGGCCAGTCGGTCGCGACCATCGCGGCGGCAAGGTGTCCGCCGGCCGAATGTCCGGACACCAGGAGCCGACGGCCAAACCGCAGCCACAGGAAAACGCATGCGCGCCGGATTTGCTCGATGATGTCGGCGATGGTGACGATCGGACAGAGGTCGTAGCCGACCACCGCGACCGCGATACCCTGCCCGTTCAAGCCGCGCGCCATGTGGCTGTGATAGCTGGGGTCCATTGCGCGCCAATAGCCGCCGTGGATGAAAAGTGCGAGTGGCGCCGTCCCGCCGGCTTCCGGCAGGAACAGATCGATAAACTGCCGCGGCGTATCGCCATAGGAGAGACCGAGTTCCGCGCGATTGAGCTTGAGCGTTTCCGCACGGTAGCCCTCGGCCTCGCGCGCCCAGCGGGCAAAAATCTCCGCATGGTCCGGTACGGTTATGCGGGGACTGTATTCGGTCTCAAGATCGACGGCGGCCATGCGTATCTCCAGCGTCGGCGCGCGATATTGCGGCAAGGATTCAACGTGGCAAGGGTTCTACGCGAGTAAGCGGTGCGACATAAGCAGGCTCCCCAGCCGGCGGCAATCTTGCTAGACGGACATCATGAAAGTCGACGGCAAGGCAATGCGCAGCATCTGGCTCGAGCCGGACGGCTGGTCGGTCGGCGTGATCGACCAGACGGCGCTGCCGCATCGCCTGGTGACCGCGCGCCTCACGACGCTCGCGGAGGCGGCGCATGCGATCCGCGCCATGGTGATCCGCGGCGCGCCGCTGATCGGCGCCACCGCGGCCTACGGCATGTGTCTCGCGTTGCGCGCGGACGCCTCGGACGAAGCGCTCGAGCGCGCCCATGCCACACTCCTCGCCACTCGCCCGACCGCGATCAATCTTAAATGGGCGCTCGACGAGATGATGGCCGTCGTACGCAACCGGCCCCGCGCCGAGCGCGCTGCTGCGGCCTACCGGCGCGCGGCGGAAATTTGCGAAGAGGATGTCGCCATCAACACCGGCATCGCCCGCAGCGGTCTGCCGCTGATCGAGGCTGTCGCGGCACGGAAGAAGCCAGGTGAGCGGGTGAATGTGCTCACTCATTGCAACGCCGGCTGGCTGGCGACGGTCGACGTGGGCACCGCCACGGCGCCGATCTACATGGCGCACGACAAGGGTGTTCCGATTCACGTTTTCGCCGACGAGACGCGGCCACGTAATCAGGGCGCTTCGCTCACCGCCTGGGAACTCGGCCAGCATGGCGTGCCGCACACGCTGATCGCCGACAATACCGGCGGCCATCTGATGCAGCACGGCATGGTCGATCTGGTCATCGTCGGCACCGATCGTGTCACCGCCAACGGCGACGT
>JBEKSB010000018.1:0-30334 GCA_049517455.1 Xanthobacteraceae bacterium
TTTGCCGCCGCGCGCGCCGACCGCGTCAAGGGCAACTACACGGTCATGCAAAACGGCGTCTATACCGCCTGCGAACCCTGTAAGGATGATCCGAAGAAACCGCCGCTCTGGCAGATTGAAGCGGCCCGTATCATCCATGACAGCGGCGAGAAGATGATCTACTTCGAGGACGCTCGCGTCGAGTTTTTCGGTGTGCCGCTCGCCTATTTTCCCTTCATGTCGTCACCCGATCCTTCGGTCACGCGCAAGAGCGGCTTTCTGTTTCCGAACACCACCTATGGCACGTCTTACGGGGTTGGCGTCGAAATCCCCTATTTCTGGGCGCTGGCACCCAACTATGATCTAACGTTTTCGACGATGGTGACGTCGATGCAAGGAGAGTTACTTCAAGGGACGTGGCGCCAGCGGCTCATGGATGGTTCCTACATGATCAGGGCCGCCGGCATTTTTCAAACAGACCCGGGCTATTTCGCCAATCGCGACGGCCCCAATAGTCCGACTGCCGATACGTTCCGTGGCGCAATACAGACCTCCGGACAATTCGCGCTGACCGACAAATGGGTGTGGGGCTGGACCGGGCTCCTGATGACCGACACACAATTCCTGTTCGACTATCAACTCAGCCAGTTCCTCGGTTCGTTCGATCCATTCCATACCGGCGTCGCCGCCGAGGGCATTTCTCAGGTGTACCTCACGGGCGCCGGCGATCGCAGTTATTTCGACATTCGCACGATCTACTACTACGGCTTCTCGGGCCAGGACGTGCAGGCTCAGATTCCGATCATCCACCCGGTGCTCGATTACTCCAACGTCCTGGCGCAGCCGGTGGTGGGCGGTGAGTTCAGCTACAAATTCAATTTGACCAGCCTCACCCGGCAGCAAGCGGAATTCGACGCGATCAACCAGAATGCGGCGAACAACGGATTGTGCACGTCAAATAATCCCGCCGTCATGAATTCCTCCAATTGTCTCTTGCGTGGTATTGCCGGAACCTATTCGCGCTCCTCCGCCGAGCTGGGTTGGCGCCGCACCTTCGTCACCAATGACGGCCAGATGATCACACCCTTCTTCGGGGTGCGTGGCGACGTTGCGGCTCTCGATATCGTGAATCAGGCGGGCACGTCGAACTACATCGCGCCCGGCCAAACCGAACTTGCCCGCGCCATGCCGGACGTGGGCATCGAGTATCGGTACCCCTTCATCGATGTGGAATCGTGGGGCACGCAGACGATCGAGCCCATCGCGCAGCTCGTTCTGCGCCCTAACGAGACGCAGATCGGAAAGTTCCCGAACGAGGACGCTCAAAGCGTGGTCTTCAGCGACAGCAATCTGTTTTCGATCGACAAATTTTCCGGCTGGGATCGCGTCGAAGGCGGCGGCCGCCTGAACGCCGGATTCCAGTACACAGCACAGGTCAACAAGGCAGGCTCCTTCAATGTCCTGTTCGGGCAATCCTACCAGCTCTATGGCGTGAACTCATATTCAGCCGCCGATCTGACCAATACCGGATTAGAAAGCGGCCTTGACAAGACCGTCTCCGATTACGTCGGACGCATCACGTATCAGCCGAACCAGGTCTTTTCATTCACCGCACGCGGCCGTTTCTCCTCCGGCGGGTTTGATCCCGGCATCGGCCAAGACATCAAAGCCTTCACGCCCGAGCGACTCGAGTTCGAAACCCGCGCCAACTTCGACCGCTGGACGGTGCAGTTGATGTATGGTGACTACGCGGCGCAGCCGGAAATCGGCTTTTTGACACGGCGCCAGGAGATCCTCGCCGGCGCCTCCGTCAAGGTGACGCAGAACTGGGTCCTGCTGGGCTCGGTCCGCTATGACCTGGCCGTCAACCAGTTCGAGCAAACCCGGTTCGGAATCGGCTACACTGACGATTGTCTGCTGGTGTCGCTGAACTACATTACGTCGTACATTTATACTGGGACGACCCCGACGCCGAACAACACGGTCATGTTCCAATTTAGCTTGCGCACGCTTGGCCCCGACGTGCTGGCCCCGATCGCTAGTCCATTCTAAATTGCGCCGCAGGACACTATTGTCGAGGTCTCGAGGCTGGAGGAAAGGGGACAGCGCGCTGCCTGTCCAAGGAGTAACTGAAGTGAGATCGCAGATCCTGTTTTGTGCCCGTTGGAAGGCTGCCGCTGCGAGCATGCTCGCAGCGGTGCTGATCTTCGCGGTGCCGTCAGGCGCCCGCGCGCAACAGGTTGTTGCGTTCGTCAACGGCCAGCCGATTACGACACTCGATGTCGAGCATCGAGCCAAGTTCATTCAGATGAGCACCAAAAAACCGCCATCGCGCAGGGAAGTGCTCGATAGCCTTATTGACGAGATTTTAGAGGTGACGGAAGCCAAACGTTTCGGTCTCGACGTCCCGGATTCCGAAGTCGATAATTCCTATTCCACCGTTGCAACGCGTATGGGCATCGACAAACAGAAGCTGACGCAGCTGCTCACGAGTGGCGGCGCCAGCGAAGACACCCTGAAGCGGCGCTTGCGTGCACAGACTGCGTGGACTGGTCTTGTCCGCGGACGCTACAAGGCAAGCCTTGAAATCGGCGACAAGGATGTCGAGGCGCAGCTCCAGCTGCACAAGCCTGAAGAAAAGAAGGCCGTAGGATACGAATACATCATGCGGCCCGTCGTCTTTATTGTGCCGCGCGGCTCGCCCGACGCCGCTTACGAAGCCCGCAAACGTGACGCCGAGGCTTTGCGCGCGCGCTTTGCAAACTGCGACGACGGCATTTCCTTTGCACGCGCCCTGCCCGACGTCGCGGTGCGCGACCAAGTGTCGAAGTATTCCTCGGATCTGGCGCAGCAACTGCGCGATATTCTTGACGGTACCGCGATTGGCCACCTGACGCCCCCGGAAACGACCGCTGAAGGCATACAGATGTTCGCGGTGTGCACCAAGAGAGAGACAAAGTCCGATACGCCGGAGATGAAGGAAATTCGCGAACAGATGTTTCAGCAAAAGTTTGGCGCGCAAGCCAAACGCTACCTCGAGACTTTGCGGCGCCAGGCGATGATCGAATACAAGATGCCCGAGGACAAATAGGCCACAAGAAGCAAAATCGTGCAGCCATTGGCATTGACGCTCGGCGAGCCAGCGGGCATCGGCCCCGACCTTGCCCTCGCGGTCTGGCATCGCCGCGCCGAGTTTGACCCGCCGCGATTTTACGTCGTTGCCGACCCCGAATTTCTTCGCCGCCGCGCCGCTCGGCTGAAATTGGACGTCCCGATCGCGAACGTGACGCCGGCCTTGGCCGGCGCAACGTTTCCGTCGGCGTTGCCGGTGGTTGCCCTCGACATCGCGGTGAGCGCCGAGCCCGGCCGCCCTGACCGATCGAGCGCGCCGGCCGCCATTGCCTCCATCCGCCGCGTGGTGGCCGACGTTTTGGCCGGCGACGCAGCAGCAATCGTCACCAATCCGGTGGCAAAGAACGTGCTCTACAATTGGGGATTTGCCGAGCCCGGCCACACCGAATTTCTGGCCACGCTGCTGCAGGAAGCGACCGGCAAGACGCGACGGCCGGTGATGATGCTGTGGTCGCCGGAGCTTGCCGTCGTGCCGGTGACGATCCACTTGCCGCTTCGAGAAATTTTCCAGCACCTTTCGACGGAACTCATTGTCGAGACCGGACGTATCGTCGCGCGCGACCTCGCCTTACGGTTTCGCGTGCCGCGTCCGCGGCTCGCGATCGCCGGGCTTAACCCCCATGCCGGCGAGAACGGTGCGCTCGGCGAGGAGGACCGTGCGATCGTGGCGCCGGCCGTCGCCCGGCTGGTCGCCGATGGCATCGATGCGAGAGGTCCGCTGCCGGCCGATTCGCTGTTTCATAAGCAGGCGCGCGCGACCTACGACGTGGTTTTGTGCATGTATCACGACCAGGCGCTGATCCCGATCAAGACGCTTGCATTCGATCACGCCGTCAACGTCACGCTCGGCCTTCCCTTCGTGCGAACATCGCCGGATCACGGCACCGCCTTCGACATCGCCGGCACCGGCATCGCCGATCCGACAAGCCTCATTGCCGCGCTACGGCTGGCGGCGCGGCTCGCCTTGGCGGACAGCCCGGCGCCGCTGCCCGCATCGTGACCTCCACGCCGGACGACCTGCCGCCACTGCGCGAAGTCATTCGCCGGCACGGTCTCTTCGCCAAAAAATCTCTTGGCCAGAATTTCCTGCTCGACCTCAATCTCACGGCGCGCATCGCGCGAGCGGCGGGGGCGGTTGCGGGCGTGACGGTGCTGGAGATCGGCTCAGGGCCCGGCGGTCTCACGCGTGCGCTGCTGGCGCTCGGCGCCGACCGTGTAATCGCGGTCGAGCGCGACGAACGCGCAATCGCGGCTTTGCAAGAGATCGCCGAACGTTATCCTGGGCGCCTCCACATCGTTACGGGTGACGCGCTTACGTTCGACCCGCGCTCCAGTCTCGATCACGGGCCGGTGCGGATCGTCGCCAACCTGCCCTACAACATCGCCACGGCGCTCCTCGTCTCCTGGGTGTGCGTCGAGCCGTGGCCGCCCTGGTACGACGCCGCAATCCTCATGTTCCAGCGCGAGGTCGCCGAACGCATCGTTGCCGCTCCCGGCTCAAAATCCTACGGCCGCCTTTCGGTGCTGGTACAGTGGCGCTGCCACGCGCGCATTCTGTTCGACGTCAACCCCGCCGCTTTTGTGCCGCCGCCGAAGGTCACGTCCTCGCTCGTGCATCTTGTGCCACGGCCGGCGCCGCTGGCGTGTGATCGCAAGCTACTCGAGACCGTAACGCAGGCCGCGTTTGGTCAGCGGCGCAAGATGCTGCGTCAAAGCCTGCGTTCGCTCGGCGCCGACGTTGCGGCGCTGCTCGCGGCCGCGAGCTTAAGCCCAACGGCGCGCGCCGAGGACATCCCGATCGCCGGCTTTGCGTCGCTGGCGCGAGCCCTCGCCGTGCAACGCGGTCTCGGGCATGATGCGCGCGATTAATGTCCGGGAGAGAAACGCCGCCATGACCAAGATGCACCGCCAGTCGCTCGTTGCTTATGGGCAGCCGCTCTGCGAAACCGTCGTCGATTGCCCAACACCGCGCGGCAGCGAAGTGCTGGTGCGCATCGAGCGGTGCGGTGTGTGCCATTCCGATCTGCACATGCAGGACGGCTATTTCTCGCTCGGCGGCGACAAAAAGCTCGACGTCAGCGCCGGACGGTCTCTGCCATTCACGCTGGGTCACGAGATTGCCGGCGTGATCGAAAGCGCCGGAGGAGACGCCAGCGACGCGAAGATCGGCAGCCGCGTTGCGGTTTATCCGTGGATCGGTTGCGGCGTCTGCCCCGCCTGTCTCGGCGGCGAGGAGAATCTGTGCGCCAATCCTCGTCATCTCGGCATCGCTGTCGATGGCGGCTACGCCACTCACGTACTCGTTCCGCATTCGCGCTACCTCCTCGATTACGCGCCGCTATCGCCGGACTTCGCCGGCCCGCTGATGTGTTCCGGGTTGACCGCCTATGCTGCGCTTAAGCGCCTCGCCAACCGACCCGAACGCGGGCCGGTGCTGCTCATCGGGCTCGGCGGCGTCGGCATGATGGGCCTTGCCATTGCCCGCGCGCTGCTTCGCACGCCGCCGATCGTCGCCGACATCGATGCGGAGAAACGAAACGCCGCGCTCGCCGCCGGCGCCGCCCAAGCCTACGACCCGTCCGATCCCCAAGCGCGCAAGGCGGTGATGGCGGCAACCGGCGGGCTGCTCGCAATCTGCGATTTCGTCGGCTCCGACAAGTCGCTGCAATTCGCGACCGGCCTGCTGGGGCGCGGCGGCAAGGTTGTAGTGACGGGACTTCTGGGCGGCAACTTTTCGATCGCCGCCGCCCTGTTCGGGATCAAGGCGATGACTATCGAGGGCACGCTCACCGGCACGCTCACCGAGGCGCGCGAGCTGCTCGACCTGGTGCGCGCAAAAAACATTGCGCCGATCCCGACCCGCGACCGTCCGCTGGCGCAAGCCCAGGCGGCGCTCGATGACTTACGAGCCGGGCGTGTTGTGGGGCGTACGGTGCTATCGGTTTAGAAGGCGGGCCATGCTATTTGATTATGCACGCAGATGACGTGTCAATTCAGTGGACTGTGAGCGTAATCAATTAAATGCACTGTCACGTAATTCTCGTAATTCTGTCACCGTAATTCACGTAATTCACCGTAATTCAGAAATCGAATCAATGTCGTGTTTGGTCCGGTTGTTCGACAAGAATGCGCTCCACTGCATCCGCAAGGATCATTTCGAATTCCCTAATCTGTTGCGGCGAAGCCCCAAGACCGGCTAAGTGCGGTGCGGACGACCCAATGCCGCGCAGATATTCGCGGAGCTGATCCTCGAATGCTCCGTCGACAAATACCTCATAGTTCAATTGCGGCGCGCAGTCATAAATTCCTTCCTTCTTTCGCAATTTAGACCGCGCGGGATAGCGTTCACGCATGCCCGCCGGCATGGCGATCGGCACGTAGCGCAGCTTGCCTTCAAGGGTAGCAAGACTGGAGGTCGCGAACGCGGCGTTAAGATAGGGTTCGACGCACCGCCGTGCTTTATCCAAGGCCGCATCCGCAGGCTGAAAGACATCGGCTGAGGCCCAGAAGCACAAACCGTACTCCTCTATCGCATGATGTTGTTGAGACGTGGCAGAGTGCCATTTTCGATCTGATACCAGAACAGCCGGATGTTTTCATCAACCATCGCGGGATATCGCCACTGATACTGTGCTTGAGTGGCGTAGCGCACGTTCTCGGGAATTACGAATTACGACGAATTACGGTAACAGTGCATTTAATTGCTCTCTCGCCGCTTCGGTTTTGGACCGCGTTTCCAGAGCCTCACAACTTCGCCTGCAAACCGCGCACGAAGGCGGAGAGGCCGATCTGTCGCTCGCGCTTGAGCCGCTCCGCGGCGAGAATGGCGCGCACTTCGGCGAAGGCGTCGGCCTTTTCACGATTGACGATGACGTAGTCGTATTCCGGCCAATGGCTCATCTCGCCCGCCGCCTTAGCCATGCGCGAGCCGATGATGGCGTCGCTATCCTGCGCGCGGCGGTGCAGCCGCCGCTCCAGTTCCTTGACCGTGGGCGGCAAGATGAAAACGCTGACGAGATCGTCGCGCGCCTTCTCGCGGAGTTGTTGCGTGCCCTGCCAATCGATATCGAACAGGACGTCGCGCCCGGCCCGCAGGGCCTGCTCCACGGGACGCCGCGGCGTGCCATAGGAATGGCGGAAGACTTCGGCCCATTCCAAAAGCTTGCCCGATTTTACCATGGCCTTGAAGCGGGCAGCGTCGATGAAATGATAATCGCGCCCGTCGACCTCGCCGCGACGCTGCGGGCGCGTCGTCACCGACACCGAAAGCTCGACGCCGCGATCAACCTTCAACAACATGCGCGACAGCGTGGTCTTGCCTGCGCCCGATGGCGAGGACAAAACAAGCATGAGTCCACGGCGCGCAATTTGTTTTTTATTCCGGTGCGCGCGGGTCATGCTCTATTCCACGTTCTGGACCTGTTCGCGGAACTGCTCGACCGCGGCCTTGAGCTCCAGGCCGATATTGGTGAGTTCGACATCGTTCGCCTTGGCGCACAGCGTGTTGGCTTCGCGATTAAGCTCCTGGGCGAGAAAATCCAGACGGCGGCCGATCGGTCCGCCCTGGCCGATGAGAAGCTGCGCCTGCGCGACATGCGCCGCGAGGCGGTCAAGCTCTTCGCGAACGTCGGCTTTGGTGGCAATCAGAATCGCCTCCTGATGCAGGCGGTCGGGATCGAAACGCTCGGACTGGGCTAACAGCGTTGCGACCTGTTCGGCGAGCCGCGTGCGGATCGCCTCGGGCCGCCGCCCGGGCGTCGCCTCGGCACGTAGCGCAAGCGCGGAAATTTCGCCGAGCCGCGCGGCCAGCACGCGGCCGAGCGCGGCGCCCTCGCGCTGGCGCATTTCGGCAAGCGCGCCGAGAACCTCGGCGAAGCCGGCAGTCACTGCCGCCTCCGCGCTGCGCCGTTCCTCCTCGCGCTCCTCTGCGTCGCCGACCTCCATGACGCCCTTGAGCGCGAGAAGGCCGTCGAGCGAGGGCGGTGACGCCTCGACGCGCGGCGCGAGTTGTTTCAGTGTCGTCAGCACCGCATCGAGCACGGCGGCATTAATGCGCACCACCGGCACGGCACCGCTGCGCTCCACCGTCAGGTTCGCTTGAATGGAGCCGCGCGCGAGCCGCTCTGCGGCTTGGGCGCGAACTGCCACCTCGATCGCATCCCAGCCGGGCGGAAAGCGAAGCCGCAAATCGAGGCCTTTGCCGTTGACCGACTTGACCTCCCAGGCCCAGGCATACGAGCCGCTGACGCCGTGGCCGCGAGCAAAGCCGGTCATGCTCGACAGCGCCATGGAATGAGATCCCCATTGGGAAAATTGCGAAAAAATTCGCGCCGAACTTAGCGGCGGCTTCCCGCTGTCACAAGGGCGATGACGCGCTAGTGCGTCGTCTGCGTGTTTTGGTTGCGACGGGCCGGCGAGCGGCGCGGCTGCGGCGCCGGAGCAGACGGAACCGCCGCGGCCTGCGGCGGCGACGAAGACGACTGTGCGTCAGCAGGAGCCTCGGTTTCAAGAGCGCGCAGACGCGCGACGTTCTTCTGGTGTTGTTCGTAGGTTTCCGCGAAAGCGTGGCCACCGGCGCCGTCGGCCACGAAGTAGAGCTCGCGGGTACGCGCCGGATTTGCCGCCGCCTCGAGCGAGGCGCGGCCCGGATTGGCGATCGGCCCCGGCGGCAATCCGTCGATCTGGTAGGTATTGAAGGGCGTCGGCTGATCGATCTCGCTCTTCATGATCGGACGGCCGAGCGTGCCCTTACCGCCAACCAGCCCGTAGATGATGGTCGGATCCGATTGCAGCCTCATCTTCTGTTTCAGCCGGTTGACGAACACCGCGGCGACGCGCGTTCGCTCCTCCGGCTTTCCGGTTTCCTTCTCCACCAGGGAAGCGAGAATAACGAGTTGATCCGGCGTTTTGATCGGCAGATCCGGAGAGTGACGCTCCCAGATCTCCTTGAGCACGCGCTGCTGCGCCTGTTGCATGCGCTGGATTATCTGTTCGCGCGTCACCCCGCGGGTGAAATTGTAGGTATCGGGCAGTAGGGTGCCTTCGCGCGGGATTTCCTTGATGTTCCCGGTCAGAACATCATCGTCCAAAAGACGCGCGACGATCTGCTCGGAGGTCAAGCCTTCCGGAACGGTGAGCTGGTGCGGCACTACACGGCCTTCGACGATGGTTGCGACCACGTCGCGCAAGCTGGCGTGCGCCTTGAACTGATATTCGCCTGCCTTGAGATCCTCACGCGCCTTAAGCGCGAGCACGCCGCCAACAAACACCCAAGGCTGATCGATGACACCGTCACGAACGAGGACATCGCCGATGTCGCGGATGCCGGAGCCGCGCGGAATATTGACGACGCGGTCCTCCGGCAACGGTCCGGAAGCGTCGAACCGCTGCTTGCCGATCACCAGCGCAATGCCGGCCAGGATCGCCGCCAGTATGAAGAGGCTGATAATGGCGTTGCCGATAACGACAAAAGGATGCCGCGCGCTCTTGGATCGTGTGGTCGGTACTTCGACAGTATCCGGCTCAAGTGCCGTTCGCGGGCTGCGCGGCGTGATGTGTTTTGAATTCTTTGAACTCATTGAAGCAGCGCCAATTCCCGTCACCAACCGTTCCGATAGAGGCGGGTAAGGCTCGCCTGCGCCCGCTTCGGCCTTTCCAGGGTCCCGGGATGATGATGGCACAGATCCACGCGCTGACGGGCGTTGGTTGGCAGCGGATCGCGTGGCCGCCGCCGCGGCTGGCGCAGCAGTTTGTCGCGCCGCCAGAGCCGCGAGCGTCGCGGCACTGCTCCCATTCGCCGGTCGTTCCGACGCAGCTTTCGGCTTTTCGGCAGCCGACGCAGCGGGGCGCGGTTTTTGCGCGAGGGGTCCGGTCGGCGTGGACGCGACCGCACTCGTGCCCGCGCTCCGCGACGGCTGTTCCGAGCGTGCCGATTTCGACGGGTTTGAAGATTTGTCCGCTGCGGGCGCGACGCCTGTGATCGTTGAGCCAGGCTTTTCCGGCGCACGCGCCGACGTCACGCGCGGAGACACTACAGCGCGGTTGCTGCCGTTGGGCGGTGGATCGGACCCGGTCACCGCGGCATATCCACTTTTGTACTCAGCATGAATAAAGACGAGCCTTGGCCAGCGAACCGAAGCTCGCCAATTTCTTCCGCGTCCGCCCATGGGTAGGATGGTGGGCTCGCACTGATTGCAGGCGAGTGCGGAGCAAATATGGCGAAACAGGGATTGGCGCCACTAGTTCGGCATCCGGCGGAATACGAGCGACGCGTTGGTGCCGCCAAACCCGAACGAGTTCGACAGCACCAGATTGACAGAGCGCTTGCGCGGCTTGTGCGGCACAAGGTCGAGGGCTGTGGCGACGGACGGATTGTCGAGATTGATCGTTGGCGGCACCACCTGATCGCGAATTGCGAGCAAGCAGAAAATCGCCTCGACGGTGCCGGCGGCTCCGAGCAGATGACCGATCGAGGACTTCGTTGACGACATACTGATACTGCCCGCGGCATTGCCGACCAGCCGCTCGACGGCTTTGAGTTCAATCTCGTCCCCGAGCGGCGTCGACGTGCCGTGCGCGTTGATGTAGTCGAGATCGCCGGGCGAAATGTCTGCGCGCTTGATCGCGGCCTTCATGCAACGCAGCGCGCCATCGCCGTCCTCGGCCGGCGCTGTGATGTGGAAAGCGTCGCCGGAGAGGCCGTAACCGACAAGTTCGCCATAGATGCGGGCGCCGCGCCGCTTTGCGTGGTCGTACTCTTCGAGCACCACCGCGCCTGCGCCTTCGCCCATGACAAATCCATCGCGGTCCTGGTCGTATGGCCGCGATGCGCGTTCGGGCGTGTCGTTGAACCCGGTCGATAGCGCGCGACACGCGGCAAATCCGGCAACCGACAGGCGATTGACCGGCGATTCAGTGCCGCCCGCCACCATCACGTCAGCGTCGCCGAGCGCAATAAGCCGCCCGGCGTCGCCGATGGCGTGAGCGCCGGTGGAGCAAGCAGTGACCACGGCCGAATTGGGGCCCTTCAGCGAATGCTCGATCGACACGTAGCCTGAAGCAAGATTGATGATCCGGCCGGGAATGAAGAATGGCGAGACGCGGCGCGGACCGCGATCGCGCATGATCAGGGCCGTTTCCGCAATGCCCTCGATGCCACCGATGCCGGAGCCGAGCAGGACACCGCTCGTAATCTGGTCTTCATACTCTTGCGGGTGCCAGTCGGCGTCATCGAGCGCCTGTTTAGCCGCCGCCATCGCAAAGAGAATGAACCGGTCGACCTTGCGCTGTTCTTTGGGCTCCATCCACTGATCGGGATTGAAGGTGCCCTCCGTACCGTCGCCGCGCGGGATCTGGCCCGCGATCTTGCACGGAAGATCGGAGACTTCGAAAGTCTCAATGCGTCCGATTCCGCTCTGCCCCGCGAGCAACCGCTGCCACGTCGGCTCGACCCCGCAAGCAAGCGGCGTCACCATGCCAAGACCAGTGACGACGACGCGTCTCATCATTAGCGCTCCGGCCAGACGCTTTGGCCCATGCCTTCTCGGTGAAGCCCGCCGCGGTGTTACGCGCCCGCCTCTAAGGGCATGCGTACATCACGCGCGGGCGTGCAATTCGTGCAGCGCCGTGAGGCCGTGCCGTATCAGCTCTTCGCGTTCTTTTCGAGGAACTTGATGGCGTCGCCCACGGTGAGAATGGTCTCGGCCGCGTCGTCGGGAATCTCGCAACCGAATTCTTCCTCGAAGGCCATGACGAGCTCGACCGTATCGAGGCTGTCGGCGCCGAGATCATCGATGAAACTGGCGTTCTCCGTCACTTTGTCGGGCTCGACGCCGAGATGCTCAACGACGATCTTCTTCACCCGCTCGCCAATATCACTCATCGTTTCCAACCTCTTCTTTCAACGCGACCCGATCAATAATATCCCGGCCCCGTCGTGGGCAACGGCCGCGGGTCGACACCGATCAGAGGCGGACGTGGACGCTAACACTCCCCCGCTCTCCGGCTTAACGGCTCCCCCAGCCAACTCACGGTCCGGTTACCACACTTCCAAAGCCTTGACTAGCGCGGCTGCACCGCGTGATCGCGAGCTCTATCGCATTCAAATCATGGCCATTCCGCCGTTCACATGCAACGTCTGTCCGGTCATATAGCCAGCCTCGTTCGCAGCAAGAAAGGCGACCGCGGCCGCGACCTCGTCTACCGTGCCGGCGCGGTTCGCCGGTATCTTCGCGAGTATGACTTCGCGCTGCTTGTCGTTGAGCTTGTCGGTCATTGGCGTGAGAATAAATCCGGGCGCAACGCAATTCGCGGTGACGCCGCGTTTTGCATATTCCTGGGCGACCGCCTTGATCATCCCGGTAATACCCGCTTTAGCGGCGACATAGTTGGCTTGCCCTGCATTTCCCGTCGCCCCCACAACCGACGTGATCGCGATGATGCGTCCGAAACGGCGGCGCATCATGCCACGCACCGCCGCCCGCGCGAGACGAAACGTAGCGGAAAGATTGATGGCAATCACGCTATCCCAGTCTTCGTCGCGCAATTGCACGAACAGATTATCTTTGGTCACACCGGCATTGGCGACGAGCACGTCGAGCTGACCCATCGCCTCTTCGGCGCGCGGAACCAGCGCGTCTGTCTCGGCGCCGTCGGCGAGATTGCACGGCAGGACATGGACGCGGTCACCGAGATCGGCGGCAAGCTGATCGAGGATTTCGCGCCTGGTGCCCGAAAGCGCGACTGTAGCGCCTTGCGCGTGCAGAACGCGGGCGATGCCGCCGCCAATCGCGCCGGTGGCTCCCGTGACTAATGCGGTCTTCCCGGTAAGTTCAAACATAACCGTCCTCGCAAACGCGCCACGCTCAACCATGCGCAGCCTTGAACCGGGTGATGTCCTCGGGCGTGCCGATCGAGGATACATTGACTGTATCGGCGATGCGTTTGATCAATCCGGCGAGCACCTTGCCGGCACCAACCTCGTAGAATGTCGTCACACCCGCGTCCGCCATGAACTTAACCGACTCGCGCCAGCGCACCGTACCGGTCACTTGTTGCACAAGCGAGCGCACGATGGCGGCGGGATCCGTGATTGGCTCGGCCAGCACATTGGCAACGAGCGGGACGCTTGGCGGCTTGACCGAAACCTTGGACAGCGCCTCAGCCATTGCGTCCGCCGCCGGCCGCATGAGCGCGCAATGGAAGGGAGCGGATACCGGCAGCATCATCGCCCGTTTCACGCCGTGCGCTTTCGCGATCTCGACGGCACGCTCGACAGCAGCTTTGTCGCCCGACAAGACAACCTGCCCGCCGCCATTGTCGTTGGCGGTCGCGCATTCCCCGGAGGCCGCGGCTTCAGCGGCGATCGACTTGGCCGCCTCGAGTTCAACCCCAATGAGCGCAGCCATGGCGCCTACGCCCACGGGCACGGCTTTTTGCATGGCCCGACCGCGGATGCGCAGAAGGCGCGCAGCGTCGGTAATGGTCAGCGACTGAGCGGCGGCAAGCGCCGAATATTCCCCGAGCGAGTGACCGGCAACAAAAGCCGCATCGCGCCCCAGATCGACACCGGCCTCCGCCTCGAGTGCGCGAAGCGCAGCGAGCGACACAGCCATCAGCGCCGGCTGCGCATTCTCGGTCAGAGTGAGCGTCTCGGCCGGCCCATTCCACATCGTATGGCTGAGCTTCTCGCCAAGCGCCGCGTCGACTTCCTCGAACACCAGGCGCGCGGGCGCAAAGGCCTCGGCCAATCCCTTGCCCATGCCGACCGCCTGACTGCCTTGGCCGGGAAAAACGAAAGCGAGCGCCATTCCTTGTCCCTGAAAGAAGGGGCGAAAGATACCGCGATCATGGCGGTGTCAAGGGAACGTCCGGTAACAAAGCGATAACGGGAAGTCGGTAATCTCGATAAGCCAACGGCCGCATGGTTAAGATGCCGGTCACGAGTTCGCTTCGATGAAACCATACTCTTCGGTCACCGAGGCCGAACTCGACCGCGCGCGGCGCGATCCCGCGTTCCGGCAGAAGCTTTTGCAACAAAGTCTCGAAACCCTGCTCGGCAGCCTGCAGAGGCAACGCCAGGCGCCCCGGTCCGCCGGCGCTAGCGACGCGCAGATGCGCGAAGGTGTAACCCTTGCGGTGCGGCTCGCGGAGCTGATCCAGACCCCCGCCGACCCAGCGAACAGAGCTTGATTCGCTTGCCTTTCCGGGCCGGGCGCGTATAACGCCACATTCCGCTCGCCCCGGCCGGGGGCTGAACGGACGGCTGCGTGAAAAAACGCGGTAGGACCTTCGGGTTCGGCGTCCGGTGTTCCCGCCTTCAGAGCATTCGAGCCTTTCCCGAAGGGTTCGAGGGGCTTCGCGCCGAGGCGAGCGAGCACAACGAGGAAAGGGCATTCATGCCGCTCTATGAACACGTCTACCTTGCGCGCCAGGACGCCAGCGTGCAGCAGGTTGAGGAATTGACCGCGCAGCTAAAGGGCGTCGTCGAAGGGCTCGGCGGAACGATTGCGAAAGCCGAATATTGGGGTGTGAAATCCCTGTCCTATCGGTTGCGCAAAAACCGCAAGGCCCATTTTTCGCTCATGAACCTCAATGCTCCGCCGGCTGCGATCAACGAGATCGAGCGGTTGGAGCGCCTGAACGAAGACGTCTTGCGCTATCTGACGATCAGGGTTGAGGAACACGAGGAAGGCCCCTCCGCCATGATGCGCAGAGTCGAGCGCGATCGCGACCGCGACGACCGCCGAGGTGACCGCTTCGACCGCGGAGACCGCGGCGACAGAGGAGACCGCGGCGATCGCGGCGACCGTCCGCGCGACCGGCGGCCGCGCGAGGGCGCTGACGAACCTGAAACGGCAATGACGCCGACGGAGGAATGAGCATGGCAATGTCACCGCAAGGCGCGGGCGGACGCCGACCGTTCTTCCGCCGCCGCAAGAGCTGCCCATTCTCGGGCGCCAACGCGCCGAAGATCGATTACAAGGACGTCAAGTTGCTGCAGCGGTTCGTGTCGGAGCGCGGCAAGATTGTTCCAAGCCGCATCACGGCAGTCTCGGCAAAGAAGCAACGCGAACTCGCCCAAGCGATCAAGCGCGCGCGCTTCCTTGGGCTGCTACCCTACGTGATCCGCTGAGCAAGGGGAGATCGAGATGGAAGTGATCTTGCTCGAACGGGTGCCGAGACTGGGGCAGATGGGCGAAGTGGTGCGCGTCAAGGACGGCTTCGCCCGTAATTTCCTGCTGCCGCGCGCCAAGGCACTGCGCGCGACGACCGAGAACCGTACGCGCTTTGAGACGATGAAGAGCGACCTCGAAGCGCGTTCGCTCACGCTTAAGGGCGAGGCGGGTGAAATCGCGGCGAAGCTTGACGGCAAGAGCTTCACCGTTCTGCGCCAAGCCGCGGAAGCAGGTCAGCTGTTCGGATCGGTTTCGCCACGCGACCTCGTCGGCATTCTCGCGGCCGGCGGCTACAACGTAAGCCGCAGCCAGATCGCGCTCAACGCGCCGATCAAGACGATTGGCCGGCATAGCGTGCCGCTCGCGCTGCATCCCGAGATCGAGACGTCGATCAACATCGTTGTCGCCCGCAACGCCGACGAAGCAGCACGCATCGAACGCGGCGAGGACGTCAGTCGGCTTCGCGAAGAGCCGACGGCGGAGGAAGCCGCGGTGCTTGCAGCGGAAACGTTCTTCGAGCCTGCGGCTGCGGAATCGGCGCTGGCGCGCGAAGACGGCGAATCGGCCGAGAGCGCTACCCCGGCCGACAAGAGCTAATCGGCGCAGATTATTCAGTCGGGAACGTTGTCGCGCGGGACCGGCGCATTCTCGCCGGATTCGCCCGATGCGGGGTCCGTTGGTGCGGCCGCGCTCGGCGTCGGCGCTGCTTCTTGGCTTGGCGTCTCGGGGCGAGCCGGCTCGACAACAACCGCGGCAGGCGCATGGGCGACCGCGGCAGGCTCTTGCGGGGCCTCTGGAGTTTGCTGCTCTTTACGGCGGTTTCGGGTGGCCGTAGCCGGCCGCTCGTGCGGCCCCCTCTCGGGCCATATAATTGGGTTGAGCGCGCTTGGCACCTCGCCAGGGCTCGCTTCTTCCTTAGGCTTGGCCTCGGCGTCCGTCGGCCGCTGCGGCTTAGCGTTGGCGGACGTGCCCTCGCCCGGCTTTGGCGGTTTCTGGGCCTGATGTTTCGGTGGTTTCGGCTCTTCTGCCGAGGCCGGAGTCTTGGGACTCTCTGCCGGCGGCTTCTTGCCCGGCGCCGGTGCCGCAACGATGTCGCGACCGCCCACCACATATGCCGCAAGCGCCGCCGCTTGGTCGCGGCTCGTGGTGTAATGTTCGCGCAAGAAATCCGCCACGGAGGCGGCACTTTTGCCTTTAGCGAGCCCGTGCGGCGCCTTGTGGCATTCGACGCAGGCGGCCGAAAAGATTTGCGACGCCGACTTGCCCTGGTCGAGATTGGTCTGAGCGTGCGCCACTGCCGGCGCCAACGCTGCAAGCAGGCCAATTGTGGGCCCAAAACCCCGGGTCACCCTCAAACTCCTCAAATCACCGCCGCTTAACGGGTCATTCCTTACCCCAAAAACCGGCCAAACGTGAGTGGCGTCTAGCTGGCCTCTTCGAAAGGAGGCGACCCTCGTCGTCCGCATTGCTGGTCAACGAGGATTTTGTTTTAATGACGGCAAGGGGAAAGCCTGCAGCCTACGACCATAGCCGAGACCTGGATCGTGGAGGCCAAGCCTTAACAAAGCGTCGCCTCTCCCGTTTGGTGCGGCGAGCGTAAGAAGTGCGTGGAGGCAATCTTGGACTGGCTGCTATCGATATTCTTGCGGCGGTTTATCCGCCACGGGTCGCTGACGGTCACGACGGCGGCCGGCAAGATGTACACTTTCGGCGATGGCAGCGGCCCGCCGGCGGCCGTGCGCTTCACCAGCGCAAAAGCCCAGCGCTCGGTTTTGTTCAATCCAGAGCTCCGTCTGGGCGAGGCCTACATGGACGGCACCTTCGTCATCGAGCAAGGCTCGATCGCGGACGTGCTGGAAATCCTGCTGCGACAAGAGCACATCGCCCCACCCAGATGGGCGCTGCCGTCGCGGTTCGGACGTTATTTGATCCGGCGCATCCAACAGTTCAATCCGCCATCCCGGTCGCGGCGCAATGTGGCGCACCACTACGACCTCGACGGCAGGCTCTACCAGCTCTTCCTCGATGCCGACCAGCAATATAGCTGCGCCTATTTTGAGACTCCGGACCAGTCGCTCGATGATGCACAGCTCGCCAAGCGGCGCCACCTGGCCGCGAAGCTTCGACCCGAACCCGGCGCCACGGTGCTCGATATTGGATGCGGCTGGGGCGGCCTCGCCCTCTACCTCGCCGAGATTGCCGGCGCGCGGGTGACCGGCATCACGCTGTCGCAGGAGCAGTTCGCGCGGGCGCAGCAGCGCGCGCATGAACGCGGCCGGACGCCGGACGCGGTTTTCCGGCTCGAGGATTATCGCCACGTCGCCGGTCGCTTTGATCGCATCGTGTCGGTCGGCATGTTCGAGCATGTCGGCGTCGGCTTCTACGACAGGTATTTCCGCAAGTGCGCCCAACTGCTCGACGACAACGGCGTCTTTGTCATGCACACAATCGGCCGCAGCGGTTCGCCGAGCGTCACCAATCCCTGGATCGCCAAATACATTTTTCCGGGCGGCTACATCCCCGCACTCTCCGAGGTGCTGCCTGCGATCCAGCGCGCGCGGCTCGTCGTCACCGACGTCGAAATCCTGCAACTCCACTACGCCGAGACCCTCAAGGCCTGGCGCGAGCGTTTCCTCGCGCATCGCGAAGACGGCGAGCGGCTCTACGATGCGCGCTTCGTGCGCATGTGGGAATTCTATCTGGCGTCCTCGGAAATGGCGTTTCGCGAGAGCGATATGGTGGTGTTCCAGATCCAGATGGCGAAGCGAAAGGGCGTCGTGCCGCACACGCGCGACTATATTGGGCGCGAGGAAGCGCGGTTGCGTGCGATCGAATCGGGCTATTCCGAGCCGCTTCGACTCGCCGGCGAATAGCGCGGGTAACACGGCGCTGCCGGAACGGGCACGTCAAGAGTCATTCGCGCCTGTCAACGGCGGCTTGGCGGCACACAGTGAGTAGCGGGGAAAGCCGCAATGAGCATTTCCCAACGCGCCGTTGCTCGACTATCGACGATGTCCTCGTGGTTAAGTGCAACGGTGCGAGTTTCGACAGTGACGCCGTCGTTGAGTGATCCGCGATGTTGAGTGACCGCAAATCGGCCACATGCAAATCCCCTGATTGGGACCATGGCAGCATTCGATTCGACCGCACGCAAGATGGCACCCGCGGAGCCGATGTTCCGCGCGCCGCCGCACAACATCGAGGCCGAACAGGCGCTGCTGGGCGCAATTCTGGTCAATAACGAAGCGTTCTATCGCGTTTCCGATTTCCTCGAGCCCAAGCACTTCCTCGAAGGTATCCATCAGCGCATTTTCGAGCTTGCCGGCGGACTTATCCGCGCCGGAAAGCTGGCCACGCCGGTCACGCTCAAGACGTTCCTACCGGTGGACCTCGATATCGCCGGGCTCACGGTCAATCAGTATCTTGCTCGGCTTGCCGCCGAGGCGACGACCATCATCAACGCCGAGGATTACGGCCGCACGGTCTACGATCTGTCGATCCGCCGCGATCTGATCAACATCGGCGAAGACATGGTCAATCTCGCCTACGACGCGCCCGTCGACGCAACGCCCAAGAGCCACATCGAAGAGGCCGAGCGCAAGCTGTTCGAGCTGGCCGAAACGGGCCGTTATGAGAGCGGCTTCCAGCGTTTCGCCCAGGCGCTCACCACGGCAGTCGACATGGCGGCGCGTGCTTATCAGCGCGACGGCAGCCTTTCCGGGCTGGCGACCGCGCTGACCGACCTCGACTCCCGCATGGGAGGTCTGCAGCCCTCGGACCTGATCATCCTCGCCGGCCGCCCGGGCATGGGTAAGACCGCACTTGCCACCAATATCGCCTACAACGTCGCCAAGGCGTGGGCGGGCGAGGTGAAAAGCGACGGCCACACGGCAACGGTCAATGGCGGCATTGTCGGCTTTTTCTCGCTGGAAATGTCGGCCGAACAGCTCGCCACTCGCATCATCTCCGAGCAGACCGGAATACCGTCGAACAAGATCCGCCGTGGCGTCATCGACGAAGCCGAGTTCGAGAAAATCAAGGACGTCTCGATCGAACTACAGAGCTTGCCGTTCTACGTCGACGAAACCGGCGGTCTTTCGATCGGGCAATTGGCTGCCCGCGCGCGCCGGCTCAAGCGGCAACGCGGCCTCGATCTTCTGGTGATCGATTACATTCAGCTCCTGCAAGGATCGACCCGCCGCTCCAGCGAAAATCGCGTGCAGGAGATCACCGAGATCACTACCCGGCTCAAGGCGCTTGCCAAGGAGCTCAACATTCCCATCCTTGCGCTCTCGCAATTGTCACGGCAGGTCGAGTCGCGAGAGGACAAGAGGCCGCAGCTTTCGGATTTGCGTGAGTCCGGCTCGATCGAACAGGACGCCGATGTGGTGCTGTTCGTGTTCCGCGAGGAATATTACCACCAGATGCGCAAGCCGACGGAATCGAACCGGGAAAAATTCGACGAATGGCTGGCCGAAGGCAATCGCGTGGAAGGCAAGGCTGAGGTGATCATCGGCAAGCAGCGCCACGGCCCGACAGGGACGGTCGAATTACAGTTCGACGCGGCGGTCACGCGCTTCGCCAATCTCGATTCCGCGCATCGGTCGAGTTTTTAGGCCGCCCTTCCCTCCCCCTCCTTTACCGCCGCCGCGACCGCCGTCATAACGCGGGTATGGCATTCGCAGAACCGCTGCCCGAATCGGCCGACCCGCTCGCGGACCTGGAGACCGGCGGCACGCTCACTATCGACCTTGATGCCGTCGAGGCTAACTGGCGGACGCTGGCGCATAAACTCCTCACCGCCGAATGCGCCGCCGTGGTCAAGGCCAATGCCTATGGCCTCGGTCTCGAAGCGGTGACCTCGAAGCTCGCAAAGGCTGGCTGCAAGACCTTTTTCGTGGCCGACATTGCCGAGGCACGCCGCGTGCGGGCGCGGGCGCGCGAAGCCACCATCTATGTGCTCAATGGTTTTGTGCCTGAAGCGGGAATGGCGTTTGCCGAACTCAATGCACAGCCCGTGATCAACAGCACGGCCGAGCTGGCGGAGTGGGACGCCTTCGTCTCGGCCCAGAACTGGCGCGGAGGCGCGGCCATCCACGTGGACACCGGCATGAACCGGCTCGGCGTCTCGGCCGACGAAGCTGCGGCGCTGGCGCTCCGGGTGCAGAGCGAGAATCACGGCATCACACTGTTAATGAGTCACCTCGCCTGCGCGGAAATCGCCGATCACCCGCTCAACGCCAGCCAAATCCGGCTCTTTCGCGAACTGCGCATGCTCTATCATAGCGTCCCCGCCTCGCTCGCTAATTCCTCGGGGATATTCCTCGGCAATTCGGCGTATTTCGATATGGCAAGGCCGGGCGCCGCGCTCTATGGCATCAATCCCACGCCGGGCCGCGCCAATCCGATGCGCAGCACCGTCGAGCTGACCGGGCGCATCCTGCAGGTGCGCAAAGTGGAGCAAGGCGAAACCGTCGGCTATGGCGCCGCTTGGAAGGCAAAGCATGCCTCGCGCATCGCCGTCGTCGCGCTCGGCTACGCCGATGGGCTGTTGCGCGCCGCAAGCGGAACCGACCGAAAGGCCGGCGGCACAGCGATCGTCGCCGGGAAACGCTGTCCAATCGCCGGTCACATTTCGATGGATCTGGTTTGCGTCGACGTTACCGATCTCGCGGATGGGCCGGTTCGCCGCGGCGATAGCGCGACCTTCATCGGCGAGAACATCTCTGTCGACGAGGTCGCAGTATCGGCCGGCACCATCGGCTATGAAATCCTCGTGCGGCTCGGGGCGCGTTGCCATCTCGTCTATCGGGGCGGCTGAGGGCGGTTGAGATGGCCGCGCGCGCACCGAACTTCGTCTGCCAGAGTTGTGGCGCAGCCTATGCGCGCTGGTCTGGCCGCTGCGATGCCTGCGGCTCGTGGAACACGCTTGTAGAGGAAGGGGCGGCAACGCCGACACGTTCCTCGCGCAAAGGACGCCTGTTTGTCATCGAGCCGCTCAGGGGCCAAACGCTCGAAGCGCCGCGCCTTGCTTCCGGCGTCGCCGAATTCGACCGCGTGACCGGCGGCGGCCTGGTGCACGGCTCGGTACTGCTGCTTGGCGGCGATCCGGGCATCGGCAAATCGACGCTGTTGATCGAAGTCGCCGCCGCCTTCGCGCGCCACGGTCATCGCGCGGTGTATATCTCCGGCGAGGAAGCCGTCGCCCAGGTGCGGCTGCGCGCCGACCGGCTCGGCCTTAGCGATGCGGCCGTCGAGCTCGCCGCCGAAACCTCGGTCGAGGACATCGTGGCGACGCTGTCCCAGGCGCGGCCGCCGCAGCTTCTGGTGATCGATTCGATCCAGACCATGTGGACCCAATCCGTCGAGTCCGCCCCCGGCACGGTCACGCAAGTGCGCGGATCGGCCGGCGAGCTCATTCGTTTCGCGAAGCGCACCGGCGCTGCCGTGATTTTGGTCGGCCACGTCACTAAGGATGGACAAATCGCCGGGCCGCGCGTTGTCGAGCACATGGTCGACGCGGTGCTGTCGTTTGAAGGCGAAGGCTCCCAGCAATTCCGCATCCTGCGCGCTATCAAGAACCGCTTCGGTCCTACCGATGAGATCGGTGTGTTCGAGATGACCGGTGCCGGATTGCACGAAATCGCCAATCCCTCCGAGCTGTTCCTTTCCGAACGTGAACTCGGCAGTGCGGGCACCGCCGTCTTCGCCGGGATTGAAGGAACGCGCCCGCTGCTAGTGGAAATTCAGGCGCTGGTCGCGCCGACCTCGCTCGGCACGCCGCGACGCGCAGTCGTCGGCTGGGACCCGAGCCGGCTGTCAATGATACTTGCGGTCCTCGAGGCGCATTGCGGGGTTCGCCTCTCAGGCCACGACGTCTATCTCAATGTCGCCGGCGGCCTGCGCATTCAGGAGCCGGCGGCCGACGTCGCCGCCGCCGCAGCCTTGGTGTCTTCACTTGCCCACGCGCCGCTGCCCGCGGATGCGGTCTATTTCGGCGAAGTGTCGCTGTCAGGTGCTGTGCGGCCCGTGGCGCAAACTTCTGCGCGGCTCAAGGAAGCGCAGAAGCTCGGCTTCGCCAGAGCGATTGTCCCGGAAGCCGCGCGCAACGAAGCTCCCGAGGGCTTCGCGCTCGCGACCATCGGCACGCTTGCCGACCTGGTTGCCGATATTGCCCGGGACGGCGTGCCGCCGCTGCGGCGCGTCGGCCGACAGGACAATTAGACTGGTTGAGCCGCCACCGCACAAAGGGCACCGATCTCCGGAGCTCGTTTCACCGGCATGTGAAGCCTCCGAAAACTGGGGTTAAAGACGCGTGTATGCGAGATATCAGCCGATGATCATGGCCGATATCGAGTGATCCGATTGAGCGTACGACAAGGCGGGTGACGGGGCCGCACGGTCCAGCTATACACGCGGCGGACCTCTACCTCCGAGCCACCAGCGCACGCGGCCGAATAAGGCGGGACTAGCGAGCGGACCAGCACAACATGCCGATTACGCTGCTCGACATCGTACTCATCCTCGTCATGCTGGTTTCAGGGCTGCTCGCCATGGTGCGCGGCTTCATGCGCGAGATACTCTCGATCATCGCCTGGGTGCTGGCCGCCGGCGCGACGCTTTACGCGTATTCCAAGCTTCTGCCGGTCGCCAAGCAGTATTTCAATAACGACATCGTCGCCGCCGTGGCCGTGATCGGCGGCGTATTCCTGCTGACGCTGCTCGTGGTCTCGGTTCTGACGGTCAGGCTCTCCGACATGGTACTCGACAGCCGTGTGGGCGCGCTCGATCGCACGCTTGGCTTTTTGTTTGGGCTCGCGCGCGGACTCGTCATCGTCGTCGTGGCATTCATGTTCTTCAACTGGCTCGTTCCCGATCGTAGCCAGCCGGAATGGGTGAAAAGCGCTAAATCGCGGGTCGTCCTGACCGGGACCGGGCAATGGCTGATGTCGATGTTGCCGGAGGACCCGGAAAGCACCATCTTGAAGAAGCTGAAACGGCCACGCCCGGAAGACACCGAAACGCCGGAAAGCGCGCCGGATCGGCACAGCGAACGCGACAAGCCCGCCGTCGGCGGTGCGGACGCGGGCTATAACAATTCGAGCCGCACCGGGATGCAGCAATTGCTTGAGGCCATGAGAATCGTGCATTCAGAGGATCGCGGGCCTAGGCCATGACAGAACCTGCTCATCTCAACCTTGACGGAGACCGGCTGCGCGAAGAGTGCGGCGTATTCGGCATCTTCGGCCATCCCGACGCCGCCGCGATCACCGCGCTCGGTCTGCATGCCCTTCAGCATCGTGGCCAGGAAGCCGCCGGCATCGTCTCCTTCGACGGCAAGCGATTTCACTTGGAGCGGCGCCTTGGGCTCGTCGGCGACGCCTTTTCAGGCCGCGAGGTGATCGATCGCCTGCCGGGCAATGCCGCGGTCGGCCACGTGCGCTATTCGACTACCGGCGAGACTATTCTGCGCAACGTGCAACCGCTATTCGCCGAGCTCAATGCCGGCGGCTTTGCCGTCGGGCATAACGGCAATCTCACCAACGGCCTGACATTGCGCCGCGAGCTGGTGCGCGAAGGCGCCATGATGCAATCGACGACCGACACGGAAGTGATCCTCCATCTCGTGGCGCGCTCGCACCGCAACCGTTTTGTCGATCGCTTCATCGAGGGGCTGCGTATGCTCGAAGGCTCTTATGCCTTCGTCGGCCTGACCAACAAGAAGCTGATCGGCGCCCGTGATCCCTTGGGCATTCGGCCACTGGTGCTCGGCCAACTGGACGGCTGCCCCATTCTCGCCTCCGAGACGTGTGCGCTGGATATCATTGGCGCGCATTATGTGCGTGATGTGGAGAACGGCGAAGTTCTCGTGTTCGACGAGGAAGGCGCCCATTCGCACAAGCCGTTCGTCCCGGTGCCGCCGCGTCCCTGCATTTTCGAATATGTTTATTTCGCCCGGCCTGACTCGATTGTCGGCGGCCGCAGCGTCTACGACGTGCGCAAGAATTGCGGGCAAGAACTCGCGCGCGAGGCGCCGGCCGCGGCCGACGTCGTGATCCCGGTTCCCGATTCCGGCGTACCCGCGGCAATCGGATACGCGCAAGCATCCGGCATTCCCTACGAGCTCGGCATCATCCGCAACCATTATGTCGGGCGCACCTTCATTGAGCCGACCCAACAGATCCGCCAGCTTGGTGTTCGTCTCAAGCACAGCGCCAACCGCGCCGTGGCCAATGGCAAGAGCATCGTGCTGATCGACGACTCGATCGTGCGCGGCACGACATCGGTGAAGATCGTGCAGATGATGCGCGACGCGGGCGCCCGCGAAGTGCATTTCCGCATCGCTTCGCCGCCGATCACCCATCCGGATTATTACGGCATCGACACGCCCGAGCAGGACAAGCTCCTGGCGGCGACCCACGACCTTGACGGCATGCGCAAATTTATCGGCGCCGATTCACTAGCGTTCCTTTCGGTTGAAGGCATCTACCGTGCGATGGGTGAAAAGGCGCGCGATCCGGTGCGTCCGCAATTCACTGACCATTGCTTCACCGGCGAATATCCGACGCCGCTCACCGACCGCACCGCGCAGGACGCCCCGCCCCATCAACTCTCCCTGCTCGCCGAGGCGAGCTGAGGGATGTCTCTACCGCTCGCCGATCGGGTCGCGCTCGTTACCGGCGCCTCGCGGGGCATCGGTTACGCGACGGCGCTCGCCCTGGGGCGCGCCGGCGCGCATGTGGTCGCGGTGGCGCGCACGGTCGGCGGTCTCGAGGAACTCGACGATGCCATTCGTGCCGCGGGCGGCTCCGCAACGCTGACCCCGGTCGACATACGCGATTGCAGCGGCCTCTATCGGCTCGCCACCGCGCTCAACGAGCGTTACGGGCGGCTCGATGTGCTCGTCGGCAATGCCGGGATGGCGGGCGTACCTTCCCCGCTCGATCACATCGAGCCGAAAGCATGGGACGACACGATGGCGGTCAACGTCACCGCCAATTGGCATCTCATCCGCGCTATGGACCCGTTGCTGAAGCGCTCCGACGCCGGCCGCGCCGTCTTTGTCACATCGGGCATCGCCACGCTCGCCTACGCTTATTGGGCTCCCTATTCGGTGTCGAAAGCAGCCCTTGATGTGCTGGTGCGAACCTACGCGGCGGAAACGAGCTCGACATCGGTGCGCGTCAATCTGTTCAGTCCCGGCGCGACCCGCACTCGCATGCGCGCGATGGTCATGCCGGGCGAAGACCCGATGACGTTGCCGACACCGGAACAGGTGGCGGAAAAAATCCTCGATCTGTGCCTGCCGAGCTTTTCCGAAACCGGAAAGATCTACGATTTCCGCAGCGGCAAACTCCAGGAGTTCATGCGGCCGGCGTGAACATCGCTGCCGATCGGGCGGTGAGCCGCAGTCGACCCGACTATGGGCGCGTCCGTGTCACCCACAGGGCGAGGATTCCGGCAAGCGCCAACAGCAGTGTCGCGATCAGAAACGGTGCGCCGGGAAGCTGCCAGTCCCGCCCGGCGCCGATCGCGAACGCGAAGGTCTGGGTAAACAACGCCGGACCGAACAGATTGGCTATGCCGTTAACGCTTGAATTCGCGCCCTGAAGCCGGCCCTGCTCCGAGCCGCCGACCAAACGGCTCATCAACGCCATGCACGCCGGGCTCTCCAAACCCCACAGTGCCAGGAGCGGGATGCCGATCCAGAATTCGGCGTCGGTTTTTGCCAGAGCGAACACGAGAAAGCCCGCGACGCCGAAGGCAAGACCGAGCATCAATGCGGCACGCTCGCCGATCCGCTTCGTGACCGGGCCGACCACGGCGCCTTGCACGATGATTGATGCGAACCCGACGCCCGCGAGCGTCAGGCCGACGATGCGTTCGTTCGAGCCGTAGCGGTACAACATGTAAAGGACGCTGATACTCGGCAGCACGGCGTGGGCGAGATTGCCGAGGAAGTTGACGAACGCGAGCCCGAATAACTCGGCGTGTGAACGCAACAATGTCAGCGCACCGAACGGATTGGCGCGCCGCCACCTGAAGCCCGCGCGCCGCGAACGCGGCAGCGATTCCGGCAGCACCAGCAGCCCGTAGCACGCATTCGCCAGGCTCAAGCCGGCGGCAATCTAGAACGGCAGCCGCGGCGAAATGCTGCCGGCAAATCCGCCAAGCGCGGGCCCGAGCACAAATCCGGCGCCGAAGGCCGCGCCGAGCAGACCAAAGCGTGCGGCGCGTTTGTCCTGCGGCGTCACATCGGCGACATAAGCATAGGCGGTCGAGATGCTTGCGGCTGTGATGCCGGAAATCACGCGGCCGACCAACAGCCACCCCAGCGTGGGCGCGAGCGCCATCAGCACATAATCGAGGCCGACGCCGAAGTTGGAGATCAGAATCAGAGGCCGCCGGCCGAAGCTATCGGAGAGCGAACCTTGAAACGGCGAGAACAAAAATTGCATCAACGCCCAGGCGGTGCCGAACACGCCGAAAATCTTTGCCGCCTGTTGCGTGTCGCCGCCAACGAAATCCACCACGAGCTTCGGCAGCACCGGAATGACGATGCCGATTGCGAGCATGTCCAAAAGCACGGTCGCGAAGATGAAGACAAACGCAGCTTCCCGTCGCACCGCGCTGATTTTTACTTTCGGTGCGTCTGTCGGCCGCTCCATCAGCGCCGCTTCCGGCCCGCGTAGGGGTTGGCCTTGGCGCGCAGCGTCAGCCGGATCGGCGTGCCCGGCAGCGTGAAGGCTTCGCGCAGACCGTTGATCAGATAGCGCCGGTAGGTTTCGGGGAGCGACGATGCGCGCGAGGAAAACAGCACGAAAGTCGGCGGCCGCGATTTAGGCTGCGTCATGTAGTCGAGCCGGATGCGACGGCCGCGGACGGCAGGCGGCGGATGTGCCTCGACCACTTTTGCCAGGAAACGGTTGAGTGCGGCTGTCGGCGCGCGGCGATTCCAGACGGCATAACTTTCCATCACTGCCGCCATCAGCCGGTCGAGCCCCTCGCCGCTGCGCGCCGACATGGCGACCACCGGCACGCCCTTGATTTGCGGCAGTATGCGATCAGCTTCTTCACGGAGCCGCGGGCGGACGCCCGGGTCCCGATCGACCAAATCCACTTTGTTGATGCCAAGCACGATGGCGCGGCCTTCGCGCTCGACGAGGTCGGCGATCCGGATGTCCTGTTCTTCGAATGGCGCCATCGCATCGACGAGCACGATCACCACTTCGGCAAAACGGATGGCGTGGAGCGTATCGGCGACCGAAAGCTTTTCGAGCTTTTCTTCAATGCGTGAACGGCGGCGTAGCCCGGCCGTGTCGTACATGCGCAAGTGCCGGCCCCGCCAGTCAAGATCGACCGCGATCGCGTCGCGCGTAATGCCGGCTTCGGGACCCGTCAACAATCGCTCCGCGCCAAGCAAACGATTGATCAGCGTCGATTTACCGGTGTTCGGGCGGCCGACGACCGCGATGCGGATTGGTTTGTCTTGCTCAGCGGAATCCGGAACTTCGTCAGGCTCGGCCTGCGCGGTCGCTTCGGGCAGCGCCGCGCGGATGGCATCATAGAGCCCGGACAAGCCCTCGCCGTGCTCGGCGCTGATCGTGATCGGGTCGCCGAGGCCAAGCGCATAGGCTTCGAACGCGCCGGCTTCTCCGGCCCGCCCTTCGCTTTTGTTGGCGACGAGGATCGCAGGCTTGCCCGACTTGCGTACGAGGTCGGCAAAGGCGCGATCGGTCGGCGTTTCGCCAGCACGCGCGTCAACGAGAAAGAGCACGACATCGGCCTGCGCCATGGCGGCTGCGGTCTGAACCTGCATCCTCCCGGAAAGGGTTTCGGCCGCGGCATCCTCAAGGCCTGCCGTGTCGATGACGCGAAAGGACAGGTCGCCGAGCCGCCCCTCGCCTTCCCGGCGGTCGCGGGTGACGCCCGGCTGGTCGTCGACGAGCGCTCGCCGCGCGCCAACCAGGCGGTTGAACAGGGTCGATTTGCCGACGTTGGGCCGGCCGACAATGGCGACGGTAAAAGACATGAAGCGATCTGAGGCCAAGGGCCAACGACACTAACGGCGCGTCCGCGCCGCATGCCGCTCTTTATCCTGAACTGATCAGCGTGAATACGCCGGAAGCGGCGCCATAGCCCAGTTAGGTGTGCGCGTTGTGGGCCTACTTAGCTTGCCCCACCGGCGGCGGGGCCGGCCAGTTGGTTTGAGCCGGCTGTGCCGCTTGCTGGGCTTGCCCAGCCAGCGGCGGTGCGGGCCAGTTCGTTTGAGCGGGCTGCGTTGAGGGCGGGGCCGGCCAGGACGCCTGCGCAGGCCGTTGAGCCTGTGGCGGTGGGGCGGCCTTTTGATCCCAGGCAGCGTCATGCGGGGGCGTCGCCGGTGCAGGCGCGACCTTGGGTTTCGGTTTTACCTTCGGCTTCGGCTCGGGCTTCACCGGTGCAGCCGCGGGCTTTGCAGCAGCGGCGCCGCCGTCAGCAGCCGCCTGCTCCGGCGGCGGCTGATAACCTTTCACTAGATCCGGCGGCACTCCCGTTTCCGCACCCGGCACACCTTGGGGGAAGAGCGGCTCGCGCTCGCCCGACAGCTTTTTCTTGGTATTGAATGCATCCGTGGAAAGCACTTCCGTCGGGTCGAACTGACCACCCGGCGTACAACCGCCGAGCACCAGCACCAGCGCAAGCGCCGAACCGACTCCAACCAGCGAGGAGGAAAAACGTCGCGTCGGCATCTGTCAGCCCTTGCCGCCGGAGGCGATGAGCTCGCTCAAAACCTCGGCGCGGCTGCGCGCGCCCGGCGGTGTTTGCGGATCGGTGATGATCATCTCGACCCATTTCCGCGCCGCGTCCGTGTCGCCTTGCTTCCAGGCAGAGAGCGCCAGCAATTCGCGCGCGCTGTGCCGGAATGGCCGATCCGGCGCCGCCAACGGTTCGAGCCGCGCACGCAGGTCGCCAAAGGAAGAGCCGTCGACAAGGAGGAACCCGGCACGAAGGGCGGCGAGATCCTGGATAACTTGTCCGGCGCCCCTGTCAGCGGCGATCTCGTCATAGGACTTAACCGCGGCTTTGGGGTCCGTCCACGCCTGTTCGGCGGCTTCACGCAGACGCGCCAGCACGCGATATCCTGCGGTGCCATCGATGGCGAGTTTGGCGAACGCCGCTTCCGCCTCCTGAGGCTTGCCGGTTTCCGCCAGTGTCACCGCTTGCTCAAAAGCGGCGCCGGAATCAGCCGCCCTCTTGGTTTCCCACCATTCGTAGCCGCGCCAGGTGCCTACGCCCAGGATGACGAGCACGCAGGCGGCAACGATGTAATTGCCGTAACGATCCCACAGCCGCTTAAGCTGATCGCGACGGACTTCCTCGTCGACTTCTTGAAAAATATCGGCCACGGACCCCTGCCCCAGCACGAGCCCAAGTTCGGACAAACCGCCCCGCTTCCGACAGGCACCGCCGGAAGCCAGCTTTCCGAACCGAGGATCGACAAAACCAAGGAATTCCGCGCGCTTAGGCCCGGAAATCCACACCGGGAGCTAGAATAGGCATGTGGCACGAGCAAGGCAAAGCCCCCGCCCCGGCTGCGGCGATGGCGCTGACATTAGGTCTCTACGAAGAGCTCGACTACACGAAGCCGGCGGACCCGGTGGCCCAGCCCGTTAAGATTTCTTCTTCCGCATCGGGTAGACGTTGTCGGTGCCGGGAAAACTGCGCGCACGCACCTCGTCGGCATAACCCTTCACCGCCTGCTCGATCGACGGACCAAGTTCGCCGAACCGTTTGACGAATTTTGGCACGCGCGGCGAAAGCCCGAGCATATCCTCGAGCACGAGGATTTGGCCGTCACACGCCACGCTCGCACCGATACCGATTGTAGGGATCGCGACCTCGCCCGTAATCCGGCGGGCAAGCGGCTCGGCGATCGCTTCGAGGACGACGGCAAAAGCGCCGGCGTCTGCCACGGCGCGCGCGTCCGCCTCGATCGGCGCCCAATCGCTCTCGTCACGTCCCTGCGCGCGGAATGAGCCGATGGTATTGATCGCCTGCGGGGTCAA
>JBEKSB010000019.1:0-29746 GCA_049517455.1 Xanthobacteraceae bacterium
GGCGATGATACCGGTGCCGGGCGGCGCGGCGCGCAAGAACACTTTCCCGGCGCCGTGGCGTCCGGCTACGTCGTGATGCAGCGTGCGCCCCTCGCGCAGCGGCACACGCGTCAACCCGCGCTTGGCGGCATCGGTCGCCTTGCGGATCGCCTCCGGCACCTCGCGCGCCTTGCCGTGGCCGAAGCCGACCCGGCCCTTCTGATCGCCGACGACGACGAGAGCCGCGAAGCCGAACCGCCGGCCGCCCTTCACCACCTTGGCGACGCGGTTGATGTGGACGAGCTTGTCGACGAACTCGCTGTCGCGCTCGTCTCGCCGGTCGCGTGGTTCACGTGCCATGTTGATCCGCCATTTTCATGCGTCCTTTAAAAATTCAGTCCGGCTTCGCGCGCGGCATCCGCGAGCGCCTTGACGCGGCCGTGATAGAGATAGCCGCCGCGATCGAAAATCACGTCCTTGATGCCCTTTTCCTGCGCACGTTGGGCGATCAGCTTGCCGACCGCCTTCGCGGCATCGACGCTGGCTCCGGTTTTCAAACCCTCGCGCGCCGTCTTCTCCAGCGAAGACGCCGACGTGAGCGTCGAACCCTGATCGTCGTCGATCAGCTGCGCATAGATGTGCTTGGAGGAGCGGAACACGGTGAGCCGTTTGCGCTCGCCCGCGGCGCGGCGCAACGCGCCACGCACGCGCCCCTGGCGCCGCGCCATCCTGTCGTCGAATTTTCTCATCGGCGGCTCCGTTACTTCTTCTTGCCTTCCTTGCGGAAGATTCGTTCGGCGGCATATTTGATACCCTTGCCCTTGTAGGGCTCGGGCGGGCGGTATTCGCGGATCTCGGCCGCCACCTGGCCGACCTTGCGGCGGTCGATCCCGGTGATCACGATTTCCACCGGGCGCGGCGTCGCGATCGTGATGCCTTCCGGGATCGGATAAACGACGTCGTGGCTGTAGCCGAGCGCGAGCTGCAGGTTCTTGCCTTGCACCGCGGCGCGGTAGCCGACGCCGTTGATCTCGAGCCGCTGCTCGAAGCCCTTGGTGACTCCGGCGATGAGGTTCGCAACCAGCGTGCGCGACGTGCCCCATTGCGCGCGCGCGCGCTTGGTGTCGGCGCGCGGATCGATCTTGATGCGGCCGTCCTCGAGCTTGACCGTGACGTCGTCGTGCAACACGACTTCGAGCGCGCCCTTCGGGCCCTTCACCTTTACGGTCTGGCCCGCGACGTTGGCGGTGATCCCCGCCGGGATCGGGACTGGCTTTTTGCCGATGCGGGACATGGCTTTATCCGTTTCTCTTTCCTCGTCGCGCCTGCGGTCAGAATACTGTGCAGAGAATTTCGCCGCCGACATTGGCGTCGCGGGCGGCGTGATCCGCCATGACTCCTTTCGGCGTCGAGACGATGGCGACACCGAGGCCGTTGTTTATGCGCGGCAAATTCTTGACCGAGGTATAGACGCGGCGGCCGGGCTTGGAAATCCGCTCGATCTCACGGATCACCGGTTCACCCTCGAAATACTTCAGCTCGATTTCAATCTCGGCGTAACCGTCGCGCTCGACAACCGCGTAGCCGCGAATATAGCCTTCGCTCTTGAGAACCTCGAGCACGCTTTCGCGCAGCTTGGAGCCCGGACTTGAAACCTTGCTCTTGTTGCGCATCTGCGCGTTGCGGATGCGGGACAAAAGATCGCCGACCGGATCGTTCATTGACATCGTGCGATCCTCCTCACCAGCTCGACTTCACGAGACCCGGGATCAGCCCCTTCGAGCCGAGGTCCCGCAGCGCAATGCGCGACAGCCTGTGCTTGCGGTAATAGCCGCGCGGCCGCCCGGTCATCTCGCAGCGGTTGCGAATGCGGGTGGCGGACGAGTTGCGCGGCATCTCGGCAAGCTTCAGCGTGGCGGCGAAACGCTCCTCGACCGGTTTCGTCTTGTCGCGCACGATCTCCTTAAGCCGCAATCGCCGGCCCGAGAACTTCTTCGTCATCCGGCGGCGCCGGTTGTTCTTCTCGATCGAACTCTTCTTCGCCATCTAGTTCTCCTCGCTGTCCCGCGTCTGAGGCATTTTTCGGCCTCACTGCCGGAACGGAAAATTGAAAGCCGTCAACAGCGCGCGCGCCTCGTCGTCGTTGCGCGCGGTGGTGCACACGGTGATGTCCATGCCCCAGATGTCGGCGGCCTTGTCGTAGTCGATCTCCGGGAACACGATGTGTTCCTTGATGCCGAGCGTGTAATTGCCGCGGCCATCGAAGCTCTTCGGATTCAGCCCGCGGAAGTCGCGCACGCGCGGCAGCGCGATGTTGATCAGCCGATCGATAAATTCGTACATCCGCGCTTTGCGCAGCGTCACCTTGCAGCCGATGGCTTGGCCGTCGCGCAGCTTATAAGTCGCGATCGACTTCCGCGCCTTGGTGATCACCGGCTTCTGTCCGGCAATAAGCGCCAGGTCGGCGGCGGCCGAATCGACCTTCTTGCGGTCGGCGACGCCTTCGCCGATGCCCATATTAATGACGACCTTGTCGAGCACCGGTATCTGCATGCGATTCTTGTAGCCGAACCGCTCGGCGAGCTTGCCGCGGATCGCGTCCTCGAATTCGACCTTCAGACGCGCGGGTACGCGCGGCTCGGGCTCGCGCGGCGCCGCCGGCTTGCCGGCCTTGCTGTCGGCCGCGGCCTTGTCGGCTTTCGCCTGCTTGGCGGCCTTCTTTTCGTCCTTGCCGGCTTTGATAGTCTGCTCGGCGCTCGGCGGCCGCTGGGACTTCTCCGGCTTCGCGTTTTTCTCGTCTTTATCAGCCATCGATCTCTGCTCCCGAACGCTTGGCGAACCGCACCTTCTTGCGATCCTCGCCCTTGCCGACGAATTTGAAACCGATGCGCGTGGGCTTTTTGTCCTTGGGGTCGGCGAGCGCGATGTTCGACAGGTGGATCGGTGCCTCCTTGGAAATGATGCCGCCTTCCTGCGTCGCGCTTTGGCGCTGGTGGCGCTTGACGACGTTGACGCCGCGCACGAGCGCCTGCGCGTTTTCCCGGCGCATTTCGATGACCTCGCCGGTGCGACCCTTGTCGCGCCCGGCGATCACGATCACCGTGTCGCCCTTTTTGATCCTCGCCGCCATCACAGCACCTCCGGCGCGAGCGAGATGATCTTCATGTGGTTCTTCGCTCTCAATTCGCGCGGCACCGGGCCGAAGATGCGCGTGCCGACCGGCTCCATCTGCGGGTTGATCAGCACCGCAGCGTTGCGGTCGAAGCGGATGATCGAGCCGTCGGTGCGCTTGATGTCCTTGGCGACGCGCACGATCACGGCCTTCATCACGTCGCCCTTCTTGACCCGGCCGCGCGGGATCGCCTCCTTCACCGAAACGACGATCACGTCGCCGATGGTGGCGTATTTCCGCTTGGAGCCGCCCAGCACCTTGATGCACATGACGCGGCGCGCGCCGGAATTGTCCGCCACGTCGAGATTGGTTTGCATCTGAATCATGGGCTACCCCGATATTTCCGTATCCGACGCCGCGCTTACGACGCTTTCTTCTTCTCGCCGCGCACCACCGACCAGCGCTTGAGCTTGGAAATCGGCCGGTGCTCCTCGATCCACACGATGTCGCCGACCTTGAACTCGTTGTTCTCGTCGTGCGCGTAGTACTTTTTCGAGCTGCGAACCGTCTTCTTCAACAGCGGATGCGTGTAGCGGCGCTCGACGCGCACCACCAACGTCTTGTTCTGTTTGTCGCTCACCACGACGCCTTGCAGGCTACGCTTGGGCATCTTGTCCTCTTAACTCTTCGGTGCGCGCTTCTGCTGCGCAATCGTCTTGAGCCGCGCGATATCGCGCCGCACTTCGCGCACGCGCGAAGTATTCTCCAACTGGCCGGTGGCGCGCTGAAAGCGCAGGTTAAACCGCTCTTTCTTGAGCTTGAGCACCTCGTCGTCGATCTGGTCGACCGTCATCGCTCTGATATCGCCTGTTTTCATGACTCATCTACTCGCTGATGCGCTCGACGAAGCGCGTCTTGATCGGCAGCTTGGCGGCGGCAAGCGCCAGCGACTCTTTGGCGACCTGTATCGGCACGCCGTCGATCTCGAACAGGATGCGGCCCGGCTTGACGCGCGCCACCCACAATTCGGGAGTGCCTTTGCCGGAGCCCATGCGAACTTCGAGCGGCTTCTTCGACACCGGCACATCCGGGAAAACCCGGATCCAAACTCGCCCGGATCGCTTCATATGCCGGGTCAAAGCCCGGCGCGCGGCTTCGATCTGGCGCGCGGTGATCCGCTCCGGCTCGAGCGCTTTCAGCCCGAACTGGCCGAACGCGAGCGTCGCCGCACTCGTAGCGATGCCGTGAATGCGGCCCTTGTGCGCCTTGCGGAATTTCGTTCGCTTCGGTTGCAGCATAGCGGACGCCTTTTCTCAAACTTTCTGTTCGCTTACGCTGCGTCGCGACGAGGACGGCCAGCCTCGACTTCGGCCATGCGCTTGTCCTGCGCCATCGGGTCGTGTTCCATGATCTCGCCCTTGAAGATCCAGACTTTGACGCCGCAGGTGCCGTAGGTGGTGAAGGCCGTGGCGACGCCGTAATCGACGTCGGCGCGGAGCGTGTGCAGCGGCACGCGGCCCTCGCGATACCACTCCATGCGCGCGATCTCGGCGCCGCCGAGACGGCCCGAGCAATTGATGCGGATGCCGCCGGCGCCGAGCCGCATGGCCGATTGCACGGCGCGCTTCATCGCGCGACGAAACGCCACTCTGCGCTCGAGCTGCTGGGCGATCGATTCGGCGACAAGCTGGGCATCCAGCTCGGGCTTGCGGATCTCGACGATGTTGATGACGACATCGCTATCGGTGAGCGCGGCGACTTTGCGGCGCAGCTTCTCGATGTCGGCGCCCTTCTTGCCGATGACAACACCGGGGCGAGCCGAATGAATAGTGACGCGACATTTCTTGTGCGGACGCTCGATCACGATCTTGGACACCGCGGCCTGCTTAAGCTCTTTCATCAGCGCTTTGCGTATCTTCATGTCTTCGTGCAGCAACGTGCCGTAGCTCGTCTTGCCGGCATACCAGCGCGAATCCCAGGTGCGGTTGATACCCAAGCGCAGCCCGATCGGATTGACCTTTTGACCCATCTTTATTTCCTCGCCACCGTCCGCCGCGTCCCGTTATGCCTGTTGCGCCTCGACCTCACGCACCACGATGGTGAGGTTCGAGAACGGTTTGATAATCTTTCCCACGCGGCCACGTGCGCGCGGCATGTGCCGCTTCATCACCAGCGCCTTGCCGACATGGGCTTGGACGACGATGAGCTCGTCCACGTCGAGATCGTGATTGTTCTCGGCATTGGCGATCGCGGATTCGAGGCACTTGCGCACGTCGCGGGCAATGCGCTTGCGCGAGAACTCGAGGTCGGCAAGCGCCGCCGAAACCTTCTTGCCGCGAATGAGCTGCGCCAACAGGTTGAGCTTCTGCGGGCTCACCCGCAGCAAGCGACTGACCGCCTTCGCTTCGTTGTCGGAGAGCGCGCGATCGCGCTTTTTCTTGCTCATGAAAGCCCTCCCCGCCTCACGACCCGCCGCCGGCAGGCGCCGCCGCCGCGGGCGCCGCGGCCGGTGCACCGGCCGCCGCCGGTCCGCTGCTAGCGCGCTTCGCTTTACGATCCGACGAATGGCCGTAGAACGAACGCGTCGGCGCGAACTCACCGAACTTGTGGCCGACCATTTCCTCGGTGACGATGACCGGGATGTGCTTCTGACCATTATAGACGCCGAAGGTGAGCCCGACGAATTGCGGCAGGATCGTCGAACGGCGCGACCAAATGCGGATCATCTCGTGGCGTCCGGATGAACGCGCAGCATCCGCCTTTTTCAGCAGATAGCCGTCGACAAACGGACCCTTCCAGACCGAACGCGTCATGATTGCTCCTACCGATCCTACTTTTTCTTCTTCCGCACGTGGCGGCTAACCATGATGAACTTGGTGGTGCTCTTGTTCTTGCGGGTCTTCGCACCCCTGGTCGGCTTGCCCCACGGCGTCACCGGATGCCGGCCGCCGCGGGTGCGGCCACCCAGCGGATGGTCGACCGGGTTCATGGTCTCGCCGCGGACGTGACCGCGCCAGCCCATCCAGCGGTTGCGGCCGGCCTTGCCGATCGAGACGTTCATATTGTCCGGGTTCGACACCGCGCCGATGGTTGCGATGCAAAGGCCGTGAACCAGCCGCTGCTCGCCGGAATTGAGCCTCAAGATCACATAGGCGCCATCGCGGCCGACGAGCTGCGCATAGGTACCGGCGGAGCGCGCGATTTGGCCGCCCTTGCCGATCTTGAGCTCGATGTTGTGCACGATGGTGCCGACCGGAATGTTGCCGAGCGGCATGGCGTTGCCGGGCTTTACGTCGACATGCTCGCCGGAGACGACGGCGTCGCCGACGACAAGCCGCTGCGGCGCCAGGATGTAGGCGAGCTCGCCGTCTTCGTATTTGATCAGGGCGATGAAGGCGGTGCGATTCGGATCGTATTCAAGCCGCTCGACCTTAGCCGGCGCGTCGAATTTGCGGCGCTTGAAGTCGATCTGACGATAGGCCTTCTTGTGGCCGCCGCCGCGATAACGGCTGGTGATGGAACCGGAATTGTTGCGGCCGCCGCTCGAACTCTTGCCCTCGGTCAGCGCCTTCACCGGCGCGCCGGTGTGAAGGCCGGAACGATCGACGAGGACCAGTTGGCGCTGGCCGGGCGTGACTGGATTGTAGCTCTTGAGTGCCATCGCCCGCTCCTTACAGCCCCGTGGTCACGTCGATCTTCTGACCCTCTTCGAGGGTCACGACCGCGCGCTTGGTGGTCGACTGCAAACCGAAACGGCCCTTGAAAGCCTTCCACTTGCCGCGCCGCCGCAGCGTGTTCACGCTTTTGACTTTGACGTCGAACAGCTTCTCCACCGCGTCCTTGATCTGCGGCTTGGTCGCATCGAGCGCGACCTTGAAGATGACCTTGCTGTGCTCCGACGCATTGGTCGCCTTCTCGGTGATCACCGGGGCGAGAATGATGTCGTAGTGGCGCGGATCGGTGGTGCTCATTTGAATCGCGCCTCCAACGCATCGACGGCGGCGCGGGTCAGCACCAGCTTCCGCCGCCGCAGGATGTCGTAGACGTTGATGCCGGCGATCGGCAGCACGTCGATGTTCGGAATGTTACGGGCGGCAGAGCGCAGGTTCGCGGCGACTTCGGCGCCGTCCACGATCAGCGCGTTTGAAAGGCCGAGCTTCTCGAACTGGCCGCGCAGCGCCTTGGTCTTGGCTTCCTTCAGGTCCAGCGCATCGATGATGATGATGCCGTCGTCCTTGGCCTTGGCCGAGAGCGCGTGCTTGAGCGCGAGCGCGCGGACTTTCTTCGGCAGGCCGATCTCGTGGCTGCGCGGGTGCGGACCGAACGAGCGGCCGCCGCCGCGGAACAGATTGACGCGCGCCGAGCCGTGCCGCGCGGAGCCGGTGCCCTTCTGCTTGTACATCTTCTTACCAGTGCGGGCGATATCGGCGCGATTTTTGACCGCGTGCGTTCCGCTCTGCCGCTTGGCCAACTGCCACACGACGCAACGATGAATGATATCGGTGCGCGGCTCGAGCCCGAAAATGGCGTCGGAGACCGTAACCGAGCCGGACTTCTTGCCGTCGAGCGAGGTGACTTTCAGTTCCATGTCACACGCGCTCCTTCGCTTCGGCGGCAGCCGGCTCGTTCGCCTTCGCGGCGGCCACGCCTTCGGCCAGCTTGAACTTGCCGGGCTTCGGCACGCTGTCCGGCAGCCTTTTCTTCACGGCGTCACGCACCGTGATCCAGCCACCCTTAACGCCGGGCACCGCGCCTTCGACCAGAATGAGGCCTCGCTCAACATCCGTCTGCATCACCTTGAGGTTGAGCGTGGTGACGCGCTCGACGCCCAGATGGCCGGGCATCTTTTTGTTCTTGAAGGTCTTGCCGGGATCCTGCCGGCCGCCGGTCGAACCGATTGAACGATGCGATATGGAGACACCATGGCTCGCCCGCAGACCGGCGAAATTCCACCGCTTCATACCGCCGGCGAAGCCCTTGCCGGTCGAAGTGCCGGTGACATCGACATATTGCCCGACGACAAAATGATCCGCCGTGATCTCGGCGCCGACCGGAATGAGCCCGTCGTCGTCGACGCGGAATTCGGCCAGCTTGCGCTTGGGCTCGACCTTGGCGATAGCGAAGTTACCGCGATCGGCTTTGGTCGTGCGCTGCACCTTGCGGATACCGGCGCCGAGCTGAAGCGCCACATAGCCGTTCTTTTCTTTGGTGCGGTGACCCACGACCTGGCAATTGCCTAGCCGCAGCACCGTCACCGGCACATGCTCGCCGGCCTCGGTGAAGAGGCGGGTCATTCCGATTTTCTGTGCGAGCACCCCAGAACGCATTTCTAAATCCCCTTCGCGCCTTAGAGCTTGATCTCGACGTCGACGCCGGCGGCGAGGTCGAGCTTCATCAGCGCATCCACCGTCTGCGGCGTCGGATCGACGATATCGAGCAGGCGCTTATGCGTGCGCATCTCGAACTGCTCGCGGCTCTTCTTGTCGATATGCGGCGAACGGTTGACCGTGAATTTCTCGATCCGCGTCGGCAGCGGGATCGGCCCGCGCACCTGCGCGCCGGTGCGCTTGGCCGTGTTGACGATCTCGCGCGTCGACGCATCGAGGATGCGATGATCGAACGCCTTGAGCCGGATGCGTATGTTCTGGCCATTCATGAGTTCGTCTCTCCGCCTCGTCGCGGCCGGGCTTGCCCCGGCCATTCACGTCTTGCATTCGTCTTAAGTCGCCGATGCCCGGCACAAGGCCGGGCAAAACGACAGACAACCCTCACTCGATGATGCTGGCCACGACACCGGCGCCGACCGTACGGCCGCCTTCACGGATGGCGAAGCGAAGCTTCTCCTCCATGGCGATCGGCACGATCAGCGTCACTTCCATGGCGATATTGTCGCCGGGCATCACCATCTCGGTGCCTTCCGGCAGCGTCACGACGCCGGTCACATCGGTGGTTCGGAAATAGAATTGCGGCCGGTAGTTGGTGAAGAACGGCGTGTGACGTCCGCCCTCCTCCTTGGTGAGGATGTAGGCTTCCGCCTTGAACTTGGTGTGCGGCTTGACCGAGCCCGGCTTGCAGAGAACCTGGCCGCGCTCGACTTCTTCGCGCTTCGTGCCGCGCAAGAGGCACCCGACGTTGTCGCCGGCTTCGCCCTGATCGAGCAGCTTACGAAACATCTCGACGCCGGTGACGACAGTCTTCACCGTGGGCTTGATGCCGACGATTTCCACTTCCTCGCCGACCTTGATGATGCCACGCTCGATGCGGCCGGTGCAGACGGTGCCGCGTCCGGAGATCGAGAACACGTCTTCGACCGGCATCAGGAACGGCTGATCCTTCGGGCGCTCCGGCTGCGGGATGTAGTCGTCGACCGCCTTCATAAGCTCCAGGATCGCATCATGGCCGAGCTTCGGATCCTTGTCTTCGAGGGCGCACAGGGCCGAGCCCTTGATCACCGGGATCTTGTCGCCGGGGAAATTGTACTTGGAAAGAAGCTCGCGAACTTCGAGCTCGACCAGCTCGAGCAGTTCCGGATCGTCCACCATGTCGACCTTGTTAAGGAACACGACGAGCGCCGGCACGCCGACTTGGCGCGCGAGCAGGATGTGCTCGCGGGTCTGCGGCATCGGGCCGTCGGCCGCACTCACCACCAGGATCGCGCCGTCCATCTGCGCGGCGCCGGTGATCATGTTCTTCACATAGTCGGCATGCCCGGGGCAGTCGACATGCGCGTAGTGCCGCTTGTCGGTCTCGTACTCGACGTGGGCGGTGGCGATGGTGATGCCGCGGGCCTTCTCCTCCGGCGCCTTGTCGATCTGGTCATAGGCGGTGTAGGTCGCTTGGCCCTTTTCCGCCAAAACCTTGGTGATCGCCGCCGTCAGCGACGTCTTGCCGTGATCGACATGACCGATCGTGCCGATATTGCAATGCGGCTTTGTGCGTTGGAATTTTTCCTTGGCCATGGGACTCTCCGTTCCGGCTTTCTCTGTACCCTCGTGAAACTAGTATCAGGCGAACTTCGCCTGAACCTCGTCGGCGATGCCTTTCGGCACCTCGGCGTAGTGATCGAACTGCATCGTGAAAGTGGCGCGCCCCTGACTCATGGAGCGCAGGTTATTAACGTATGAGAACATGTTGGCGAGCGGTACCATCGCCGAGATCACGTTGGCATTGCCGCGCATGTCCTGGCCCTGAATCTGGCCGCGCCGCGAATTGAGGTCGCCGATGACCGACCCGGTATAGTCCTCCGGAGTCACCACCTCGACCTTCATGATCGGCTCGAGCAGGACCGGGCCGCCCTTCTGCAAAGCCTCGCGCAGCGCCGTACGCGCGGCGATTTCGAATGCCATCGCCGACGAATCGACGTCGTGCGAAGCGCCGTCGACAAGGCTGACCTTGAGATCGACCACCGGGAAGCCGGCAAGGACGCCGGAGCCCAGCACTCCCTCGAGGCCCTTCTCGACCGCGGGGATGAATTCCTTCGGCACCGATCCGCCGACGATCTCGTTCTCGAACTCAAAACCCGCGCCAGGCGTACTCGGCTCGGCGACGATCTTGACACGCGCATACTGGCCGTGGCCGCCGGTCTGCTTCTTGTGCGTGTAGTCGACGGTGGCTGGCCGGGTGATCTTCTCGCGATAGGCAACCTGCGGCGCGCCGATATTGGCGTCGACCTTGTAGGTGCGCCTGAGGATGTCGACCTTGATGTCGAGATGAAGCTCGCCCATCCCCTTGATGATGGTCTGGCCGGATTCCTGATCGGTGTGGACCCGGAACGAGGGATCTTCGGCCACGAGCTTGGCGAGCGCCACGCCGAGCTTTTCCTGGTCGGCTTTCGACTTCGGCTCGATCGCGATCTCGATGACCGGATCGGGGAATTCCATCTTTTCCAGGATCACGGGCTTTTGCGGATCGCACAGCGTATCGCCGGTGCGGACGTCCTTTAATCCCGCCAACGCGACGATGTCGCCGGCATAGGCCTCTTTGATGTCTTCGCGGTTATTGGCGTGCATCAAAAGCATGCGGCCGACGCGTTCCTTGCGCTCCTTGGTCGAATTCATCACGCCCGTGCCGCTTTCGAGCGTGCCCGAGTAGATGCGGCAGAAAGTGATGGTGCCGACGAACGGATCGTCCATGATCTTGAAGGCGAGCAGCGACATCGGCTCGGTGTCGGACGCCTTGCGTTCGACCACGTTGCCCTTGAGGTCGACCGCCTTCATCGGCGGCACATCGAGCGGCGACGGCAGGTAATCGACCACGGCATCGAGCAGCGGCTGGACGCCTTTGTTCTTGAACGCGGAGCCGCAAAACACCGGAAAGAATTTGCCCTCGATGGTGGCTTTGCGGATCAGCCGCTTGAGCGTCGCGACGTCGGGCTCTTTGCCTTCGAGGTAGGCGGTCATCGCGTCGTCGTCGAGCTCGACCGCGGCCTCGACCAGCTTCTCGCGATATTCCTTGGCCTGGTCCACAAGCTCGGCGGGAATCTCGATGTCGTGGTACTTCGCGCCAAGCGTCTCTTCGTCCCACACCACGCCGACCATGCGAACGAGATCGATGATGCCCTTGAACTGGTTCTCGGCCCCGATCGGCAGTTGAACGGCGACCGGCCTGGCGCCGAGACGATCGACGATATCCTTGAGGCACTGATAGAAGTCAGCGCCGGTCTTATCCATCTTGTTGCAGAAGACGATGCGCGGGACGTTGTAACGGTCGCCCTGCCGCCACACGGTCTCGGTCTGCGGCTCCACGCCCTGGTTCGAATCCAGGACGCAGACCGCGCCGTCGAGGACGCGCAGCGAGCGTTCCACTTCGATGGTGAAATCGACATGGCCGGGCGTGTCGATGATGTTCAGCCGCTTGCCGTTCCACAGCGCGGTGGTCGCAGCCGACGTGATGGTGATGCCGCGCTCCTGCTCCTGCTCCATCCAATCCATGGTCGCGGCGCCTTCGTGCACCTCGCCCATTTTGTGGCTCTTGCCGGTGTAATAGAGGACGCGCTCGGTCGTGGTCGTCTTGCCGGCATCGATGTGGGCCATGATGCCGAAGTTGCGATAGTCCTCGATTGGATGGGTGCGGGGCATGGGGAAAAATCCTTCGCTGTCGCCGGTTACCAGCGATAGTGCGAGAACGCGCGGTTGGCTTCCGCCATCCGGTGCGTGTCTTCGCGCTTCTTGACGGCGTTCCCCCTGTTATTCGATGCGTCGAGCAGCTCCGCGGAGAGCCGCTCGGTCATCGTTTTCTCGTTACGCTCGCGCGCCGCGGAAATGATCCAACGGATGCCGAGCGCCTGGCGCCGCGAGGTACGCACCTCGACCGGCACCTGATAGGTGGCGCCGCCGACGCGGCGCGAGCGGACTTCGATTGACGGCATGACGTTGTCGAGCGCCTGCTCGAAGACGCCGATCGGATTCTGCCGGGTCTTGCCCTCGATCATGTCGAGCGCGCCGTAGACGATATTCTCCGCCACCGACTTCTTGCCAGCGTGCATCACCGAGTTCATGAATTTCGTGACGACAGCGTTCCCGAATTTCGGGTCCGGCTGGATCTCACGCTTCTCTGCGCTGTGGCGGCGGGACATCGTCTAGGCTCCAGTTACTTCGGTCGCTTGGCGCCGTACTTAGACCGGCGCTGTTTGCGGTTCTTCACGCCTTGCGTATCGAGCACGCCCCGCAGGATGTGGTAACGCACGCCCGGCAAATCCTTGACGCGGCCGCCGCGGATCATCACCACCGAATGTTCCTGCAGGTTATGGCCTTCGCCGGGGATGTAACCGATGACTTCAAATCCGTTGGTCAAGCGAACTTTGGCGACTTTGCGCAAAGCCGAATTCGGCTTCTTCGGCGTCGTCGTATAGACACGCGTGCAGACGCCACGTTTCTGCGGGCTCTGTTGCAGAGCCGGCACTTTCTTCTTGGCGTGCTGCGTCACCCGCGGCTTGCGAATGAGCTGATTGATTGTCGGCATCCGCTTTTTGCTCCAAGACGGGGCTTGCGCCCCTTTGGCCTGAACTCTCTATTTCGGAGCTTTCGCCCCGGTTGCCTTTTGGGCCTGCGCCCGCTTCTCGGCCTGCGCCCGTTTTTCGCGCGAAACCGTTCGCGCAAACGAAATCGCGCCATCCGCTTTCTGCGCGGAAGGGCGCTCGAAATTCGCAGAGGACCGCGATGCAATAATCGCGATCGTGCGTCCTAGCAGTCTGACTTTCCGAAGTCAGAAGCAGCGTTTGAGCTTCCTACATCGAGGCGTCGCGCCGAATCCGACGAGCCACGAAAGCACGTAACTTTCAATAGCTTAGCTGGTGGGACCCGGACCGGCCGTTCCGACGGGCGAAGCTCACCGCCTGCCGTAAAGTGCGCGGTATGTATCGGCGCTACCGTGCGAAGTCAAGCCGATATGGGCATGAAAGCGCGATGCCGCAAGCACATCTGCAACAATACGAGCGCCAAAACCGGCGGAAAAGACAGATCGTTCTCTCACCCGGGCTCCATGCCCTTGGCGCGGATGATCCGTACCGCCTCAGGCGAAGCTAGAAACGTTACGAATGCGCGCGCCGCGCCGTTGTCCCGGGCGCCGGCGGCGAAGCCGGCCGTATAGAGCACGAAGTTTTCCAATTCGCTCGGCAGCGGGCCCACGAGACGGGCTCCGTCCACCGGCAGGATTTCGATGATCTGCTGCATACCGACCTCGGCCTCGCCGTTGGCGATGACTTCCGCCACCGGGCGGCCGATCGCAAATACCGTTTTGTCCTTCATTTCCGACGCCAGGCCGAGCCGCCCCAACAGGTCGGCCACATAGAGACCGCTCGGACCTTTGCTGTAAGAAATCGATTTCGCCCGGCGCAATACATCCTTGAATGCCTCGACCGTGGCGATGTCCGGCTGCGGCGCTCCAGCGCGCACCATGAGACCGACGAGGGAGCGTACGACATCGGTTGGAGTGCCGGCTGCGATCTTGCCGGCTTGCACGAGCTGATTGATGGCCGTCCGCGGCAGCAAAGCCAAATCGAAAGTAGCGCCAGCCTCGATTCCGGCCTTGATCTCGCGCGTCGGGCCAAACCGGATCGCGACTTTGTTGCCGGTATCGCCCTCGAACAGCGGCACGGCTTCGATCATGAACCGGCGCATGGCACCGCCGCTTAAGACCGCGATCTCAATCGGCATGGAAGCCCCTAACGAAAAGGCCGCCAAATGGCGGCCTTCCCGAACTCACCTAACAACCCGACTCCTACTCCGCGGCCGGCAACGCCGCCGGCTCGGCGGCCGCCGCTGCGGCGGCCTTCGCCGCCGCCTCCTTCTCGCGCTCGGCGAGGATGAGCTGGTCGCGCTTGACGGCAACTTCGCGCAGCCGGTTCATCATGGCGCCGGTCCCGGCCGGGATCAGGCGGCCGACGATGACGTTCTCCTTGAGCCCGTCGAGCGTGTCGGCCTTGCCGCTGACCGCGGCTTCGGTGAGCACGCGCGTCGTCTCCTGGAACGAAGCCGCCGAGATGAAAGAGCGCGTCTGCAGCGAAGCCTTGGTGATGCCGAGCAGCACGGGATGTGCGGTCGCGGGCTTCTTTCCTTCCGCCACCGCCCGGGCGTTGACCTCGTCGAACTCGGTCTTGTCGACCTGCTCGGCTTGGATCAGGTCGGTTTCGCCGGAGTCCTCGATCTCGACCTTCTGCAGCATCTGCCGCACGATCACTTCGATGTGCTTGTCGTTGATCGCCACGCCCTGCAGCCGATAGACCTCCTGGATCTCGTTGACGAGGTAGCCGGCAAGCTCCTCGACGCCCTTGATCGCCAGGATATCGTGCGGGGCGGGGTTGCCCTCGACAATGTAGTCGCCCTTCTCGATGAGATCGCCATCCTGCAGATGGATGTGCTTGCCCTTCGGGACGAGATACTCCCTCGCCTCGTCGTCCTTGCTTGCCGGCTCGATGGCGATGCGCCGCTTGTTCTTGTAGTCGCGACCGAAGCGAACCGTGCCGGAAATCTCCGCGATGACGGCGGATTCCTTCGGCCGCCGGGCCTCGAACAACTCGGCGACACGCGGCAGACCGCCGGTGATGTCGCGCGTCTTGGCGCTCTCGGTCGGGATACGAGCGATAACGTCGCCGGCGCCGACCTTGGCGCCGGGATCGACCGAGATGACGGCGTCGACCGCCAGCAAGGAGCGGGCGTCACCGCCGCGGCTGAGCTTGAGGATTTTGCCGTCCTTGCCTTTGACGACGAGTGCCGGCCGCAGGTCCTGCTGGCCGCGGGCGGAACCGCTGCGCCAATCGATGACCACGCGCTTGGCGATGCCGGTCGACTCGTCGAGTGTCTCGGTCAACGACTGACCTTCGACAAGATCCTCATAGCCGATCACACCATCGACCTCGGTGAGGATCGGCCGCGTGTAGGGATCCCACTCGGAGATGCGCTGGCCGCGCTTGATGTGCTCGCCGTCGTCGACCTTGAGCCGCGCGCCGTACTGAATGCGGTGCACGGCACGCTCTGTGCCGTCCGGGTCGGTGACGGCGACGATGAGGTTGCGAGCCATCGCGATCAGATCGCCGTCCGAATTGCGGGCGACGTTCTTGTTCTTGATTTTGATGGTGCCTTCGAAGTTCGACTCGATGAACGACTGCTCCGAGATCTGCGCCGCGCCGCCGATGTGGAACGTGCGCATGGTGAGCTGCGTGCCCGGCTCGCCGATCGACTGCGCGGCGATGACACCTACTGCCTCGCCCATGTTGACCGGGCTGCCGCGGGCGAGATCGCGCCCGTAGCACATGCCGCAGACGCCGGGCTGCGTATCACAGGTGAGGACCGAACGGATCTTCAGCTCCTGCACCCCGGCCGTAACGAGACGCTCGACATGCGGCTCGTCAAGCAGCGTGCCGTTGGCGACCACGATCTGGTTACTCGACGGATCGCGCACGTCCTCGGCCGTGGTGCGGCCAAGGATACGGGTTGCAAGTGACGCCACGACCGTGCCGGAATCGATGATGGCACGCACCTTGATGCCCCGCGTCGTGCCGCAGTCGACATCGGTGATTATGCAATCCTGCGCCACATCGACGAGACGCCGCGTCAGGTAACCGGAGTTCGCGGTCTTGAGCGCGGTGTCGGCAAGACCTTTGCGCGCGCCGTGCGTCGAGTTGAAGTACTCGAGCACCGAGAGGCCTTCCTTGAAGTTGGAGATGATCGGGCTCTCGATGATCTCGCCCGATGGCTTGGCCATCAAGCCGCGCATGCCGGCGAGCTGACGCATCTGCGCGGGCGAACCGCGCGCGCCTGAATGCGCCATCATGTAGATCGAATTGACCTGTGCCTCCGCACCCTTTTCCGCGGGCTTGGAGGTGGAGATCTCCTTCATCATTGCCTCGGCGATTTCCTCAGTGCACTTCGACCAGGCGTCGACCACCTTGTTGTATTTCTCGCCCTGGGTGATCAGACCGTCGTTGTATTGCTGCTCGAATTCCTTCACGAGTTCACGCGTTTTATTGACGCTCGCAGGCTTGGAGCGTGGCACGACCATGTCGTCCTTGCCGAACGAAATGCCGGCCTTGAACGCATGGTGGAAGCCGAGCGCCATCACGCGATCGCAGAAGATCACGGTCTCCTTCTGGCCGCAGTGGCGATAGACGGTATCGATCATGCTGGAGATTTCACGCTTCGTCATAAGCTTGTTGACGAGGTCGAACGAAATCTTCGGCAGCTTCGGCAGCACCTCGCCGAGAATGGCGCGGCCCGGCGTGGTCTCGTACCACTTGCGGAACGGCTTGCCCTCGTCGTCGACGCCTTCATAGCGATACTTGATCTTGCTATGGAGCCCGACGGCTTTCTCGTGCAGTGCGTGCTCGATTTCGCTCAAATTGCGATAGAAGCCCTGCACGATGTTCTTCTTCTTGCGGTCGCGCTCGAGCTCTTTTTGCGAGTGAAGCTCGAGCTTCCACTGCCCGGGCCCGCCGTCGTTCATGATCGACAGGTAATAGAGGCCAAGCACGATGTCCTGCGACGGCACGATGATCGGCGAGCCGTTCGCCGGATGCAGAATGTTATTGGTCGACATCATCAAGACGCGCGCTTCGAGCTGCGCCTCGAGCGACAGCGGCACGTGAACCGCCATCTGGTCGCCGTCGAAGTCGGCGTTGAACGCCGCGCAGACCAGCGGATGGAGCTGAATCGCCTTGCCTTCGATCAGGACCGGCTCGAACGCCTGGATGCCGAGGCGATGCAGCGTCGGCGCGCGATTGAGCAGCACCGGATGCTCGCGGATCACCTCGTCGAGGATGTCCCAAACTTCAGGCTTCTCCTTCTCCACCAGCTTCTTGGCCTGCTTCACCGTCGTCGACAGGCCCTTGGCGTCAAGCCGCGAATAGATGAACGGCTTGAACAATTCGAGCGCCATCTTCTTCGGCAGCCCGCACTGATGCAGCTTGAGCTCGGGACCGACCACGATCACCGAACGGCCGGAATAGTCGACGCGCTTGCCGAGCAAGTTCTGCCGGAAGCGGCCCTGCTTGCCCTTGAGCATGTCGGCGAGCGACTTCAGCGGCCGCTTGTTGGCGCCGGTGATGACGCGGCCGCGGCGGCCGTTGTCGAACAACGCGTCGACCGCCTCCTGCAACATCCGCTTCTCGTTGCGGATGATGATGTCGGGAGCACGCAGCTCGATGAGCCGCTTCAGGCGGTTGTTGCGGTTGATGACGCGCCGGTAAAGGTCGTTGAGGTCGGAGGTGGCGAACCGGCCGCCGTCGAGCGGCACCAGCGGGCGCAGATCGGGCGGGATCACCGGCACGTGCGTCAGGATCATCCATTCCGGCTTGTTGCCGGACTGGATGAAAGCCTCGATCAGCTTGAGCCGCTTGGCGAGCTTTTTCGGCTTGAGCTCGGACGTCGATTCGATGATCTCCTGCCGGAGCTCGGCCGCCATTTTCTCGAGATCGAGCGCCTTGAGCATTTCCCGGATTGCTTCCGCGCCGATCATGGCGGTGAAGCTGTCGGGGCCCAATTCGTCCTGCGCCTTGGTGTAGTCCTCTTCGCTCAGGAGTTGACGATCCTTGAGCGGCGTCAGCCCCGGCTCGAGCACGACGTAATATTCGAAATAAAGAATGCGCTCGAGGTCCTTGAGCGTCATGTCGAGCAGGAGCCCGATGCGCGACGGTAGCGACTTAAGGAACCAGATGTGCGCGACCGGAGCCGCCAGCTCGATATGACCCATCCGCTCGCGCCGCACGCGCGACAGCGTGACTTCGACCGAGCACTTCTCGCAGATGATACCCTTGTACTTCATGCGCTTGTACTTGCCGCACAAGCACTCGTAATCCTTGATCGGCCCGAAGATGCGCGCGCAGAACAACCCGTCGCGCTCGGGCTTGAAGGTCCGGTAATTGATGGTCTCAGGCTTTTTGATCTCGCCGTACGACCAGGACAGAATCTTCTCCGGGCTCGCGATCGAAATCCGGATCTGGTCAAACACCTGAGCCGGCGCCTGCGGGCTGAAAAGATTCATGATCTCTTGGTTCATCGTCTTCTCCTCGACACCGTTGGAGTGGCTGGCTCCGTGGGTCGGTTAAAATTCCGCGTCTCTAGCCCTCTCCCGATTGCGGGAGAGGGTTGGGCGAGGGACCGCGGCGCCTCCGCTTGCCCTCCACCCGCTCGCTTCGCTCGCCTCTCCCGGAAACGGAAGAGGTGAACTTGTTACTCCGCCGCCTCGGCGGCGCCGTCGCCGCGCTGTTGCTTGGAGTTGTGCAAGTCGACGTTGAGGCCGAGCGAGCGCATCTCCTTCACCAGCACGTTGAACGATTCCGGAATGCCGGCCTCGAACGTATCGTCGCCGCGCACGATCGCCTCGTACACCTTGGTGCGGCCGGCGACGTCGTCCGACTTCACCGTCAACATTTCCTGCAGCGTGTAGGCGGCGCCGTAGGCTTCGAGCGCCCACACCTCCATTTCGCCGAAGCGCTGACCGCCGAACTGCGCCTTGCCGCCCAGCGGCTGCTGGGTGACGAGGCTGTAAGGGCCGATCGACCGGGCGTGGATCTTGTCGTCCACGAGGTGATGCAGCTTCAGCATGTAGATGTGGCCGACCGTCACTTTGCGGTCGAACGTGTCACCGGTGCGTCCATCGAACAGCGTCACCTGTCCGGAACGGTCGAGGCCGGCGAGGTCGAGCATGTGCTCGATGTCCGCCTCCTTCGCTCCGTCGAACACCGGAGTGGCGATCGGCACGCCGTGCCGGAGATTGCCGCCAAGCTCGATGAGACCTTTCTCGTCGAGCGACTTGATGGTCTCTTCCTCGCCGTAGATTTTCCGCAGCAATTCCTTGAGCGGCTTGGGGTCCCGCTTGCCGTGATACAGGTCGACGGCGTGGCCGATCTTCAGCCCGAGGCCGGCGCAGGCCCAGCCGAGATGAGTCTCGAGAATCTGGCCGACATTCATGCGGCTCGGGACGCCCAGCGGATTGAGCACGATGTCGACCTGGGTGCCGTCGGCGAGGAAAGGCATGTCCTCGATCGGCACGATCTTCGACACGACGCCCTTGTTGCCGTGACGACCGGCCATCTTGTCGCCGGGCTGGATCTTGCGCTTCACGGCGACGAAGACTTTGACCATCTTCATGACGCCGGGCGGCAACTCGTCGCCGCGCTGCAGTTTCTCGACCTTGTCGAGGAAGCGCTGCTCGAGCCGCTTCTTCGATTCGTCGTACTGCTTACGAATGGCTTCGATCTCCTCCATCACCTTGTCGTTGGGCGATGCGAACATCCACCACTGCGAGCGCGGATACTCGTCGAGCACCGTACGGGTGATCTTGGTGTCCTTCTTGAAGCCCTTCGGCCCGGCGATGCCCTGCCGGCCCTCAAGTAGCTCCGCCAACCGGCCATAGACGTTGCGGTCGAGGATCGCCTGCTCGTCGTCGCGGTCCTTGGCGAGCCGTTCGATCTCTTCACGCTCGATGGCGAGCGCGCGCTCGTCCTTCTCGACGCCGTGCCGGTTGAACACGCGCACTTCGACGACCGTGCCCTGCACCCCCGGCGGGACGCGGAGCGAGGTGTCGCGCACGTCGGAAGCCTTTTCGCCGAAGATGGCGCGCAGGAGCTTTTCCTCCGGCGTCATCGGGCTCTCACCCTTTGGCGTGATCTTGCCGACAAGAATGTCGCCGGCGCGCACTTCCGCGCCGATATAGACGATGCCGGCCTCGTCGAGATTCTTCAGCGTCTCCTCCGAAACGTTGGGAATGTCGCGAGTGATCTCCTCCGGACCGAGCTTGGTGTCGCGCGCCATCACCTCGAATTCCTCGATGTGGATCGAAGTGAAAACGTCGTCTTTGACGATGCGCTCGGAGAGAAGGATGGAATCCTCGAAATTGTAGCCGTTCCACGGCATGAACGCGACGAGGACATTGCGGCCGAGCGCGAGTTCGCCGAGATCGGTCGAGGGACCGTCGGCGATGATGTCGCCCTTCTTCACCTGATCGCCGACCTTCACCAGCGGCCGTTGGTTGATGCAGGTGTTCTGGTTCGAGCGCTGGAACTTCATCAATCGGTAGATGTCGACGCCCGGCTTGGTCGGGTCAGGCTCATCAGTGGCGCGGATAACGATACGCGTGGCATCGACCTGATCGACCATACCGGTGCGCCGCGCGGCGATCGCCGCGCCCGAGTCGCGCGCGACGACGCCTTCCATGCCGGTGCCGACGAACGGCGCCTCGGCATGCACGAGCGGCACCGCCTGACGCTGCATGTTGGAGCCCATGAGCGCGCGGTTGGCGTCGTCGTTCTCGAGGAACGGGATGAGCGCCGCCGCCACCGAAACAAGCTGCTTCGGCGACACGTCCATGAAGTCCACCTTGTCAGGCGGAATAAGCTGCACATCGCCGGAATGCCGCACGACGACGAGATCATCGGTGAAGCGGCCTTTGGCGTCGATCGCGGAATTGGCCTGAGCGACGGTGTAACGCCCCTCCTCCATCGCCGAGAGATAGATGACCTCGTCGGTGACGCGGCCGTCTTTCACTTTGCGGTACGGTGTCTCGACGAAGCCGTATTTGTTCACGCGCGCGAACGTCGCGAGCGAGTTGATCAGGCCGATATTCGGCCCTTCCGGCGTTTCGATCGGACAGATGCGGCCGTAATGCGTCGGATGCACGTCGCGCACCTCGAAGCCGGCGCGCTCGCGCGTCAGACCGCCCGGACCAAGCGCCGACAGACGCCGCTTGTGGGTGATCTCCGACAGCGGGTTGGTCTGGTCCATGAACTGCGAGAGCTGCGAGGAGCCGAAGAACTCGCGCACCGCCGCCGCCGCCGGCTTGGCGTTGATCAGGTCCTGCGGCATCACCGTGTCGATATCGACCGACGACATACGCTCCTTGATCGCGCGCTCCATGCGCAGAAGCCCGATGCGATACTGGTTTTCCATCAACTCGCCGACCGAGCGCACCCGGCGATTGCCGAGATGGTCGATGTCGTCGATCTCACCCTTGCCGTCGCGCAGATCGACCAGGGTACGGATCACCGCGAGGATGTCCTCCTTGCGCAGAGTGCGCTGCGTGTCCTCGGCGGTAAGGTCGAGGCGCATGTTCATCTTCACGCGGCCGACCGCCGAAAGGTCGTAGCGCTCCGGATCGAAGAACAGCGACTGGAACATCGTCTGTGCCGTATCGATCGTCGGCGGCTCGCCCGGACGCATGACGCGATAAATGTCGAACAGCGCGTCTTCGCGCGTCATGTTCTTGTCGATCGCGAGCGTGTTGCGGATATAGGCGCCGACATTGACGTGGTCGATGTTAAGGAGCGGCAGCTCCTTGTAGCCGAAATCGATCAGAGACTTCAGCGGCGTCTTACCGACATTGATATCCAACTCGCCATCTTTTCGTTCGGTGCCCGTGATCTCCTCGCCGGCTTCGGCGTAGATCTCACCGGTTTTGGTGTTGATGAGGTCCTCGGCGATGTAATGGCCGATCAACTCATGGTCGGTCATGCGCAGCGCCTTGAGGCCTTTCTCGGCGAGCTGCCGCGCCTGGCGCACGGTAAGCTTCTTGCCGGCCTCGATCACGACCTTGCCGGTGTCGGCGTCGACGAGATCGTTGACCGCCTTGTAGCCGCGGAGCCGATTGCCGTCGAACGGAACGCGCCAGCCTTCCTTGGTGCGCTTGTACGGTATCTGTTTGTAGAAGGTGTTGAGGATTTCCTCGCCCGACATGCCGAGCGCGTAAAGCAGCGAGGTGACGGGAATTTTCCGCCGCCGGTCCACGCGCGCATGCACGATGTCCTTGGCGTCGAACTCGATGTCGAGCCAGGAGCCGCGATAAGGAATGATGCGCGCCGCGAACAATAGCTTGCCCGACGAATGCGTCTTGCCTTTGTCGTGGTCGAAGAACACGCCGGGCGAGCGATGCATCTGCGAGACAATGACGCGCTCGGTGCCGTTGACGATGAAGGTGCCGTTGTTGGTCATGAGCGGAATGTCGCCCATGTAGACATCCTGTTCCTTGATATCCTTGACCGACTTGGCGCCGGTTTCTTCGTCGATATCGAACACGATCAGGCGCAGCGTAACCTTGAGCGGCGCGGCATAGGTCATGCCGCGCTGGCGGCATTCATCGACGTCGTATTTCGGCCCTTCGAACTCGTACTTCACGAATTCGAGCATCGAGGTGTTAGAAAAGTCGGAAATCGGAAATACCGATTTGAACACGGCCTGCAGGCCCTCGTTGGGCCGGCCGCCGTGCGGCTCCACCACCAGCAGGAATTGGTCGTAGGATGCCTTCTGAACCTCAATGAGGTTCGGCATCTCCGCGACTTCCTCGATTTTTCCGAAAAACTTGCGAACGCGCTTCCGACCGATAAACGTCTGCGCCATCATGTCCTCTCGCTCAATCGAACCATCAGGCTCGAACCGCCGGTTCGAGCCGTCATCCCGGACCTTGCGGGTCCGAGGCGTCGAGGCGATCAAGGCGACTCTCCAGAAGGCCGCCATCCAATCGCGACCGTCGGGACAGGCGTCGAACCGCTCTATTTTGATGATTCGGCTAAAAACTCCGAATCATCTCAATACGCCCGCCGCTAGGCGGTGATCATGGTGATTCCGCGACCGGATCGCCGAAATCACCGATTTCCACCTTTGGCCTCTAACTCGAAATCCCGGGTTTGCTCCGCTCACCCCAGGATATCGCTTAAGTAAGCATGACTTACTTAAGCTCAACCTTTGCGCCGACCTTTTCCAAGGTAGCCTTGATCTTGGCCGCGTCATCCTTGTTGACGCCTTCCTTGACCGGCTTGGGAGCACCCTCGACCAAGTCCTTGGCTTCCTTAAGCCCAAGGCCGGTGATGGCGCGAACTTCCTTGATGACCTCGATCTTCTTGTCGCCGACAGCCGTGAGCACGACGGTGAACTCCGTCTTCTCCTCGGCGGCAGGTGCGGCCGCAGCCGCCGGACCGGCAGCAACGGCAACCGCCGCGGCAGCCGAGACGCCCCACTTCTCTTCGAGCAGTTTGGCAAGCTCGGACGCCTCCAGCACGGTAAGGCCGGAAAGGTCGTCCACGATTTTCTGCAGATCAGCCATGACTATTGTCCTTCGGTTCTAATTTCGAGTTGAGGCAGCTTACGCAGCCGCGCCCTCCCCGCTCTTTGAGGCATAGGCCGCAACGACGCGAGCGACCTTGGCGGCAGGGGCGTTCACCACCTGCGCGATCTTGGTCGCCGGCGCCAAAAGCAGGCCGACGATCTTCGCCCGAAGCTCGTCGAGCGAGGGCAAGGCGGCCAGCGCCTTGACCCCATTCGGGTCGAGCGTGGTCTTGCCCATCGCGCCGCCAAGGATCACGAACTGCTCGTGCGTCTTGGCGAAATCGACGGCGACCTTCGGCGCAGCAATCGGATCGCCCGAATAGGCGATCAGCGCCGGCCCCTTGAGCAAGGGGCCGATCGAAGCGACGTCGCTGCCCTCAAGAGCGATTTTGGCGAGGCGGTTTTTCGCGACCTTCACGCTCGCGCCAGCCTGCTTCATCTGCCGACGCAGAGTCTGCATTTGGGCGACCGTTAGGCCGGAATAATGAGCCACGACGACGACCTTGGTGGCCTTAAAGACCTCTCCAAGCGCCGTGACGAGCTCGCTTTTTGCCGCGCGTTCCACCAGCTCTCTCCGGTTGGCGGTCCGTAGAGCGGAGCCGCCTGGTTGATGCCGGCCGTCCCGCTGAATTCATCGACGAATTGTCGACGGACCTCGGCAGGACGACGTTCTTCAAGCCTGCCCCCCGGCACAGTTCCGGGCCATCGAGTTTAGAACCAAAGGGCAATAGACTTTAAAAGCGAAAGCCCCGCCCCGGTCTTCACCCGTCTATGCTGGCTCGCCCTCTTTTGGAGGCCGAATTAAGCCGTTGCCGACGCCTGCAGTCTCGGACAGGATACGTTCCCAATTGCCGCTAAGCTTTTCCGTGTCTTAAGCAAATCCAAGCGGGATCGACGTTAAGAGCGGCCTCGCTACGTGGTTTTTGAGGAACGTAAAAAAGCGCGCCGACAAACCGGGCCGGCACGCCCATAGCGGCTATTTAACCGGGTGAAGGGCGTTTGCCAAGAGGCTCTGCGCCTTCCCCGAAAAAATTTGCCCGCACTACAGAGACTTGGCCCGGCACCACTGCCGGAGCCCGTCGGAGATGGTATGAAGGGCCCTCACCCTCCGGGAACCTCGACCATGCCCCACCAGACCGACCGCATCCTCACGACCCATGTCGGCAGCCTGATCCGGCCGCCGAAGCTCGTCGAGTTCTGGCGCGCGATCGAAGACGGGAAACCCTACGACGAGGCCTCCTTCGAAGCCTGCCTCACGGAGTCGGTCGCCGAGGTCGTGCGCCAGCAGGCCGAAGTCGGGATCGACATTGTCAGCGATGGCGAATTCAGCAAAGGCGTCAACTGGGCGTTTTACATCTTCAAACGGCTGACCGGCATCACCGTGCGCCCCGCCACGCCCGAGGAATTGAACGATCCGATGGCATCCATGGCGGGTGGGCGTGACCGCGATGCCTTTCCGGAATTTTATGCGGAATACGACATAGCAACCGGACTCGGCCGCCGGCTCGGCAATCGCATCGTCTGTAATGGCCCCATCAGCTATTGCGGCGACAAGCAGATCGGACGTGACATCGCAAACCTCAAGGTCGGCGTTGCCAAGGTGAAAGCCCAGCACGCCGGATTGGCTGCGTTCCTGCCGGTCGTTGCGCCAGCGAGCGCCCTGCCTGGAGCCAAGGTCGAGCACTACAAGGACGAAGAGAACTTCCTCTTTGCCCTCGCCGACGCGTTGCACCAAGAGTACCAGGCAGTCATCGACGCAGGTCTTTTCGTCCAGATCGACGACGCTTTCCTGCCTTTCATGTATGAGCGCATGGTCCCGCCGATGACGAAGGCGGATTACCTGCGCTGGGCGCAGTTGCGCATCGATGCGCTCAATCACGCGCTCAGAGGCATTCCCGAGAAGCGTTCGCGCTATCACATCTGCTGGGGAAGCTGGAACGGCCCGCACGTCTTCGATGTGCCGCTCAAAGACATTCTCGATCTCCTCCTTCAGGTGCGCGTCGGACACTACTCTTTCGAGGCTGCCAATCCGCGCCACGAGCACGAATGGCGCGTTTGGGAGACGGTGAAGCTCGCGCCGGGCAAGGTCCTGATCCCCGGCGTGATCAGCCATGCCACCAACGTCGTCGAGCATCCCGAGCTTGTCGCCGAGCGGATTGTGCGGCTCGCTCAGATCGTCGGGCGCGAGAACGTCATGGCCGGCACGGATTGCGGCTTTGCGCAAAGCCCGTTTGCGCGGCGCGTCCACCCCACGATCATGTGGGCGAAACTGAGAGCTTTGGTCGACGGCGCGCGCATTGCCACGGAGGCGCTTTGGGGCCGCCGCTCCGCCGCATGATTTTGTTCCCTCCTCCTTGCGGAGGAGGGAAACAACATCGGAACTATTGCGCCTGTTGCAAAGCCGGGAACAAGCTCGCCGGCTCGACCTTCACCCCCGGGCCCATGGTCGAAGAGATGGCCACGCGGTTGATGAAGTGCCCCTTGGCGCCGCCCGGCCGCGATTTCTGCACAGCATCGGCGAATGCCCTGATATTCTCGATCAGCTTTTCCTCGCTGAACGATGCTTTGCCGATGCCGGCCTGCACCACGCCGGCTTTTTCCGCCCGGAATTCGACCGAGCCGCCCTTGGCGCCTTTCACCGCGCTGGTGACGTCCATGGTGACGGTGCCGACCTTGGGGTTTGGCATCAGGCCGCGCGGGCCCAAAACCTTGCCGAGACGGCCGACCAGCGGCATCAGATCGGGTGTCGCGACGACGCGATCGAAATCGATGGCGCCGCCCTGCACCTTCTCCACCAGATCCTCGGCGCCGACGACATCCGCGCCCGCGGCCTTGGCTTCGTCGGCTTTGACTCCGCGCGCGAACACCGCGACCCGCACCGAGCGGCCGGAGCCGTTCGGCAGATTGACCACGCCGCGCACCATTTGGTCGGCGTGACGCGGGTCGATGCCGAGATTCATCGCCACCTCGATGGTCTCGTCGAATTTGGCCTTGGCCCGCTCCTTGACCATTTTGACCGCTTCCGAAAGTGGATAAAGATGCTCGCGATCGATGCCCTCGCGCACCGTGCGCGTGCGCTTTCCCAAGTTGCTCATGATTTCACCTCCAGCCCCATGGAGCGGGCGGAACCTTCGACCATGCGCATGGCCGCCTCGATGGTATCGCAGTTCAAATCCTTCATCTTTTGCTCGGCGATCTCGCGCACCTGCGCCTTAGTTACCGACCCCGCAACGTCGCGGCCGGGCGCCTTCGAGCCGCTTTCGAGCTTGGCCGCCTTCTTGAGGAAGTGCGACATCGGCGGCGTACGTAGCTCGAAGGAAAACGAGCGGTCGGCATAGACCGTGATGGTGACAGGGATCGGGGTGCCCTTCTCGAGCTTCTGGGTCTGCGCGTTGAAAGCCTTGCAGAACTCCATGATGTTGAGGCCGCGCTGACCGAGCGCGGGACCGATCGGCGGCGACGGATTAGCCGCCCCCGCCGGCACCTGCAACTTGATGTATCCGGTGATTTTCTTCGCCATTCTCCACTCCTGTTAGTGGTGCGGCTGTTGACGGCTGGCGACCGCCTCACCTCCCACGACTTCACTATCGTTATGCCGGATATTGGCCCGGCACTGGCGGCTTATAGCTTCTCCACCTGTCCGAACTCCAGCTCGACCGGGGTGGCGCGACCGAAAATCGAAACCGCCACCTTGAGCCGCGAACGGCCTTCGTCCACTTCCTCCACGGTGCCGTTGAAAGACGCGAACGGGCCGTCCGACACGCGGACCTGCTCGCCGACCTCGAAGGACACCGAGGGCTTTGGCCGCTCGATGCCCTCCTGCACCTGATGAATGATGCGTTCCGCCTCGGCGTCGGACAGCGGCATCGGCTTATTGTCGGAGCCAAGGAAGCCGGTCACCTTCGGCGTATTTTTGATCAGGTGATAAGCGTCGTCGGTCATCTGCATCTTCACGAGCACATAGCCCGGGAAGAATTTGCGCTCGGCGTCGACTTTCCGGCCGCGCCGTATCTCGACAACCTTTTCCTTCGGCACGAGGATTTCCTCGAACAGATTGGAAAGCCCGCGCTGCTTCGCCTGCTCACGGATCGAATCCGCAACCTTGTTCTCGAAGTTCGAATAGGCGTGGACCGCATACCACCGGGTGGTCATGTCATGAATTCCGAATCGTGAATTTTGAGGTCGTGATTGGAAAACCGCTCAAGAGTTGATGCCGAGCAGGAAGCCGACGCCGATCCGCATGATCTGATCCGCGAGCAGGAAGAAAATCGACGCAACGAGGACCATCACGAACACCATCATGGTGGTGACGGTCGTCTCCTTGCGCGTCGGCCAGGTGACCTTCTGCCCCTCGGCCCGCACTTCCTGCAGGAACTTGAATGGACTGATCTTCGCCATTGCTCGTCTAAATAGTTACTCCCCGCCCACTTTTCAGGAGGAGACCGATACCGCGGATCCTTTGGGGAAAGTTCGTCGCGGAAGTCCGTCACCGGGCCGCTGACGATGGCAACTTCCTACTGCCGGGCGCCTACAGCGTCAAGCGACGAAGCGTTAAGGCCGGTTACGAGGCCCTGGCAGGAGTGGAGGGAGTGCCGCTTCCCCGCACTGTCAAAGACTTACATTGCCAACCAGCCCTTAACGGCGGGTTTGACATCAAACGGCTTTCTCCCGAACTGCCAACTGACGCGAAGCCATCACGGTCGCGACACCGACCGCCACCTGAAAAAGCAAACCCCGTGGCCGTTGAGGCGGCACACGGGGCGCAACGCAAAGCGGATGTTCTGGACGGAACGCCGCAAAACTACCCCCGCCCCGCCGCCCGCGCAAGCAACGTCTTGAACCGAGCCGACCCAGCGACAATAGCCGCGCAGCACCATGAGATTCTGGTTCGCTATGCTTGGGAACGTCGTCGCCGCCGTGGCTTCGTCGTGCGCGCCACCCTAATCATGATGGTGCGGCTGCGCGAGCTAGAACGGCTATTCGCAACTCGCTACGGCCGGACCTTGCCGGATGACGGCGCCGGACGCGATGATCTGTTCATCGCGGCTGGCATCATTGCCGGTGCTAACCCCGAAGGCGATGTAGCCGGGTGCATCGTCGCTTGGCTTGCCATGTGGTGCCCGTGACTGCCCCGCCGCCGAGGCGCAGGCGGTCGCCGAGCGCGTCATTGCCAACCCCCACCGATGGAAGGCCGACACACTGGCGTGGCGTCTGCGGCTCACCGATGCCGAGCGCACCGCCCTGAAGATTAAGACCATCGGGGCGTTCGATGTGTCCAAAGCCGAACGTCTCGCCCGCCGCAAGGAATGCAACCGCGCTGCCGAGGTCGCCCGTCGCAGGGCCAAGGGCGCGAAGCCCCGAGCGACCTACGAGGCCGCTTCGGCCTCACGGACCAAGCCTTGGGAAGCGTTCGGGATAAGTCGCCGGACTTGGGAACGCCGGGGCAAACCAATACCGCCCCAGTCCGAAGCCCGTGACGCAAGTGGTCGAACAGCAGATGAAGCCTCTATGCTGTCAATACACTTGCGTCACCCGTCGCAAGCGTCACCGCCGCAGGGGCTGGTCGAGAGGAAAGCTCATGCAGGGAGGAGGACCTACCGCACCGGCAGGGACAGCCCGACGGTGAGGAGGGTTGGACCATGAGGAAGACTTTCGGTGCAGCGTCTTGGCGAAATGATGGAATAGGAGCGCAAGGCTGGGAAGCTAGCGCAGCCGACAGAGGGGCATCGACCGAAAGGACGGTACGCATCGCGTTCGCTGACCCCGATGCGCAGCGATTACGAACCAGCGTCCTAAAATACCAGAAGATGTCCCGCGCCATCTGAAGGCGGTGCTTGTCGATCACCCAACTTCGTCGCTGGTGGTGATTGTGTGCCTGCATCAGTCAACTGTGCGTTTGCGATGCTGAAGAAACTTCGGCTGCATGGCCTGCTCGACTACCAGTGGATCAATGCCACGCTCGCGTAATGCGTTGCGGGCTTCTTCGATCGTGCCATACGTCACGGCGACACGATGATCGCTTTTGATGTTCATTTGAAGCGGCAGCACGCGGCCGAGGAGCGGCATGAAGTTCGCCGGGTAATCGTCAGCGCAGCGCTTCAAATAGCCGACTAATCCGTTCGTCCCT
>JBEKSB010000020.1:0-29356 GCA_049517455.1 Xanthobacteraceae bacterium
CAATTCCGGCTACGCGTTTGCCGTCGGCACCGACACGTGGCATTCAGCCGATGCTGTCGGTCCAGAGGTGCGAACGCGCGACAGCATTCTCTTGACCTATTTCGTCGATGCCGGAGTGCTGCACTATCTGCGCAACCGCGGTAAACGCTTCGGCAATTTCGTCCTCAACGAAGTCCGCAACCGCCTGCCATAGCGCGGAAATCGGGTTCTGGTACGCCTGCAGAGCCGAATGCAGGGCCGGTCACAGCAACGCAGTCATTGTTTCATGATGCAAGCCGGCAAGCGTCGCCTCGTCGGCGAGGAGGTGACGGTAACGATCGAGATCGGCGCGGAGATACGCTGGAAAACTGTCGTCGATCGGCCGCAAATGCAATTGCGAAAACGACCCATCGCGGACAGCGATCCGATTGCCTACGCGCGCCAGGATCGTTTCGGCATTTTTGAACTCGGCAGGGAGGTTCCAGCCATCCGAAGTAGATTGAATCTTTTCCTGAATGGCAGCAACACCGCCGAGATAGGAAAAGTGCCATCCCGCGTCGCGGATCGCCCGGCGGCGCAGCAGTCGCCCCGACTCGCGCCAGGCCGATATCGCCCGAAGAATATCGCGAACAGGCGATGGGTGCGGGCCTTTGACGTTGCGCAGATGTTGCATGCCGAAATATCCGGCTTTCACTAAGCAACGCGGACCACGCCGCATCCAGCGCTCATCGGATTCGAGGTTCGCGAAATAATAGAACATCCGCAATTCAAGGCAGAGAATTTCATTGCGGTCCGGGGAAGAATTTTTTGGCGCAAATCACTTCCGGGCGCGGGATCTCGTCAAGATCGGAGAGGAGAATAAGATCGTCGGACGCAGCATCGGCAATACCGCGATCGAGAGCGTTGCGCTGGTGCCACTCCCGGCTCCCAGGCGGAATCGGTTACGGGCTGGTCGTCCACCACGATGTGAATGATCTTGTCGGCGAAGGCGGCAAAACGCGCCCTATTATCCAGAAAATGAAGCGGCTTGGGTCGGCCGGTAAAGGTCACGGGGGATTCAGCAATAACGAAGCGATCCACGACCGGGGCTAGTTCATGCAGCCGAATTTCGAGAAGATCAAGTTCGTTGAAGAAAGTAAAACAGTCGAAGATGCGCGGCATGGCCATCGTCTAGCACATCATCCACCTGCGGTATAAACGGTCTCGATGAGTGCGCACCCTCGCCGGCTCACCGGCCGCCGCAAGGTTCCGCCGGCGCGATGTCGGTGATGCGGAATTGCACGCGTTCCTCACCCTGCCAGCGATCGAGCGCAAACGAGCCCGCGGCGTGGACCTGCATGCCGCGATTTCGCAGGAGCGCGGCGCCGAGCTTTTGCCCGGCGGCGCGGAAGGCGATGGCGTTAACGCCGGCGCCGTCTGCCGATTTGAGCCGCACGCGCATGTGCGCCTGGCCGACCTCCTCGGCGTAAGCGATCGTATGCGCCGGCAGCGCGATCACCGGCTCCGGATTGCCTGAACCGAACGGCCCGGCGCGCTCGATCATCGCGACGAGATCGGCACCGGCCGCCGCCGCGCTCACCGCGCCGTCGATCAGGAGACCATTCGCGCGGCGCGCGGTCTCCACATCGGGACCGAGCGTCGCTTCGAGGAACGCCCGCAGCGGCGCCAGCGCCGATTTGCGCAGCGTCACGCCCGCGGCCATGGCGTGGCCACCGCCCTTTTCGATCAGGCCTTCCGCCACGGCGCGCCGGACGGCACGGCCGATATCGACGCCGGCGATGGATCGGCCCGAGCCGGTGCCGATGCCACCGGGTTCCAGCGCAATCGCGAACGCCGGGCGGCCGAATTTTTCCTTCAATCGCGCCGCCACAAGACCGACGACCCCGGGATGCCAACCTTCCGCTGCGGTGACCACAACCGCGCCCTTCTCTTCGATGCCAAGCGCGGCCATGGCTTCGGCCTCGGCCTGCGCCACGGTTTCCACCTCGATCGTCTGCCGCTCGCGGTTGAGCCGGTCGAGCTCGGCGGCGATGCGCGCCGCCTCGATCGGGTCCTCCTCGATCAGAAGCCGCACGCCGAGGTCGGCGCGGCCGATGCGGCCGCCGGCATTGATGCGCGGGCCCAGCAGAAATCCGAGATGCCACGCCTCCGGCGGACCGGAGAGCCGCGCGACGTCCATGAGGCTCACATGCCCGACACGCTCGCGCCGTCGCAACGCGATGAGGCCCTTGGCGACGAAGGCGCGGTTGAGCCCGGTGAGCGGCACCACGTCGGCCACGGTGCCGAGCGCGACATCGTCCAGAAACAACAAGAGGTCGGGCTCGGGCCGTTCCGTGGTCCAAAACCCGCGGGAGCGCAGAATGCGGTTCACCGCCACAAGCGTCATGAAGGTAAGCCCGACTGCGGCAAGATGACCGAGGCCGGAAAGATCGTCGCGCCGGTTCGGATTGACGATTGCCGTCGCCGGCGGCAGCGCCTCATCGGCCTGGTGGTGATCGATCACGACGACATCGACGCCGCGCCTGCGTGCTTCCGCCAGCGGCTCGATGCTGGTCGTGCCGCAGTCGACCGTCACCAAGAGCGTTGCGCCGCGCGCGGCGAGCGCGCGCACGGCCTCGACATTCGGGCCATAACCTTCGAACAGACGGTCAGGAATGTGGATCAAGGGTTCGATGCCGGCGCGGCGCAGAAAGCGCGCAAGCACCGCGGCGGAAGTGGCGCCGTCGACGTCGTAATCGCCGAAGATGGCGATCGTCTCGCCGCGCTCGATGGCGTCGGCGATGCGCGCGGCGGCCTCCGGCATGGCGGTCAACACGTTCGGATCTGGCATCGATCGCTTGATCGTCGGGTCGAGGAATTCCTCCACCGCGTCGACCCCGACATTGCGGCCGGCGAGAATGCGGGCGAGCAGCTCGGGCAGATCGTGCCGCTGCGCGATGGCGAGCGCGCGCGCCGATCCGCGCACGTCCAACCGGTCGCGCCATGCGCGCCCGGTGGCCGAGCTTTCGACGCCGAGAAAGAGGCCATCCGTCACGGCGAACTCGCGTGATTCGAAACCCATCGAATCAGCCTAGCCGATTAACGCGGGATTGGCTCGATTGCTAGGCCATGGACTCATAAACGCGCAGCGAATGTGTGCTTTCAGGGGAATAGCAGATCTCCCAAATCGAGGCCGCCAGGTCCGCGTTCGAATAAATATGTGGGCGGTCACCTCATTTGGTGATGAACTCACCGGTGACTTCTGCGACGGGTTTGAGGCCATATCAATCTGCGATTTCGGCTTGTTTTATCGTTTGGCGGGAAATTTGTCACCCGGCATTTCAGGACTTTTGCAACACAATCGGACCCGTTGCGGAAGTCACCGACCAGCAGAGGGGCTCATTTCTGTGTCATCACCCAGACGCCGTTCCAGTCGTCACCCGGGGGGTGGTCTATGAGATGGTGGCAGCGCGCGATATAGGTGGTCGACAGCTTGTCTCTGGGATGGCAGGCGAGCGCCTTCTCGAACTGAGCGATAGCGTTTGAGAACCTAGCGGCGCGGTAGTTCCGCATGCCCTCGTTGAAGTAGCTCACCACATCCATCAAGTTGGGGAAGCTCTCCTCGGTATGGTGATCGAGCACCTCATAGACGCCGACCGGCTCGGTCTTGCCCTTCACCACCACCAGATCGATGTTGCGGATACGGTAGGTGCCGCGCAAACGGCCGAATGTATTCTCGCTGACGAGGATTTGGGCTGAATAGACCTTGCAGGCGCTTTCGAGCCTTGAGGCGAGGTTCACGCCGTCGCCGATCAGCGTGTAGTCCATGCGCTTCGCCGAGCCGATATTGCCGGAGACCACCATGTCGGTGTTGAGGCCGATGCCCATCTCGACCGGCTTTTGACCGCGCTGAACCCGATCGCGGCTCCAGCGTCGGCATTCGCGGATCATGGCGATCGCCGCGCGAACCGCGCGGTCCTCGTCGTCGTCATGCGCTATTGGGAGTCCGAAGGCCGCCATGACGGCGTCGCCGATGAACTTGTCGAGCATGCCTTCCTCGTGGGCGATGCACTCGACCATCAGCGAGAAATAATCGTTAAGGAAGGCGACCGTGCCTTGGGCGCCCAGTTCCTCGCTCAATGTGGTGAAGTCCCGGATATCCGAGAATAGGACGGTCGCCCGGGTACTGGCGCCGCCGAGGAGGCCAGCGTCGCCGTTGTTGTCGAGCATGCGCGCGGCAATCGCCGGGTCCATGTAGCGCGCCATGGTGGCCTTGACGCGCTTCTCGGTGCTGATGTCCTCGATCATGAGGAGCGTGCCCAGCTGCTTGCCGTCGCCGCTCGCTAAGGGCAGGACTGTAAGGTTGACCGAGACCGGCCGGTCGCCGAGCGCGATTTCGAGATCCATGGCGACGTTGGCGGTCTTCTCTAGTTGGACCTTTTTGATGCGCTCGATGATCCAGGCGTTCTTGCCGGCGAAGAACTCAGCGGCGCTGTGCCCCAAGATGGCCGAAGGCGCCAGCTTAAAGATGCGGGCGCCGGCGCTGTTGCAGGTAACGATGGTGTCGCGCTCGTCCAAGGTGATAACGCCGTTCGACATGCTTTCGAGCATGCTCTCATTGTAGTTCTTGATCTTCTGGACGTCGTCAAAGAGCTTGGCATTCTCAAGCGCGATCGCGACCTGTGCGGTGAACGCCTTGAGGCGGGATTCATCCTCGGCGGAAAATGGGCCGCCGCTTTTGTTCAAAGCTTGGGTCACCCCGATGATCAAGCCGTGCTTGTTGATGAGCGGCGTGCACAATATGGAGCGCGTGAAGAACCCAGTCTGCTTGTCGAGGCTGGTGTTGAAGCGCAGATCGGCATAGGCGTGAGGAATGTTGACCGTCTTGCCGGTGGTGAACACGGTGCCTGCGATGCCGGCATGGTCGGGAAAGCGGATCTCGCCGATCTTCGGACCCATTGCGACGCGCGAGAACAGCTCGCTGGTCTTCTCGTCATGGAGGAACAGCGTCGAACGCTCCGCCCCCAGCATCCGCGCTGCCTCGGTCATCACCCGCTGCAGCAGCTGATCGAGATCGAGCTGCGAGGTGATGTCGGCGACGATGTCAAGGAAGGCCAACTCTTGGGCGCGCGCCTTCTCCATCCGCTCGACCGTCTGAGAGCTCTGCAGGGCCGGTATCGACTGAGCCGCAATGCCTTCGAGGAGCGCCTGGTCGTGCTCGGTGAAGAGGCCGCCCGCCTTGTTGAGCGCTTGCGCCACGCCGATGACGTCGCCCTTGGCGGTACGCAGCGGCACGCAGAGGACGGTCTTGGTGACGTACCGGGTCTCGCGGTCGATCGTCGGATTGAAGCGCGGGTCGGCGTAAGCGTCGTCGATGATGATGCTCCGGCCCGTCTGGAAGGTGGCGCCGACGACGCCATCATTGTTGAGGATTCGAATCTCTCTGTGATGGACACCCTGTGCCACGCGCGAATACAGTTCCCCCGTGCCGGCGTCATTGAGGAAAAAGCTGCTGCGGTCGCAGTTGATCGCCAGCGAGGTCATTTCGACCAGCGCTTCCAAGATTTCGTCGAGAGAGTCCGTCCCCGATATGCGCCGGGTGACATCGAGCAAAATGTTGACATCCTGGAGCCGCTCGTGCATCCGGCCAAGGCGCGGCTGGTCTCGCGCCTTCGCCGCTGAGCGTGGCGCGGTGCGGCGCCTAGTGTCGCGATCCCGGGCGGGGATTTCGCCGTCCGCCGTCATCCCGCATTACCCCGGGCGCGATCGAGCTCGTGGCGCAAGGCTTGGCACGTCGCCTTGAGTTCCTGGATCTCGCCGGCAGCGACGGCCACCGCCCTTTGTTTCTGGGCCTGGGTCTGGAATGCTGCCTCCTCGAGCCGTTCCCGCAGAGCGCGGGCCGCGGCGTGGAGCTGGGCCGCTTCGTCCTGGGCGGCGGCATTGAGGCGTTGGATTTCCTGCCGGTGCTCGTGGCGCAGGCCCTCGATCGCGTCGCGGAGCGCTTGGGCGGTCTGACGTAGCTGAGCGATCTCTGCAGCCGAGTGCGCGAGGGCGCGCTCCGCTGCGGCCCGTCCCTCATGACGCGATTCCTCAAGTGCATCGCGCAGCGCCGTAATGGTGGCCTTAAGCTCAGCGATCTCGCTCTCGTATGCTGCGCGCACCTTCTGCCGCACGGAGTTGCGCTCCGCTTCGGCGTCCTCCAGTGCCTGGCGCAACGCAGCGATCATCGACTTCAGATGGCGTGTCTCTCCATCCAGGTCACTATTGGTCTCGCCGTCGGCGAGGGCATCAAGCTCGGTCATGGCAGATGCGCTTCTCGGTTGATTGCTCTTAACCGACATTCCCCAAAACGGCCGACTAACCCGGTCACCGCCAAGGTAGCAAGGTAGAATGACTGCACCCATCGACGGGAGCAAGGCTCGCGGTGGCCCCGCCGCCACTGACTTAGACTGCATCGGATGCCCGAAGCCGAGGACGGGGCATTGTCGCACGCCGGTTCCGGGCCAGACGAAGCGCCCCCGTGCGGGTGGTCGGGAGCCGGCGACCTTGACCGGCGAAAGGCGCGCACCTGAGGGCGTATGTCTGTAGTTGGACGTAACTGCGGTTCGCTGCCAGACAGCAATACGGCGTGACGCTGACGGGCAGTGCCCACCCGGCGATCCCGGCAAACTCGCGTCGGCGCGCCGTAAGCTGCATCGATCCTCGCCTCAACGAAAAGCGCTTCGTGACCGCGATCGGCTAAGCTCAAATACCGCGCGAACATCGTCATTAATATACACAGATAGACGCTGGCGGAAATTTACTGGATGCCCCGTCGAATCTGCGAGGAGGAACTCATCGCGGGCACCATTCGGTCCCCGTAGTCGGAGCCGATCTAGCTTGAGAATACGCGGACATTCCACAATCGTGGCCTAGAGTCTGCTCTTAGGGGCAAAGCGACATTGCCCAACTGGGGGCCGCCAATCTTGATTTATGAGAGCGCGCGCTAGAACTTCTCCAGCTGCCGGTGCTCGGCCCTGATCCAGCGCACGGTGCCGGTGACCGAGCGCATGACCACCGTCTGCGTCTCGACAATGTCGTCGCGAAACTTGACGCCTTCCAGCATGCGGCCATCGGTGACGCCGGTCGCCGCGAACAGGCAGTCGCCGCGCACCATGTCCTCGATCTGGTATTTCTTGCGCGGGTCCTTGATGCCCATCTTGGCGACGCGCACGCGCCTTTCCTCGGTATCGACCACCAACCGGCTTTGCATCTGGCCGCCGATGCAGCGTAAGGCCGCCGCGGCCAACACGCCCTCAGGCGCGCCGCCGATGCCGAGAAAAATGTCGATGCCGGTCTTGTCCGGTTCGGCGGTGTGGATCACCGCCGCCACGTCGCCGTCCGTGATCAGGCTCACCGAAGCGCCGGCCTTGCGCACCGCCGCGATCACATCGGCATGGCGCGGGCGATCGAGGATCATGGCGGTAATGGCCGAGGGCTTTACACCCTTGGCCTTGGCCAGATTGCGGATGTTTTCGTCCGCCGGCGCGTCGAGATCGACGACGTTCTTGGGATAGCCGGGACCGACCGCGATTTTGTCCATGTAGATATCCGGCGCGTGCAGGAGCGTGCCATCCTCCGCTATGGCGATGGTGGCGATAGCTCCCGGCATGTTCTTGGCGCACAGCGTCGTGCCTTCGAGCGGATCGACGGCGATGTCGACTTTGAATCCGCCTTTGGCGCCGACCTTCTCGCCGATGAACAGCATGGGCGCTTCGTCCAGCTCGCCTTCGCCGATTACGACCGTGCCGTCGATCGGCAGTTTGTTAAGCTCGCGCCGCATGGCATCGACGGCGGCCTGATCGGCGGCCTTTTCTTCCCCGCGCCCGCGGAGCCTCGCGGCATTGACGGCCGCGCGCTCGGTGACCCGCACGATCTCCATTGCGAGAATGCGCTCCAGCATCATGCTGTGCGGAACGGTTATCGACGCCATCTTTTTGTTCCTTGCAATTCCATCTTCGCGCGGGCGCTAGTTTTTCTCGATCCGGATCACCTGCGGCCGTCCCGAGATTACACGGTCGCGGCGCACCGCTGCGAGCGCCTTGCGCACCGCATCCTCGCTGGTCGCATAGGTAACGAGGATGACGGGTACCGGCTCGCCCGAGCGGCCGGGTTGGCCGCCGCCTTGCGCCCGAATTTCGTGACGCTGCACGATCGACTCGAGCGAGATTTTCTGCTGCGCCAGACGCCGCGCGATGGTGGCGGCGCTGCCCGGACGATCGCGCGCCAGGAGACGAATGTAGTAGCCGCCCTCGTGGCGCTGCATCGGTGCCTTGCGGACCGCGGTCATGCGCGCGGCCGGACGTCCGAACGGAGGTGTGCGGACGCCGCGTGCAATATCGGCGAGATCTGAAACCACCGCCGAGGCGGTCGCCATCCCGCCGGCGCCGGGCCCGACCAGCGTGATGGGCGCAAGTCCCTCGGCGTCGACCGTCACCGCGTTGGTCACGCCCATCACCTGCGCGATGGCGGACTCTTTCAGCACCATGGTCGGGTGCACGCGCTGCTCGATGCCGGCTTCGGTTCGCACCGCCACGCCGAGAAGCTTGACGCGATAGCCGAGTTGGGCCGCCGCATCGAGATCGGCGAGCGTGATCGACGAGATGCCCTCGACGTAAATCGCTTTGGGATCGACCTTCGTTCCGAATCCCAGACTCGCCAGGATGGAAAGCTTCTGCGCGCTGTCGTGGCCCTCGACATCGAAAGAAGGATCGGCCTCCGCATAGCCTAAGCGCTGCGCCTCGCGCAGGCATTCGTCGAAGGAGAGCCGGTCCTCCTCCATGCGCGAGAGGATGTAATTGCAGGTGCCGTTGAGGATGCCGTAGATGCGCGTGAACGAATTGCCGTTGAGCCCCTCGCGCAACGTCTTCACGATCGGGATGCCGCCGGCGACCGACGCCTCGAAATTGAGCGCCACACGATGGCGCTCGGCGAGCAGCGCAAGCTTGTGGCCGTGGTTCGCGAGCAGCGCCTTGTTGGCGGTGACGACCGGCTTGCCGGCGGCAAGGGCGGTCTCCACGGCGCGCTTGGCCGGATCGCCCGCCCCGCCGATGACTTCGACCAGGACGTCGATCGCGGGATCGGCCGCGAGCTGCGCCGGATCGGTGACCCAACGGAATTTCTTCAGATCGATGTCGCGTTTCTTGTTACGCGAACGCGCGCTCACCGCGACGACCTCGATCGGCCGGCCGCAGCGCGCCGTGAGCTTGTCGCGTCCATGTTCCAAGAGATGGACGACGGCCGTGCCGACAGTCCCGAGTCCGGCAAGACCGACTTTCAGCGGCTCGGCCATAAAACGTCGCTAACCTGGGATGAAGCGAAGCGCGACTAACGTCGCGTCGCGAGGGGTACGACGTTGTGCAGCATTTCCGGCCCGGTTTCAAGAAAGCGCCGGATGTTGCGGGCCGCCTGGCGTATGCGCTGTTCGTTTTCCACCAGCGCGATGCGCACGTGCCCTTCGCCGTGTTCGCCGAAACCCGCTCCGGGCGATACCGCCACGCTGGCCTTCTCGACCAAGAGCGTTGCGAACTCGACGCTGCCAAGCGGCTGGAACGGCTCGGGGATCGGCGCCCAGGCGAACATCGAGGCCCGCGGCGGTGGCACCTGCCAGCCGGCGCGCCCGAACGATTCCACCAGCGCATCGCGCCGGCGCCGGTAGGTGGCGCGCATTTCGTGGATGCAATCGTCGGGACCGTTGAGCGCCGCCGTCGCGGCCACCTGGATCGGGGTGAACGCGCCGTAATCGAGATAGGATTTCACCCGCGCCAGCGCCGCGATAATGCGCTCGTTGCCGACCGCGAATCCGATCCGCCAGCCGGGCATCGAATAGGTTTTCGACATCGAGGTGAACTCGACGGCGACGTCGATGGCGCCGGGTACCTGCAGCACGGAAGGCGGCGGATTGTCGTCGAAATAGACCTCGGCATAAGCGAGATCCGACAGGATGAAGACGCCATGCTTCTTCGCAAAGGCGACGAGGTCGCGATAGAAATCGAGATCCGCGACGCAGGCTGTGGGGTTCGACGGATAGCAGGTGACGACGGCGATCGGTTTTGGAATGGTGTGCTTGATCGCGCGTTCCAGTGCACCGAAAAACGCCGTGTTGGCCTCGACTGGCACTGAGCGGATCGCGCCGCCTGCCATCAGGAAGCCGAAGACGTGGATAGGATAGGTCGGATTGGGGACAATGATCACGTCCCCCGGCGCGGTGATCGCTTGCGCGACGTTGGCGAAGCCTTCCTTGGAGCCGAGCGTCGTGACGATCTGCGTGTCGGGATTGAGCTTCACGCCGAAGCGGCGCGCGTAATAGGCGGCTTGGGCGCGGCGAAGTCCCACGATCCCCTTGGACGCCGAATAACGATCCGTGCGCGTCCGGCCGATGGTCTCCTTGAGCTTTTCGACGACGTGCGCGGGCGCCGGCAGATCGGGATTGCCCATGCCAAGATCAACAATGTCGGCGCCGCCATTGCGAGCCACCGCCTTGGCACGGTTGACCTCTTCGAACACGTAAGGCGGTAGCCGCCGAATGCGATAAAATTCTTCCATTCGTACACCGGCACGTCGACTTGACGATCCCTCTACCCTCTTATCACGGCTTGGTATCGACACCAGCGGTCTGCGTGGCTCCAGGGGCCGCGACCTTTGCCGAAACGGGCACTGGGGATGGCTTTTTCAGCGACCCGGTCGTACCGGCGGTATTGGTCGCAGGGCTCGGCTGCACATTTGCTTGCGCTTCGGTGCTCAAGTGATCGCGCTCGGAAATAAGAGCATCCGTCGCCTGCTTGACTTGATCGGGGTTCATCGTCGTTTCGGCGCGCGGAGTCGGCATGTCGTGAACCGCCGGAAAGGTGACATCGGAGCAACCCGATACGAGAAAAGCCACCAAGGCTGCGATTGCCAAGGTTCCGAGCGAAGGCCTCGCGATGCGTCCGTAGCGCTTCACCAATGTCCCCTCACAAGACCCCCGGATCCGGCCGGTATTTATCGCCGCCCGTCCGCGCCGGCATCCCGGCCATTCCCTGGGCTGGAAAATAGCTTACTGCCTCAATGGTTTACAAAAACCAACCTAAAGTTGACGGAAGCCATCCTGATAACCGCGTAATATGGTTGAAACAAGGTCCTTGGAAACGGGACCAATGACGCGGCCGGCGGCGAGCCTAGTGGCATGCTTTCTGCTCGGATGCGCGCAGACTTGCCTTGCGCACGCGGTGTGAGCAGGCCATTTCTGCTGCAAGGCCGACTTTTGCTGGCCATGTCTGCTGTAAGGCCAGCTTTCGCTGGCCATGGGGAATAGAGGAACGCCGGTGCGGGCTCCATCGCAACCACCGATGAAAATCGGAGCCGTCGACGTCGAGGAGTTCTCGCGCAATCTGGCGCGGCTGGTCGAGGAGGGCGGCCGCGCGCTCGCCGCCTACCTCAAGCCCCGCGAGGATGGCCGGGACAACCGCGAATTCGCCGACGAGATCAACGAAGTCGTCAAGACGCTCGGGCAAGTGGCGCAATATTGGCTGACCGATCCCCAGCGCACCCTCGAACTCCAGGCCAAGCTGGGTAAAGCCTACCTCGAGCTATGGGCCTCGGCGGCCAAGCGGCTCAGCGGCGAGCAATCGCCGCCGGTCGTCACGCCCGCCGCCAACGACAAGCGCTTTGCCGATCCGGAGTGGAACTCGAACCAGTTCTACGATTTCCTCAAACAAGCGTATTTGCTCACGACCCGATGGGCCAATCAGCTGGTCACCGACGCCGCCGACCTCGATCCGCACACCAAGCAGAAGGCCGAATTCTACGTGCGGCAGATTGCCAACGCACTGTCGCCGTCGAATTTCGTTTTGACCAACCCGGAGCTGTTGCGCGAGACCTTGACCAGCAACGCCGAAAATCTCGTTCGCGGCATGCGCATGCTCGCCGACGACATCGCCGTCGGCGGCGGCGAGTTGAGGATTCGCCAGTCCGATTCCTCGATGTTCGAGGTCGGGCGCAATCTCGCGATAACGCCCGGCAAGGTGATCTTCCAGAACGAGATCATGCAACTCATCCAGTATGCGCCGTCGACCGAGAAAGTGCTCAAAAAGCCGCTACTGATCGTGCCGCCCTGGATCAACAAATATTACGTGCTCGATCTGACGCCGGAAAAATCCTTCATCAAGTGGTGCGTCGATCAGGGGATCACCGTCTTCTGCATTTCCTGGGTCAATCCCGATGCGCATCTCGCGCAAAAGAGCTGGGAAGAATACATTCGTGAGGGTCCCCTCACCGCGCTCGACGCGATCAAACAGGCCACCGGCGAGGAAAAAGTCCACACCATCGGCTATTGCGTCGGCGGCACGCTGCTGGCGATCGCGCTCGCCGCAATGGCTGCCCGGAAAGACGAACGCTTCGTCTCGGCGACCATGTTTGCCGCTCAGGTTGACTTCACTTACGCCGGCGACCTCAAAGTCTTCGTCGACGAGGAACAGATCAAGTTGGTCGAACAGCGGATGGCCGAACGCGGCTATCTCGAAGGCAAGTCGATGGTCACTGTCTTCAACTTACTGCGCTCGAACGATCTGATCTGGCCTTACATCATCAACAATTACGTCAAGGGGAAAGCCCCCTTCCCCTTTGACCTTCTGTACTGGAATTCGGACGCGACGCGGCTTCCGGCCGCGAACCACTCGTTTTATTTGCGCAATTGCTATCTCGACAACAAACTCACCAAAGGCGGGCTGACGATCGGCGACACCCCGATCGACCTCAAAGCGATCAAGGTGCCGATCTACAATCTCGCCACCCGCGAAGATCATATCGCGCCGGCAAAGTCGGTACTGCTCGGCTCCAAGTACTTCGGCGGACCCGTGCGATACGTGCTGTCTGGCTCCGGCCATATCGCCGGCGTGGTCAACCCGCCCACCAAGAAGAAGTATCAATATTGGACCGGGCCGAAGCCGAGGAGCGCCAACCTCGAAGGATGGCTGGCCAAAGCGACCGAGCATCCCGGCTCGTGGTGGCCGGACTGGCTTGCCTGGCTGAAAGCTCAGGACCCGACCGAAGTCTTCGCGCGTGTTCCCGGCGATGGCAAGCTCAAGCCGATCGAGGATGCGCCGGGAAGTTATGTGAAAGCACAGGCGTAAGGCCGTCAGGCCTCTACGGAAACAGCGCTACTTGCTCGAGCCCCATGGTCTCGGCAAAGCCGAGCATGAGGTTCATATTCTGCACCGCCTGGCCGGATGCGCCCTTGGTCAGATTGTCGAGCGCCGAGCCGATGATGGCACGACCGGCGATGCGGTCGGCGGCAACGCCGATGAATGTCATGTTGGAGCCGCGCACGTGCCGGGTCTGCGGCAGGGCGCCGAACGGCAGCACGTGCACGAACGGCTCGTTCGCATAAGCCTTTAAAAGCAGCGCATGAAGTTCCTGCGGCGATGCTCTGAGGCCGCGCACGTAAATCGTTGAAAGGATGCCGCGATTCATCGGCACGAGATGCGGCGTGAAGCTGACGATCACGTCGCGGCCGGCGGCTTTGGAAAACTCCTGGTCGAGCTCGGCCATGTGACGGTGGTGGCCGACGCCATAGGCGTGAAAGCCTTCGGAAACTTCGGAGAACAGCATTTCCTCCTTCGCCGCCCTGCCCGCTCCGGTCATGCCCGACTTGGCGTCGATGACGATCTCGTCGGGGTCGATCGCCTTGGCTTGCAAGAGCGGAATGAGCGCAAGCTCCGCGCAGCTCGTGTAGCACCCCGGATTGGCGACGAGCTGCGCCGATTTTATCTCCGACCGATAGATCTCGGTCAGGCCATAGACCGCCTTCTTCTGCAGCGCGAGCGCGGCATGCGGATGCCCGTACCAGCGCGCATACGCTGCGGGGTCGGCAAGGCGAAAATCGGCGGAGAGATCGACCACCTTGATGGCCGGCATCCGCCCGAACAAATCTTGGATGACCCTCTGCGTCGTGCCGTGCGGCAAGGCGCAGAAGACGAGGTCGAGGCCGAGCCCCGGCCAGTCGACGCCATCGAGCGCCGAGAGTTTTGGCAGCGCGTAGGGCGAGAATTGCGGAAAGACCTCGGCCATCGGCTTGCCGGCGCGCCGATCCGCCGTGAGCAGCGCAATGTCAACGCGCGGATGGGGGATGAGGAGGCGCACCAGTTCCGCACCAGTATAGCCGGAGGCGCCGATGACGCCGATCTTCGCTTTGTTTTCGTCTGCAGGCATGATTTCACCTTACGCTCTCAGGGGCGTTAGGCCGAATCCGTGAGGCAGAGTATCAGGAGGAGAGTGCCGCGGGACCGGCGGCACGAATTTCGCTACGCGTTAAGCGCGCGCTCGTGCCGTGTTGCGACTGCGGCGACGCTTTGCTGCGGCAATGGTCATAATAGACCTTTTCATAGGCGGCGATATAAAGGCCGCGTCGTTGGCCGTCAATGCGCTCGGGCCGGCAAAAGGCGGTGGGCTTGAATGGCAGATGCTGTCGAGCAGTCGGTGGGGGACTGGAAACTTGCTTCGTTCTTCACCGAGGATGTCGGAACGAAGCAACGAACCAACGTGTACGGAGAACGCCCGACCGGGTACCTCGGGATAAGCCCGGCGGGACGCTTTTTCGGGTTGGTCTTTCCGGAACAGCAAAACGCCGCGCAATCGACGCAGGAGCAAGCTGCCGTCTACCGCGCCATGCTCGCCTATACGGGAAAACTGAGGCTGGACGGCGAGCGGGTCATCGTCGACGTCGATGCGGCTTGGAATAAAGATTGGGTGGGCACGGAACAGGTCCGTTTCTGGCGTCGGAAAGGAAACAAGCTCCTCATCACCAGCGCTCCAATTCCCAATCCGAACGTTGCCGGCAGCATGTTCGTCGGCACTCTGGTCTGGGAAAGAGACAAGTAACTGTCGCGGTGCGGCCGCCTCGCTTTGGCGGCCCGTTCATGGTTTGCCGGCCAAATGGCATAGTCGGGCTTGATTCGTCGTCGCGGTTGCGCGCCGACCGCCGACCCTCCACATGCAAGAAGCCTTGGAATAAACCTTGGGAAAAGCAGCGAAAACGCCGAAAACGCCGAACGCGCCCGACCTGTTCGCCAATCTCGGCGAACCGCGCGGCGCCGCGCGCCGGATGGCGCGCGCCGGCAGCACTGCCGCGCGCGGCTCGGCCGGCGAGGCGGGCTATACGGCGAAGCACATCGAGGTTCTGGAGGGGCTCGAACCGGTACGCCGCCGGCCCGGCATGTATATCGGCGGCACCGACGAGAAGGCGCTGCATCACCTGTTCGCCGAGGTGATCGACAATTCCATGGACGAAGCGCTCGCCGGCCACGCCGACTGGATCGAGGTCGAAATGGAGGCGGATGGCTTTGTCACCGTCACCGACAACGGCCGCGGCATTCCGGTCGACCCGCATCCGAAATTCAAGAACAAGTCCGCTCTCGAAGTGATCATGTGCACGCTGCACGCGGGCGGCAAATTCGACTCCGAAGTTTATGAGACCTCAGGCGGCCTCCACGGCGTCGGCGTTTCGGTGGCGAACGCGCTGTCCGAACGCATGGAGGTCGAGGTCGCGCGCGGCCAGCGGCTCTACCGCATGGCGTTCGAGCGCGGCAAGCCCAAGGGAAAATTACAGGACGCTGGTAAGGCGCCGAACCGCCGCGGCACCAAAGTTCGCTTCCGGCCCGACCCGGGAATTTTCGGCGCCAAGGCTCATTTCAAGCCCGAGCGCGTGTTCAAGATGACGCGTTCGAAGGCGTATCTCTTCGGCGGCGTCAAAATCCGTTGGTCATGCGCCCCGGAGCTTCTGCGCGGTGTCGAGGACGTGCCGGAGAAGGCGACGTTCCATTTCGCCGACGGCCTTAAGGACTATCTGTCGGAAACGCTCGCTGGCACGACCCTTGTGGCGGATATTTTCATCGGCAGCGCCGGCAAGACCGGCAAGCACGGCGCGGCGCAATGGGCCGTGGCCTGGACCGCGGACGCCGACGGCTTCCTCAACTCTTATTGCAACACCATTCCGACGCCCGATGGCGGCACCCACGAATCCGGCCTGCGCACCGCGCTTACGCGTGGGCTCAAGGACCATGCCGAGCGGGTCGGTCAGGGCAAACGCGCCGCCTCCATCACCAGCGACGACGTAATGACCGGCGCCGCGGCGATGCTCTCGGTCTTCATCCGCGAGCCTGAATTCCAGGGTCAGACCAAAGACCGCCTCGCCACCGCCGAAGCGCAGAAAATCGTCGAACAGGCGATCAAGGACCCGTTCGACCATTGGCTCGCCGGAAATCCCGTGCAGGCGAATAAGCTTTTCGACTTCGTGATGGAGCGTGCCGAGGAGCGCATCCGCCGCCGTCAGGAAAAGGACATCGCGCGCAAGAGCGCCGTGCGCAAGCTGCGCTTGCCTGGCAAGCTCGCCGACTGCACCAACAGCGCGGCCGAGGGCTCGGAGATTTTTGTCGTCGAGGGCGACTCCGCCGGCGGCTCTGCCAAGCAGGCGCGCGATCGCGCGAGCCAGGCAATTTTGCCGCTGCGCGGAAAAATCCTCAACGTTGCGTCCGCCGGCAAGGACAAGCTCGCGCAGAACCAGCAGCTCGCCGATCTCGCCCAGGCGCTCGGCTGCGGCACCGGCGCACATTATCGCGACCAGGATTTACGCTACGGGCGGGTGATCGTCATGACCGACGCCGACGTCGACGGCGCGCACATCGCTTCGCTCCTCATCACCTTCTTCTACCGGGAAATGCGCGGCCTGATCGACAACGGCCACCTTTATCTGGCGGTGCCCCCGCTCTATCGCCTCTCGCACGGCGGCAAGAATTTTTATGCCCGCGACGACAAGCACCGGGACGAGATTCTTAAAAAGGAATTTCACGCCAACGCCAAAGTCGAGGTCAGCCGCTTCAAGGGGCTCGGCGAGATGATGGCCGCGCAGCTTAAGGAAACCACCATGGACCCGAAGAAGCGAACGTTGCTTCGGGTGGTGCTGGTCGCGGATGATCAAAAGGATACCGAGAAATCCGTCGAGCGCTTGATGGGCACCAAGCCCGAGTCGCGCTTTGCCTTCATCCAGGAACGCGCCGAGTTCGCCGCCGAGGAATTGCTCGACGTTTGAGCTTATTCGTCGTCCGCTCCCGCTGCGCAGCGGGACGAAGTTTATTTCGAAAACAGCTCGTCGGCCGCGGTGATGAGGCCGATGTCGGGGTGCTTGGCGCAATATTGGCCGAGCTTCTTGGCATTGGCGACGAACTTTTCGGTGTCGACGACCGGCGGATCGTTCTCGTCGCGATAATAGCCGTCGAGCCACGCCAGGATCACGCCGATGTCATCCTTGTCGGCGGCTTGAAATTTGGCACAGGTCCAGGTGGAAAGATCGATGGTTGACGAGAAGGCGGGCGTGCCGCTGGCAAGCAGCCCGGCAACGAGGACGCCACACCCCGGTACGAGAAATTTCATGAAAGTGTCTCCTTGAAGCCCCCCGGAATGTTGCCCGCGATCGAGCGGATAGTCCAGATGCGCGATCTTCCACGGGGCAGGAAACCGCAGAAGGGGCAGCTAGGCCTGCAACCATTCGACCAGCGCCTTGGTCACCGCCTGCGGCCGCTCGATCGTCGACAGGTGCCCGCACTCTGCAATGACGACGAGATGCGAGCCGGAGATTGCGGCCGCGATCTCCCGCGCCAGTTCGGGAGGAGTTCCCCGATCCTGCTCGCCGACAAGCACCAGCGTCGGGCAAACGATCGCGGACAGACCGGGACGTGAATCCGGCCGGCCGATGATCGCCCGCTGCTGACGTAAGTAGTTTTGCGGGCCGGTTTCCTCGGCCATGGTCCTCACCAGAGCTTTGAGCGTCATGTCCCCGTAACGATCAGGGTGCACGAAGAACAGAAACGCGTCATCGGCGACCTCGGCGAAACGCCCGCTTTTGGCCCGCTCCATCGCCGGTTGGCGCCGCTCCGTCTGTTCTGCGGACTCAGGGCGCGCCCCGGTATCGAGCAGAGCAAGTTTGACAACCCGCCGCGGCGCCTGGCGCATGATTTCGAAGGCGATGTAGCCGCCCATCGATAACCCGGCGATCGCGAAGCGCGGTGGCGCGGCCGCCAAAATGCGGCCTGCAATCGCAGGAATGCTGTCGTCGCGGGTGTGGTCCGCGACGGTGACGGGGCCAAACCGCCAAAGCGCCGGAATTTGCTCGGCGTATAGGCGGGCCGAACAATTGAGCCCGGGAACCAGGACGATCGGCAAGCTATCAGACAAAGTGTCAGTCATCGGCGCTTCGCTCTTTTTCACCGCATCGAGAAAAGTGAAGGAATCCAATTAACTTAGTGCGTTGCACCAGGCCGTTGCCGGTTGACTTTCGCCTAATCGATCTTATGTTGCACGCAACGAAAGCAAGGCAGATTCGACCGCCGTTGCCCGTTTTCCCCGTTCCGATCAATAGGGTGCTGCCGGCGGTCCCAATACGAGGTTTTATGCCGTTTTCCCATCTCGGCTTGTCCGAAAAAGTTCTCGCCGCTGTTGCGGCGTCCGGTTACAAAACGCCAACCCCCATCCAAGATCAGGCCATTCCCCACGTGCTTGCGCGGCGCGATGTGCTTGGCATCGCGCAGACTGGCACCGGCAAGACGGCAGCATTCGTGCTGCCGATGCTGACCATGCTGGAAAAAGGTCGCGCCCGGGCGCGCATGCCGCGCACGCTGATCCTCGAGCCGACGCGCGAACTCGCAGCGCAGGTCGAAGAGAGTTTTTCCAAATACGGCGCCAACCATAAGCTCAATGTCGCGCTTATCATCGGCGGGGTGTCGTTCGACGATCAGGATACCAAGCTCATGCGCGGCGTCGACGTGCTGATCGCGACGCCGGGCCGCCTGCTCGATCACCACGAGCGCGGACGGCTGTTGCTCAGCGGCGTTGAGCTCCTCGTCATCGACGAGGCCGACCGCATGCTCGACATGGGCTTCATTCCCGACATCGAGCGCATCTGTAAGCTCGTCCCGTTCACCCGCCAGACGCTGTTCTTCACCGCCACCATGCCGGCGGAAATCCGGCGCATCACCGAACAATTCCTGCACAATCCGGTTCGCGTCGAGGTCTCCCGACCGGCCAGCACCGTCGCCGCCACGACGCAGCTTCTCGCCAAATCCGGGCGCGAACCGCATGACAAGCGCGACACGCTACGCCGATTGCTCCGCTCCGCCGAGGGGCTGAAGAACGCCATCATCTTCTGCAACCGCAAGCGCGACGTCGCTACGCTGCATCGCTCGCTCCAGCGCCACGACTTTTCGGTGCAGGCGCTGCACGGCGACATGGACCAGCCGGCGCGCATGGCCGCGCTGGAACAGTTCCGCAAGAATGAGGTCACGCTGCTGGTCGCTTCGGATGTCGCCGCCCGCGGGCTCGACATTCCAGAGGTGAGTCACATCTACAATTTCGACGTCCCGCTTCACCCCGACGACTACGTGCACCGGATCGGCCGCACCGGCCGCGCCGGCCGCACCGGCACGGCGATCACCATCGTCGCGGGAGCAAACGACGCCAAGGCTGTCGCGGCGATCGAGAAGCTGATCGGCCAGCCAATCCCCTGGATGGGCGATGGAGCTGCCACGGCGGCGGAGCGCACAGAGTCCGCGCAGCAACCGGCGTCGCCGCCGCGCCACGGCGCGCCGCGACCCCGCCGCGGGCGCGCGGATGGCCACCATCAGCCGCAACGGCCTGCCGCTTCCGCCTCGATCGCGCGAATCCCGCAGCGCCCGCCGCCTGCGAAGCCTCGCGCCGCCGACGACGACGACGTTTCGCATCTGCCGGCTTTCCTGCTGCGGCCGGTGCCGCTGAAAGCCTAGATTCCCGATTGATTTGACGGCCGCGCGGCAGAAACCGAGGGTCTGCTGCCCACATTCATTTACCGGTCCTTCATCGCTTGCTCTTAAGTTTCGCGAATTCGCGGCAACCGTCGCGCTATCGGAATTAGCTCCGGATTTTCTAGGCGTTTGGGGAAGATTCATGGACGTGCCCAGCGACGAGCACGAACGGACACTTGCCTTCGCCGAGATCGCGCTCCAACAGATTCGCGCCCTGCACCAGCCGGCATTGCCGCGAAATTTCGAGATTTGGTACCAATACGCGACCGGCTATAATCAGGACCTCAACCGGTCGATCAACGAAACGCTGGCGCAAAAGGGCACACTCGGCGACTCCGACATCGACAAGATCTACAGCACCTACCTCTCGCCGGACCGCGTGAGCGACCGGGTCGACACCGTCGGCTCGCGGATGGTCGATGAGATCAAGCAAGTGCTGGACATGATCGATACCGCCGCCGGTTCGGCAACCCACTATTCCGCGAGCCTCGCCGACGCCGGCGAAAAGCTGCAAGGCGCCAGCGACAAGCTGGAAGGCGCCAACGACGGCGTGGCGTTGCGCGCCGTGATCGAACGGCTCGTTACCGGCGCCAAGGAGATGGAAACCAGCAACAGGAAGCTCGAGGCGCGGCTGTCAGCGTCCAGGCAGGAGATCGAGCAGCTTCAGGTCAATCTCGAGACGGCGCGAACCGAAAGCCTGACCGATCCGCTCACAATGCTGTCAAACCGCAAACCGCAAATTCTTCGACTCCGAGCTCAGCAAGGCCATCGCTGAAGCAAAGAAAGGCGGCGAGCCGCTGACGCTGTTGATGAGCGACGTCGACCACTTCAAGGCCTTCAACGACAAATTTGGGCATCTGACCGGGGACCAAGTCCTGCGGCTCGTCGCCATGTCGGTGAAGCAGAACGTCAAAGGCCAGGACATTGCGGCGCGTTACGGCGGCGAGGAATTCGCCATCGCACTACCGAAGACGGCGCTGCGATCGGCGATCACGGTTGCCGACCATATTCGGCGCGCTGTCATGACCAAGGAATTGATGAAACGATCCAGCGGCGAGCGCCTCGGCCGGGTGACGATTTCCATCGGGGTGGCGCTGCTGCGGCCGACTGATACGCCGCAATCGCTGATCGAGCGCGCCGACGAGCGCCTCTACGCCGCCAAGCGCAATGGCCGCAATCGCGTGATCTCCGAAGTGGATCCCGAGGCTGATGGCGCGAGCAAGGCTGCCACGGTCCGCGTAGCGTAGCACCCGGTCATTCCGGGGCGCGCCGCGGACGCGAGCCCGGAATCCATAATCACAGAACTACTGGGATTGGCGCTGGGGTACGATTCGGAGTCGGATCGTGGCTATGGATTCCGGACTCCTCGCGGAGCCCGTCATCGGGCCAGCCACTTCGGGCCGGCCCCGTTGGCTCGGCCCCGGAATGACGAACGCTTATCGCGCCTCGGCGCCGCCGGTCTCGCCGCGTACCGGCTCGATCTGCACCGATTCGCCACAGCCGCAAGCCGACGTCTGGTTCGGATTATTGAAGACGAACTGGGCGGAGAGCTTGTCGACCTTGTAGTCCATCTCGGTGCCGAGCAGGAACAGCACCGCCTTGGGATCGATGAGGATGCGGACGCCCTTCTCCTCGATCACCTCATCGAGCGGGTTGACCTGTTCGGCGTATTCCATCGTGTAGGCCATGCCGGCGCAGCCGCCGTTCTTGACGCCGACGCGCACCGCCGCGATCGGGCGCTCGGCTTTCGCCATGACCGCCTTGATGCGTTCCGCGGCGGCATCACTGAGCCGCATCACCTGAAGTCTCGGCCGGGCAACGGTGGCCATCGTTACGTCCTCCTCATGTTCGGGCCAACAGACGCGAACACGCTTGTTGCGAATTGTTGTAGATCAAAACTACTAACAGTCATTTGATGTAATGCGCCGCCACTCGGCGCGCAACTCACCACATATTGAGCACCGCGCGCGCCTCCTCCGACATGCGGCTCGGATCCCACGGCGGATCCCACACGAGATTGACCTTGGCCTCGCGCACGCCGGGCACGCTGGCGATGGCATTCTCGACCATAGTCGGCAGCTCCGCCGCCGACGGGCAATTCGGCGTCGTCAACGTCATGTCGACCTTGACGACGCGATCGTCGTCGACGTCGACCTTGTAGATCAGGCCGAGCTCATAGATGTCGGCGGGGATTTCCGGGTCGTAGACGGTTTTGATCGCGGTGACGATGTCGTCGCTCAGCCGCGCCATTTCGTCCGCCGGGACCGCCGACGGCTGCGCCGCGGCGTCTTCCGCGATCGTAACGCTGCCCGTATCGGGCTTCGGATCATCGGTCATGCGAAGAAGTCCTGAGCTTTGATGAGCGCTTGCGCGAGCGTATCGACTTCCTCGCGCGTGTTGTACATGGCGAACGACGCGCGGCAGCTCGCCGTTACGCCGAAGCGCGTCAGCAACGGCATCACGCAATGGGTGCCGGCGCGCACGGCGACGCCCGAACGATCGATGATCGTCGCCACGTCGTGCGGATGCGTGCCCTTGATCTCGAAGGAGACGATCGGACCCTTGTCCTTCGCCGTGCCGAAGATGTGGAGCGAGTTGATCTCTCGCAGACGATCGTGGGCGTAATGCACCAAGCCTGCTTCATGGGAGCGGATGCGCGGCTTGCCGACCGAAGCGACATAGTCCAGCGCGGCGCCGAGCCCGATCGCCTGCACGATTGAAGGCGTGCCGGCCTCGAACTTGTACGGCGGATCGCCGTAGGTGATGCGGTCCTCGAACACCTCGCGGATCATCTCGCCGCCGCCGTTGAACGGCGGCATGGCGTCAAGATGCCGGTATTTGCCGTAAAGCACGCCGATCCCGGTCGGACCGTAAAGCTTGTGGCCGGTGAAGGCGTAGAAGTCGCAGTCGATGTCTTGCACGTCGACGTCGGCGTGCACGGCCGCTTGCGCGCCATCGACCAGCACCGGAACGCCGTGCGCGTGGGCGATTCGCGTCACTTCTTTTACCGGCACGAGCGTGCCGAGCATGTTCGACATATGCGTGATCGCCACCATCTTGGTGCGCGGGCCGATCAGCTTTTCGAATTCGTCGATGAGGAAATGCCCGTCGTCGTCGACCGGCGCCCACTTGATCACTGCGCCCTGGCGTTCCCGCAGGAAATGCCACGGCACAATATTGGAGTGATGCTCCATGATCGAGAGAATGATCTCGTCGCCGGCTTTGATGCGCTCGCGCCCGAACGTATAGGCGACCAGATTGATGGCCTCGGTAGCGTTGCGCGTGAAGATGATCTCTTCCTTGCGGTCGGCGTTGAGGAACGCCGCCACTTTCTCACGCGCGCCTTCGTAGGCCTCGGTCGCCTCGTTGGCGAGGTAATGCAGTCCGCGATGCACGTTGGCATATTGTGACGTGTAGATTTGGTTGAGGCGGTCGAGCACCGCCTGCGGCTTCTGCGCCGAGGCCGCGTTGTCCAGATAGACTAGCGGCTTGCCATAAACCTGCGTGGCGAGGATCGGGAAATCCGCGCGGATGCGGGTTACGTCGTAGGCGCCGTTGGTCACCGCTGGATGCATCTTAATTTGCCCTACACCCGTGCCTTGAGCCACGCCACGACCTGCTCCATCAGCGCCTCACGCAAGCCGGCATGTTCGATGCCCTCGACCGCCTCGCCGAGGAAAGCCTGGATGAGCAAGGCTTCCGCTTCGGACGCCGGAATACCGCGGGCCATCAGGTAGAATTTCAGCTCCTCGTCGAGCGCGCCGGCGGTCGCGCCGTGGCCGCACTGCACGTCGTCGGCGAAGATTTCGAGCTCCGGCTTGTTGTCCGCCTCGGCCCGGTCGGAGAGAAGCAGCGCCCGCGTCATCATCTTGGCGTCGGTCTGCTGCGCGCCCTGGCGCACGATGATGCGGCCCTGAAACACGCCGTGGGCCTCGTCGTCGAGCACCGACTTGAACATTTCCCGGCTCTGGCAGCCGCGCGCGGCATGGTCGGCAACGAGCGTGGTGTCGGCGTGCTGCCGGCCCTTGAGGAGGGTCGCGCCGCCAATATTCGCGACGGTTTGCTCGCCGTCGAACTTGAGAAAGAGCTGGTTGCGCACCACCGCGCCGCCGGCCGTGAAGGTGAAGGTATTGAAGCGCGCCCTGGCGCCGATCGCCGCGGCCAGTGTCGAGACGTGCAGCGCGTCTGCGCCTTCGCCGATGATCTTGACGTGATCGACATGGGCTTCGTCGCCGACGAACAATTCGAGCGCGGCGTTGACCTGATACTCGCTTCCCGCCGGGCCTTCGTGGCTCTCGATGAGCATCACCCGCGCGCCCTTCTCGACGACCACCAGCGAGCGCACGAAGCTCGCCGCAGGCTTTTCCGAGGCGGCGAAAATAAGATGCAGCGGCCGTTCAATCGTAGCGCCGGCGCCGATGCGGATCACCGCGCCGTCGCCCATCAGCGCGGTATTGAGCGCGACCGCGACGTCGCTTGAGGGCGCAAGCTTGCCGAGATGCGCGGCGAGGTCCACGTCGTTATCGGCGAGCACGGCGGCAAGCGAGTCGACCGTCAGCCCCGCCTCCAGCGCCGCAGTGTCCGACAATTCCGGGACGAAAGCGCCGTCGACGAAAACCAGTCGGCGGCATTCGACATCGCCGAGCAGCGCGCCGGCCGTCTTGCCCCGCGCTTTCGTCTGCGCATCGGGCCGAGTCGCCAGCGGCTTGGCGTCGCGCATCAGCGCGCGCAGGTCCGTGTATTTCCAATCCTCGACGCGGCGATGCGGCAGGCCCTCCCTGGCGAAGACATCGAAGGCGGCCGCACGCTGCGCAGCGATCGCGTCATCGCCGGGCAGCCGCGACCGCGCCTCGGCATAAACGTGCGCCAGCGCAGTCTCCGCCGCGGTCTTCATTACCTTCACGTCCGCCATGACATTCATTCGATTTTATTCGGGGCGAGCTGCTCGCTCATGCCGCCGCTTCTTCCTGATATTCAGCATAGCCGCGCGCTTCGAGCTCGAGCGCCAGCTCTTTGCCGCCGGTTCGCACGATGCGGCCCTTGGACAAGACGTGCACCACGTCGGGCACGATGTAGTTGAGGAGCCGCTGGTAGTGCGTGATGACGATGAAGGAGCGGGTCGGACCGCGCAACCGGTTGACGCCTTCGGAGGCGATTTTCAGCGCGTCGATATCGAGACCGGAATCGGTTTCGTCGAGCACCGCAAGCCGCGGTTCAAGCAGCGCCATTTGCAGGATTTCGTTGCGCTTCTTCTCGCCGCCGGAGAAGCCGACATTGACGCCGCGCCGCAACATGTCCTGCTCGATGCCGAGCATTTTGGCAACTTCGCGCACCTTTTTCAAAAACTCCGGCGTGGAAAGCTCCGCCTGGCCGCGCTTCTTGCGCTGCGCGTTGAGTGCGGTGCGCAGGAAGGTCATGGTGGCGACGCCGGGGATTTCCAGCGGATATTGGAAGGCGAGGAACAGTCCGGCGGCCGCCCGCTCGTCCGGCTCCATGTCGAAGATATTCTTGCAGTCGAAACGCACCGCGCCCGCGGTCGGCTCGTAGCCGGCCTTGCCGGCCAGCACGTAAGCGAGCGTCGACTTCCCCGAGCCGTTCGGGCCCATGATGGCATGCACCTCGCCCGCGTTCACGGTGAGGTCGAGACCCTTAAGAATCTCCTTGCCGTCGATCTCGACGTGCAAATTTTCGATTTCCAGCAACGGCATTTTCTACCTGTGCTCTTAGTGATTTGGCCGATCCGTTTTTCCGATCAATTCCGCGGCAGCGCGACGATCAGCCCACCGAACCCTCCAGGCTGACCGAGATCAGCTTTTGCGCCTCGACCGCGAATTCCATCGGCAGCTGCTGCAGCACGTCCTTGACGAAGCCATTGACGACCAAAGCGGTCGCCTCCTCCGCCGACAGCCCGCGCTGCCTGCAATAGAACAGCATCTCTTCGGAAATCTTCGAGGTCGTCGCCTCATGCTCGAACACGGTCGCCGAGTTCTTCGCCTCGATATAGGGCACCGTGTGCGCGCCGCATTTGTCGCCGATCAGGAGCGAATCGCAATTGGTGAAATTGCGCGCGCCGGTGGCGCGGCGGTGCGCGGTGACCAGCCCGCGATAGGTGTTGTTGGAGTGACCGGCGGCGATGCCCTTGGAGATGATGCGGCTCGTCGTGTTCTTGCCGAGATGGAGCATCTTGGTGCCGGAATCGACTTGCTGGTAGCCGTTGGAGATGGCGATCGAATAGAACTCGCCGCGCGAATTGTCGCCGCGCAGGATGCAGCTCGGATATTTCCAGGTGATGGCGGAGCCGGTCTCCACCTGCGTCCACGAGATCTTGGCGTTCTTGCCGCGGCAATCGCCGCGCTTGGTGACGAAATTGTAGATGCCGCCGCGGCCCTGCGCGTCGCCCGGATACCAGTTCTGGATAGTCGAATATTTGATCTCGGCATTGTCGAGCGCGACCAGCTCGACCACTGCGGCGTGAAGCTGGTTCTCATCGCGCATCGGCGCCGTGCAGCCTTCGAGATAGCTGACATAGGAGGCCTCGTCGGCAATGATCAGCGTGCGCTCGAACTGGCCGGTATTCTTTTCGTTGATGCGGAAATAGGTCGACAGCTCCATCGGACAGCGCACCCCGCGCGGCACGTAGACAAACGAGCCGTCGGAAAACACCGCCGAATTGAGCGTGGCGAAGAAATTGTCGCTGACCGGAACCACCGAGCCGAGATATTTCTTCACCAGCTCGGGATGCTCATGCACCGCCTCGGAGATCGGCATGAACAGCACGCCGGCTTTGGCGAGCTCGGCCTTGAAGGTGGTCGCGACCGAAACGGAATCGAACACCGCATCGACGGCGACGCGGCCGTAGCTGCCGCCCTCATTTTCAGTGCCCTCTTCCCCCGCCGGCCGTTGCACGCCGAGCAGCGCTTCGCGTTCGCGCAGCGGAATACCGAGCTTCTCGTAAGTGCGCAGAATCTCCGGGTCGATCTCGTCGAGCGACTTCGGTCCGTCTTTCTTCTTCGGCGCGGAATAATAGTAGAGGTCCTGATAGTCGATCGGGCCGTATTCGATCTTGGCCCATTTCGGCTCGCGCATGGTGAGCCAGCGCTTGTAGGCATCGAGCCGCCAAGCGAGCATCCATTCGGGTTCGTTCTTCTTCGCTGAGATAAAGCGGACCGTATCCTCGGACAGACCCTTGGGGGCCTTGTCGGATTCGATCAGCGTCTCGAAGCCATACTTATATTGATCGACGTCGAGACCGCGAACCTGGTCGACGGTCTCCTGTACTGCCGGCATTCGTCCCTCCGCTCACGGTTTCAAGGACCGCGGGTTGGATTTGTCGGTTATGGCGATGTCTGGCCTAGGGTATCGTCCTGGTCACCCCATTTTGACGTTTCCCCCACCCTTCTCTCCCCCGCTTGCGAGGGAGGGTTAGGGAGGGGACGCCGTAAAATCTATCGTTTAGGCAGCGATACCGCGCTGCTGTTTAGAACTCCTAGATAATGCACCTGACACCTTTCTCCAAGCGCCAAGGAAGCGCGCGACATCCGCTTGCGTCGTCGTCCAGCCCAGGCTGACGCGCACGGCGCCCCGCAACAGTGACGCGGAAACCCCCATGGCATCAAGGACATGGGAGGGCTGCACCTTGCCCGACGAGCAAGCGGCCCCGGAAGACACCGCGACCCCTTCGAGATCCAGCGCAATAATCGCGGTTTCGGCGTTCACGCCATCGAGCGCGAACAAAGTGGTATTCGGCAGACGCTCGGCGCCGGCGCCGAAAATAACCGCCTGCGGCGAGATCGCGCCGAGGCCCTCCTCCAACAGGCTCCGCATCGCCAGCATCTGGGCGGCTTCATCGGCAAGCTGCCGGCGAGCCGCCGCGGCTGCCGCCCCGAATGCCGCGATGCCGGCGACATTCTCGGTACCGGCGCGCAGCCCGCGCTCCTGGCCGCCGCCGCGGATCAGCGGATCGGGGAAGTGGATATCGTCACCTGCGCGCACCAAGGCGCCCGCCCCCTTCGCTCCCCCGATCTTGTGCGCCGAGAGGGTCACTAGATCGGCGCCTAAGGCCGCAACGTCGCAAGGAATACGCCCCGCCGCTTGCACGGCATCAATATGCAGAAGGCCGCCCGCCGCATGTACGATGGCGGCGGCTTCGGCAACCGGCTGCACGACGCCGGTCTCGTTGTTGGCGAGCATGATCGAAACCACCGGCCGGGACGCCCGGCCTAGCGCCTCCGCCAGCGCCGCAAGTTTTAGGCGGCCGTCGGCATCGACGGGAATGTCCTCGATCGCCTCACGGGGAAATCGCCCGCTGGCGCGAACCGAGGAATGCTCGATCGCCGACATGAACAGCCGATCGCGCGGCCGCTTTTCGTTTGCCGTCTCGATTGCGGACGAAAGCGCCAGCGCGTTGGCCTCCGTGCCGCTCGAGGTGAAGATCACGCCGGCCGGCCGGGCGCCGACGAGCTGCGCCACATCTTCGCGCGCGTGTTCGATCAGATGCCGCGCGGTCCGTCCCTCGGCATGGACCGAGGACGGGTTGCCGGTCAGCGCCAAGGCATCCAGCAACGCCTGCCGCGCCTGCGGCCGCAGCGGCGCCGTCGCGTTCCAATCGAAATAAACCCGCTCCGCCATTCGCCGTTACCGTAAAATCGAGGTCTTGTGATCGGGCATTGCAATGGGCATTTGCGGGCTGACCACGCAAGGGCAAGCGTCGTGATGCTTGCTTTTTGCCCTATGCCTTGTGTTAGAAGTCGCGACCCGATTTTTGCGCCGCCGCTATAACCGCTGCCGGTTCAAAAATCTGAAACGCTTTTAACCACTTACGTGCACCGGACGGTGCCGTCAAGCGTCGCCCCCTCCCACCTCCCCCGCAAGCGGGGGAGGATAAGGAGGGGGGCCGAGACGCGGCAAATCGAGGTTTCAAATATGCCCGAAGTCATTTTCACGGGACCCGGAGGCCGCATCGAGGGCCGTTATCATCCGGCGAAGCAGAAAAACGCGCCGATCGGCATCGTGCTGCACCCGCATCCGCAGTTCGGCGGCACGATGAACCACCAGATCGTGTACCAGCTCTACTATTCCTTTGTGCATCGCGGCTTTTCGGCGCTGCGCTTCAACTTCCGCGGCGTCGGCCGGAGCCAGGGCGGCTTCGACCACGGCATCGGCGAACTCTCCGATGCCGCGGCCGCGCTCGATTGGGCGCAATCCTACAATCCCGAGGCGCGAAGCTGCTGGATCGCCGGCTTCTCGTTCGGCGCCTGGATCGGCATGCAGCTCCTGATGCGCCGGCCCGAAATCGAAGGCTTCATCTCGATCGCCCCGCCGGCCAATCTCTACGACTTTTCGTTCCTCGCGCCCTGCCCGTCTTCCGGGCTGATCATTCACGGCGACAAGGACGCGGTGGTGCCGCATCGCGACGTCACCACGCTCGTTGAAAAGCTCAAGACGCAAAAGGGCATCGTCATCGAGCAGAAAGTCATTCCCGGCGCCAACCACTTTTTCGACGGCAAGATCGAACCGCTGATGAGCTCGGTGAGCGGCTATCTCGACAGGCGGCT
>JBEKSB010000021.1:0-29090 GCA_049517455.1 Xanthobacteraceae bacterium
TCGATGAGCTGCCACGCTTTGTGGCCGGGCGGATTTTTGAAGGTCGAGCCGCCGGTGCGGCTCTTGATCGGCTGCGTCGCCTCGCGCGATTCTGTGATCTTTTCCATTTCGGCGGCGATGACAGCCGGGTCGCCGCGTTCGCCGTGGAACGTGGCTTGCGTGAAGATGTAGTCGTCGGGCGCGCCACAATGCCGGTATGTGTAGTGCATGTCGGCGTTGCCGAGCACATGAACGCGGCCCGCGCGATCGACCGCGCGCGCCTCGATGAGCGCGTCCCTGGTTTCACGGCCATAAGCGCCGCCGTTCATGCGCAGCGCGCCGCCGATGCCGCCGGGAATGCCGCGCAGAAACGACAGTCCAGCAATGCCGGCCTCTTGTGCGGCGCGCGCGGCCTTGACGTCAGGCACCGCGGCGCCGGCGCGCAGAGTGAGGCCTTCGATCGAGATTTCGCCGAAGCCCCGCCCGAGCCTGATCACCACGCCCGGCACACCGCCATCGCGCACGATCAAATTGGAGCCGAGACCGATCACGGTGACAGGAATTTCCGCAGGAAGATTGGCCAGCATATAGGCGAGGTCTTCCTCGTCCTCCGGCATGAACAAGATTTGCGCCGGCCCCCCGACCCGAAACCAAGTCAGCTCGGCCAGCGACTGGTTCGCCAGCGGCCGGCCGCGCAACGCCGGCATTTTCGTCTGCAAAGCAGCGACAATATCGGGAAAGCTCATGCTTCCGCCTCGACCGCCTTATCGAGCCAGGCCGAAAGCACTTTGTTTCCGAGGTCGCGCGTCGCCGGCCCGAGCGTGCGCGCTTGCACACGCAGCTCGCGCGGATCGATGCCGGCCTTGCCGAGTTCGACGGTGTGGCCGACGAGCCAGCTCTCGAACCGCGCCGGATCGGTTTCCAGATGAAACTGCAATGCCAGCTGCGATGGCGTACGCTCGAACGCCTGCACCGGACAATGCTGCGTCGACGCCAGCCGCGTGCATCCCGCGGGCAAGTCGCAATTGTCGCCATGCCAGTGCAGCACCGGCGTCGCGCCGAGCGCCCCGAGCGCCGATGCGCGGCCTTCGGCCGTCAGCGTCAGTGGCGCCCAGCCAATCTCCTTGACCGGCCCCGGCGCGACGCGCGCGCCGAGCGCCGTTGCCATCATCTGCGCGCCGAGGCAAATGCCCAGCATCGGCTTGTCCGCCGCGATGCGCGCCGCAATCGCCCCGATCTCATCGGCGATGAACGGATAGGCGTCGCCCTCATAGACCCCGATGGGACCGCCGAGCACGATCAAAAGATCCGGCGCCAGCAGCGTTTCCGCGTTGATCGGCTGAACGCCGGCATCGTGATAGCGGACGCCATAGCCGCGCGCGGCAACGAGCGGCCCGAGCAAGCCGAGATCCTCAAAGGCCACATGACGAACGGCGAGGCATGTTTTGATCATGGTGCGACGTTTTAGCTTGCGGCCGCCGCCAATTCTCCGGGCAACGCGTAGGCCCATTGCGTGATCGATCCGGCGCCGAGGCAGACGACATAGTCGCCCGGCTGCGCCATTCCGGCGACCAGCGAGGCAAGCTTTTCGGGGCTGTCGAGCGCGACGACGCGGCGGTGGCCGTGCGTGCGCAGCCCCTGCACCAGCGCGTCGCGGTCGGCGCCTTCGATTGGCGCTTCGCCAGCCGCGTAGACGGGCGCGACAATTACGGCATCGGCATCGTTGAAACAGGTACAGAACTGTTCGAATAACGCGGCAAGTCGCGTGTAGCGATGGGGCTGCACCACGGCGATCACCTGACCCTTGGTCGACTCCCGCGCGGCTTTGAGCACGGCTGCGATCTCGACCGGATGGTGCCCGTAATCGTCGATGATGGTGACGCCGTTCCACATGCCGGTGCGGGTAAAGCGTCGCCGCACGCCGCCGAAATTGGCCAGCGCCTCTCTGATGCGATTGTCATCGACGCCAAGTTCATGCGCGACCGCGATCGCAGCCGTGGCGTTGAGCGCATTGTGCCGTCCCGGCATCGGCAGCGCGACATTCTTGATCTCGTGTATCGACTGCCCGGCGCGGTCGCGCAAGGTGATGGTGAATAGCGAGATGCCGCCGGCGTGTGAGATATCGACGAGCCGCACATCGGCCTGTGGATTCTCGCCGTAGGTGATGATGCGGTGATCTTCGATGCGGCCGACAAGGCTCTGCACCACCGGATGATCCGTGCACATCACCGAAAACCCGTAAAACGGCACGTTCTCGACGAAGGCGCGGAACGCCTCCTGCACCGCGTCGAAACTCTTGAAGTGATCGAGGTGCTCGGGATCGATGTTGGTCACGATCGCGACATCCGCCGGAAGCTTGAGAAACGTGCCGTCGGATTCGTCGGCCTCGACCACCATCCAGTCGCCGGCGCCCAGCCGCGCGTTAGTGCCGTAGGCGTTGATGATGCCGCCGTTGATCACCGTCGGATCGAAACCGCCGGCGTCGAGCAGCGCCGCGACCATCGAGGTTGTCGTGGTCTTGCCGTGCGTGCCGGCAATGGCAACGCAGCTTTTCAACCGCATCAGCTCCGCCAGCATTTCGGCCCGCCGCACGACCGGCAGCCGCTGCGCGCGCGCCGCGACGAGTTCCGGATTATCAGGCTTGATCGCCGAAGAGACGACGACGACTTGGGCGCCGTCCAGATTGTCGGCCGCATGGCCGATCGCGATCTTCACGCCCTTCTCGCGCAACCTTTTGACATTGGCGTTCTCGGCCTGGTCGGAGCCCTGCACGACATAGCCAAGATTCGCGAGCACCTCGGCGATGCCGCTCATGCCGATGCCGCCGATGCCGACGAAGTGCACCGGACCGATGTTGCGCGGCAATTTCATGAAGTCTCCCTGGGGCGAAGAGCGCCGGCGCGAAACTACTGGTTTGCGCCCGTCGCCGCCACCGTGAGCACCAGCTCGGCAAGCCGGTCGGCGGCATCGAGCCGGCCCAGCGTCCGGGCCGCCGCGGCCATGACCGCGAGCCGTTCCGGCGCGGCCGCCAGCGTGGCGATCTCGTCCACGAGCCGCCGCGGGGTAAACTCTTCCTGCGTCAGCCGAATCGCGCCGCCGGCGCTCTGCAGCACACCGGCATTGGCGAATTGATCCTGATCGAGCGCATGCGGCAGCGGCACCAAAATGGCCGGCCGGCCGATCGCGGACAGCTCGGCGACGGTGGAAGCCCCGGAGCGCGCCACAATTAAATGGCTTGCCGCCATGCGCGCCGGCAGATCGGGGAAGAAAGCGGCGATTTCAGCGCTAACGGACAGGTTGTCGTAGGCGTTGCGCACGCGGCCCATATCCTCCTCGCGGGCTTGCTGGACGATGGCAAGCCGCGCGCGGAGCGCCGGTTCGAGCTGTCCGATCGCGGCCGGAACGACGTCGGCCATAACCCGCGCGCCTTGGCTGCCGCCGAAAATGAGAAGCCGCAACGGATCGGCGGGCGTTGAATAGGGCGTTGCCGCCGCGGCAACAACTGCTGGCCGGACCGGATTGCCGGTGAGCGTGGCCTTGGCGGCAAGATGCGGCTGACCGCGGAACACGTCGGGAAAGGTGGTGGCGATCGCGCTGACGCGCGGCGCCAACAGCCAATTAGCCCGGCCGATGACCGCGTTAGCGTCGTGGATCAGCGTCGGGACGCCGCGCCAAGCCGCCGCGAGGACGGGCGGCACCGTGGGGTAACCGCCGAAGCCAATCACCGCCGCGGGCTTGAGCCGGCCGATCAGCGCCCAGGCCTGGGCGACGCCGACACCGAGCATGCTCACGGTTCGCGTCAGCGCGATCGGATTGCGCGCCCGCAGCGTGGCGCTGGCGATCACATGGACGGCTTCATCGGCAAACGCGCCGCCATAGCGCGTCGCCCGCCGGTCGGTCGCGAGGTGGACGGGGATGCCGCGCTGCACCAGCGCCGCGGCGAGCGCCGCGGCCGGGAACAAATGACCGCCGGTGCCGCCGGCCGCGACAAGGACCGGCGCCCGGCCCGCCACCAGCATCACGCCCCGCTCGGGGCGAGCATGATGCCGCCTGAAAGTTGCGCCTGCGGCCGTTCGCGGGTGAGCGCGATCAGCATGCCCATGCCGTAGGCGAGCGAGATGAGCGACGAGCCGCCATAGGAAATGAACGGCAACGTCATTCCCTTTGCCGGTATCAGGTGCAGGTTCACGGCCATGTTGATCGTCGATTGCAGACCAAACAAAATTGCCAGTCCCGCGGCGGCGAAGCGGATGAAAGGATCGTCGTTGCGCATCGCCTTCATCAACGCGCGGATGACGATGAAGGCGAACAAAGCCACGAGAATGAGGCAGAGCACGACGCCGAATTCCTCCCCCGCCACGGCGAACACGAAATCGGTGTGGCCCTCCGGCAGGATGCGCTTGATCGTACCCTCGCCTGGGCCGCGGCCGAACCAGCCGCCGCGGATAAACGACTCTGTCGCGATGTCGATATTGAAGGTGTCGCCGGAAGCGGGATCGAGGAAGCGATTGATGCGCTGCGCCACATGCGGGACGGTGTAGAAGGCCGTGAGCAGACCTGCGCTCGCGGTGGCGGCGAGCCCGAGCACCCAGATGAAGCGCATGCCGGCCATATAAAACAGCGCGCCCCAAACCAACGTGACGAGCATGGTCTGGCCGAAATCCGGCTGCAGCACCAGCAAGCTCACCACGACGACGAGCAGCACCAGCGCGAGCGTGTTCGCCGGCATATCGGAGCGTTTGCCGGATTCGCCGAACAGCCACGCAATCAGGATCACGAACGCCGGCTTGAGAAACTCCGACGGCTGAATGTTGACGCCAAGGATCACCAGCCAGCGCCGCGCGCCTTTGATCTCGGCGCCGAAATACGGGGTCGCGGCGACCAGAACGAGGCTGACGGCGAACACGATCAGGGCGAGCTTGCGGACGTCGCGCGGCGCGAGAAAGGACGTCGTGATCAGGACGGCGGCGGCGGGTATGAGAAACAACACTTGCCGGTTGACGAAATGGAACGGGTCAAGGCCGATGCGCGCGGCCACCGGCGGGCTCGCAGCGAGGCAGAGCACGATGCCGCCTAGCATCAGCGCGCCGAGCGCCGCCAGCGTGAACCGGTCAACCGTCCGCCACCATTCGCTCAACGGCGTTGGCTGTGCGCGCGAGGCCATAGTATTCCCTGAATGACGTCCCCGAGAAAAATCCCGCTCCAGTCGTGACACCGGGATGGTTTCCAAGCGATTAAAAATCGCCTTGCGAGCTATTCAATTCGGCAATGAAGAAGCCAAACCCGCCTCCTTCATGCCCGGCACCCGCAGCGAGCTTCAGGGGTTTGGGCCAGTGAATTCCAAATGTAGCGTCATGGGCGGCGTCACTATCCCGTACATTTGCCGCTGCAACGCGATATTGATCTGCTCGGCATTCGGATTCAATGATTTGAGATAACCCCGGCAATTCCCGTCGTCGGCGAAGCAGACGCCGACATATCCTTTCCGCCTGAGCTCGGCCGGGTAGTCGATCCAGGGAGAATAGGCCGGATCGAAATCCGCGAACATTTTCGGATGGTCGGTACTGTAGAAAACGATGGGGGCGGCGACTTCGAACCCGGAAACGACGATCGGCAGGGGGGAGTGGAATCGTTCGCGCCAGAGCCGGGTAATGTCAGCCGCCGCTTCAACAAACGGCCGATACGGGCCGTCGTCCGGCTCTTTCTTGAAACGCGCCCACGAATAGACCGATGCCCCTGCAAGCAATAACAGCGCAAAAATCGCAGCGACCACCGCCGATCTCGCAATAGCCCGTCGCGTGACCAGGAGCTTCGGCAGCAAGCTCGCAACCGCGACCGGAACCAGAAAGAAGAACGAGTTGCCCCAATCGGGCTTTAGAAAAACATTGAAAACCAGCCCGACAATTGCCGGACCGAAAACCAGCACACCGGCAATCACCAGAACGAGCGACCGCTCGTCGGCAACCGGCGCATCGCCGTCACCGACCCGCCACCGCCAAGGCCACAGAGCGATCGCGGCCGCGACCAGACAAAAAGCGAGCAACCCGAAGTGTTGACCGAGATACACCGCCACATGAGCCCGGTGGGATACTTCGCCGACGAAGCCTCCAGCCCAGCGCAGCGATGAAAAATCGTTGTTGATGAGCCAAACGACATGCGGCGAGAGCGCGACGAGGAACACCGCCGTCGCGACATAGGGCGCCGGGCTTGCAAAGAATCTGCGCCGGCCCGGATGCAGCACGGCGGCAAGCGCCACGCCGACCAGCCCGAACGCCGCGGAGTAGATGGTCAGCGTCGCGGCTGCCGCGGCCAAGCCAAGCAGCACTCCGGCTTTTGCGGTCGGCTTCTCATAAGCGCGCAAAAACAACCAGACCATCAGCGGCAGGACCGCAAGTAGAACCTGATAGTTGTTGAACCGGTCGGCCTTCGCGCCGATGAAAAGCGGATAGAGCATCATCGCGAACACGACCAGCGTCGCCCGGCGCAGGCCCAGGACACGCCGTCCGATCAAATAAATCGAAAAAAGGCAGACGCATATCATGACCCCGGACAGCGCGTACGACGACCAGTTGGTCGCCGGAAATACGCTGTACCAGACGCGCGCAATCCAGCCGGTGAACGGTGGATGCTGGCCGTAGCCGCCGAGGAATTGCATACCCCAAGCATAGGCCTCGGTACTGTCCATAAAGAGAGTCTCGGCCGGCTTCATGAGAATGACGACGAACACGCCAAGAATGAAAAAGACCGCGATGCAAATCAGCATGCTTGCAGTTGCGCGCCGCGGCCGCAGCAGCATCGATGCAAGCCAGACATCAAGGCGGTTGATGCGACCCGTTCGCGAATTGACGGCGCTTCCTTGCAACACCTTATCTCTCGCTTTTTTTCGCGGAGACATCCGGCAGCGCGTGGACGAGGTCGCGGAAGGCATCGCCGCGAATCTCGAAATTGCGGTATTGATCGAACGAGGCGCAGGCCGGAGAGAGCAGCACGACCGGTTCGCGGGCTGCCGACGTTGCGGCGTCGCGCGCAGCTGCCGCCAGCGCCTTGTCGAGCGTTCCGGCGATCTCATGTGCGACGCCGGCGCCGAGCGTGGCGGCAAACTCTTCCGCCGCCTCGCCGATCAGATACGCCTTGCGGATACGCGGAAAGAAACTCCGCAGCGACTCGATACCGCCGGTCTTCGGCTTGCCGCCGGCGATCCAAAAAATGTCGGTGAAGCAGGCGAGCGCCTGGGCCGCCGAGTCGGCATTGGTCGCCTTGGAATCGTTAACGAAGAGGACGGCCCCGCGACGGCCGACTTCCTCCATGCGATGCGCGAGCCCGGGAAATGAACGAAGCCCCGCCTGGATCGCCGCCGGACCGAGTCCGAGCGCCAGCGCGGCCGCCGCCGCGCAGGCGGCGTTCTGCGCGTTGTGCAACCCGCGTAGCGAGCCGATGCCGCTAATCTCGGCCACCGCGGTGGCCCTCCCGTCCACAGCGCGCATGATCCACTGCCCCTCGACATAGACTCCGGCGGGAAGCGCGCGCCGCACGGACACGCGCATGAGGCGCTCGCCGGACTGCGTGTGCCGGTCGGCAACCGCCCGGCACAATTCGTCGTCGACCCCGACGATTGCCGTCCCTGCCCGCGGCACGCCCGCGACCAGACGTTCTTTCACTGCCGCGTAATGCTCCATCGTGCCGTGGCGGTCGAGGTGATCTTCGCTGAGGTTGATGAGGACGCCGACCGAAGGATCGAGCGAGGGCGCGAGATCGATCTGGTAAGACGAGCATTCGATAACATGAACGCGGCCCGCTTGTGGCGGCGCCAGAGACAGGATCGCGGTGCCGATATTGCCGCCGAGCTGCGCGTCCAAGCCGGCCGATGCCACGAGGTGAGCAATCAGCGCGGTGGTCGTCGATTTGCCGTTGGTGCCAGTGATGGCGACGAAAGGCGCGTCTGGCGCCAGGTGGCGGCGCTCGCGGCAAAACAGCTCAATGTCGCCGATCACCGCGACGGCGGCTTTTTGCGCCAGTCGGACGCTCCAATGCGGCGCCGGATGCGTCAGCGGCACGCCGGGCGCCAGCACCAAAGCCGCAATCCTGGACCAGTCGATGTTTCGCAAATCGGCGGTGGGAATGCCGGCGGCGTTCGCCTTCACCACACTCTGCGCATCGTCGTCGTAGGCGACGACATCAGCGCCGCCGGCCAGAAGCGCACTCGCGCTCACAAGCCCCGAGCCGCCCAATCCGAATACGGCGACCTTTTGACCGGCAAACGTCCGGACCGGGATCACGAAAAGCTACCGCAGCTTCAAGGTCGAAAGTCCCGCCAGCGCGAGCACGACCGAGACAATCCAGAAACGAATGACGATCTGCGGCTCGGTCCAGCCGAGATGCTCGAAATGGTGATGGATCGGCGCCATCTTGAAGACGCGCTTACCGGTCAGCTTGAACGACACCACTTGTACGATGACGGACACCGCTTCGAGCACGAACAGGCCGCCGATAACCGCCAGCACGATCTCGTGTTTGGTGGCGACCGCGACGGCGCCGATCATGCCGCCGAGCGCAAGCGAGCCGGTATCGCCCATGAAGATCGACGCGGGCGGCGCATTGAACCAGAGAAAGCCGAGACCGGCGCCGAGCACCGCACCGCAGAGCACCGCGAGTTCGCCGGTGCCGGCCACATAATGGATTTGCAGATAGTCGGCGAACACCGCGTTGCCGCTAAGATACGCGATCATGCCGAAGCTTGCGGCTGCGATCATCACCGGAACGATGGCGAGGCCATCGAGGCCGTCGGTGAGATTCACGGCGTTGCCGGCGCCGATGATGATGAAGGTCGCGAACAGCACGTAGAACCAGCCGAGATTAAACACAAGTTCCTTGAAGAACGGAAACACCAGCGTCGTCGAGAACGGCACGCGTCCAAGCTCGACCAGAGCGACGCAAGCGGCTGCCGCAATGAAGGCTTCGAGGGCCACCCGCGCCAGGCCGGGAAAGGCGTTGTGCGTCTGCTTCGTGACTTTCAGATAATCGTCATAGAATCCGACGAGCCCGAAGCCGAGCGTCACCCACAGCACGACCCAGACGTAAGGATTGGTTGGGTTCGCCCACAGCAGCGTCGAAACCAGCATGCCCGAGAGAATCATCAATCCGCCCATCGTCGGCGTGCCGGCCTTGGCGATGATGTGCGATTTGGGACCATCGGCGCGGATTGGCTGTCCCTTGCCCTGCAACAGCCGCAGACGATCGATGATGCTTTGTCCGAACAGGAAGACGAACAGGAGCGCGGTGATCATCGCGCCGCCGGTGCGGAACGTAATGTAGCGGAACACATTGAGGACGGTAATTTTGTCCGACAGATCCACCAGCCAATAGAGCATCGCATCAACCTTGTACGGACGCGGTTTCCAGCGTGTCAGGTTCCAACGTATCCTGGCGCACCGACAGCCGTTGCAGCGCCTTGACGATGGGAGCCATGCGCGAGCCGAGCGAGCCCTTGATCATGACAGCATCGCCGGCACGGATCGCGGATAACACTTGCGCCTCGAGCGCGGCAGAGTTCTCTGCATAGCCGCCGCGGCGGCTCGCGGGAAGGGCTTGCCACAATGCCCGCATCAGCGGTCCGCAGCAGAATACGAGATCGACGGCATTGGCGAGCACCGGCTCGATAAGGCCGCGATGGAGCGCTCGCCCGCGCGGCCCAAGTTCGAGCATGTCGCCGAGCACGGCAATACGCCGTCCGCGCGGGCCGATCGCTGTCTGGCCAAGCAAAGCCAGCGATGCCGCGACCGAAGCCGGGTTGGCATTGTAGCTGTCGTCGACGACGAGCGCCGGCCCGCCTGGGAGATCGACCTCGATCAACGCGCCGCGGCCAGAGGTGGGCTCGAATTCGGAAAGCGCCAACGCTGCCAGCGCCAAGTCGGCGCCGACCAGCATCGCCGTCGCCAGCACCGCGAGCGAATTGTGCACGAGGTGGCGGCCCGGCGCGCCGATCTTGTAGGTGAGGTCGGTGCCGAGGATGTTGGCCTGCGCGGTCGAGCAGTTGGCATGCAACGCGCACTTGATCAGGCGCGCGTCGGCTTTTTCGTGCTCGCCGAACGACACAACGCGATCGACGTCCGCCTCCTTAGCGCGCCGCTTCAGATGAGTGAATTGCGAATTATCGCGATTAAGGACCGCGGCGCCGCCTGGCTCAAGGCCAAGAAAAATCTCGGCTTTGGCGTCGGCGATCTTGGCCAACGATCCAAAGAATTCCAGATGCACCGGCGCGATCGCTGTGATCACCGCCACGTGCGGGCGCGTGAGCCGCGATAACGGCTCGATTTCGCCCGCGTGATTCATTCCCATTTCCAGCACCGCATAATGCGCGCTCGCCGGACAGCGCGCCAGCGAGAGCGGCACGCCCCAATGATTGTTGTAGGAGGCAACGGAAGCGTGCGTCTCGCCGTCCTTGGATAGCGCAAGCCGTAATGCCTCTTTGGTGCTGGTCTTGCCGACCGAACCGGTAATGCCGATCACCTTGGCTTGGGCGCGCCCCCGCGCCGCCACGGCAAGCGCGCGCAAGGCGGCAAGTACATCCGGCACCACGAGGAGCGGGGCATCTTTCGGGAAGCCGGCGAGCCGGTCGGCGGCGACAACGGCGAGGCATGCTTTGGCCGCGAGCGCCGCAGCGACGAATTCGTGCCCGTCACGGCGATCGGCAATGGCAAAGAACGCCTCGCCGCGCCCGATGGTGCGGCTGTCGATCGAGAGGCCCGATACCGTTTGGGGCAGCGCGCCTTGCCGTTCGGCGCCGATCGCCGCCGCCATGTCGTCGACGGTCCACAGCGCGCGGGCGCTCATGCTGCATGCTCCTTAAGCGCCGCAGCGACAGCTTCGTGATCGCTAAAAGGCACAAACCGGTCGCCGATGATTTGGCCGGTTTCATGGCCCTTGCCGGCGATCAACAGAATGTCGCCCGGCCGCAGCTCGGCGACCGCGGAGCGGATCGCCTCGCGCCGGTCGCCGATTTCGACGGCGCCGCGTGCCTCGGCCATGATGGCGGCACGGATGGCGGCGGCGTCCTCGCTGCGCGGATTGTCGTCGGTGACAATCACGCGGTCGGCCCTGGCGGTGGCGACGGCGCCCATCAACGGCCGCTTGCCGCGGTCGCGGTCACCGCCGGCACCGAACACCACGATGAGCCTGCCGCTCACGGCGGGCCGCAACGCCTCGAGCGCCTTGGCGAGCGCGTCGGGCTTGTGCGCGTAGTCGATGAAGATCGGCGCGCCGCGGCTGGTCCCGACCAGCTCAAGCCGGCCCTTGGCGCCGACCAGGTGTTCGAGCGCCGGGAATACCTTGGCGGGATCGGCGCCGGTCGCGACGGCGAGGCCAGCTGCAACCAATGCATTTTCGACCTGAAATTCGCCGACCAACGGCAAGCGCACGCGGAAGTCTTTTCCGCCATGTTCAATCCGCAACACCTGCGCGAAGCCGTCGATGACGGATTCGGCGAGGCGGATACCCGTACCCTTACGTCCGACGCTGATGATCGAGAGACCGCGCGCTTTGGCGGCGGTCATGACAGCTTCGGCGTGCTCGTGGTCGGCATCGATGACCGCGCCGCCGCCCGGCTCGACTAATTCCTCGAACAGCCGCAGCTTCGCGGCGAAGTAAGCCTCGAAGCTCGGATGATAATCGAGATGATCGCGCGTGATGTTGGTGAAAGCCGCCGCCGCGATGCGCAAGCCGTCGAGACGATATTGATCGAGGCCGTGCGAAGACGCCTCGATCGCGAGGTGCGTGACGCCTTCGCCGGCGAGCGCGTCGAGCGAGCGATGCAGCGCCACCGGGTCCGGCGTCGTCAACGAGCCATACGTCTCGCCGCTTGGTGAAACGATGCCGATGGTGCCGATGCTCGCGGCGCGGTATCCCAGTGCCGACCAGATCTGCCGCGTAAACGCCGCGACCGAGGTCTTTCCGCTGGTGCCGGTGACGGCCGCAATAGTTCCCGGTTGGCGCGGATAAAATTTCGCGGCCATGAGGGCAAGTGCGCGCCGCGCATTGCGGACGCGTACGAAAGGAAAAACTTTGTGCAGTGGGAGAAGTGGCGGCCGTTCGGCGAGGATCGCCGCCGCACCGCGGGCGATGACGAAATCCATGAAGCGATGGCCATCGGTCTTGGTGCCGGCAATAGCGACGAACATATCGCCGCGCTTCAGGGTACGGCTGTCCGCCGTCAGCCCACCGACATCGAGATCGGCATGGCGAACGTCGAATTCCGCGTCAGGAGGCAAAATCTCGCGAAGCTTCATGGCGGCTCGGTCGACAATGCGGCCAACGCCTTACCTGCTTTCCTTTGCCGAGGCCAGTATCAGGTGATCGGCCGTCGGCAGGTCCATGCGTGGCTCGATGCCAAGAAGCGGCGCGATCCGCGCGACCACCGCGCCGCCGACCGGCACCGCATTCCAGCCCGAGGTGTTGAAACCATGCGTCTCGGGGATCACCTGCGGCTCGTCGATCATGATGAGAAGCACATAGCGCGGCTGGTCGGCCGGAAGCACCGCCATGAAATCGGTCAGCACCTTGGTCTTGGAATAGCGGCCGTTGACGACCTTGTCCGCGGTGCCGGTCTTGCCGCCGATATAATAGCCTTTGACCTCGGCCTTCTCGGCCGTGCCCTTTTCCACGTTGAGCCGCATCAGATAGCGCATCATCTCGCTGGTTTCGGGCTTGATGACTTGTTTACCGAGCGCGGCCGCCTCGGCCTGCGTCCGCTTGAGGAAGGTCGGCGGGATCAGAACGCCGCCATTCATCAAAGCAGCGACGCCCATCACCGCCTGGAGCGGCGCGACCGAAAGACCGTGGCCAAAGGCGATGGTGATGGTGTTGAGCTCACCCCAGCGCTTGGGCACGATCGGCTCGGCGCTTTCCGGCAATTCCGTGCGCAACCGGTCGAGCTGACCCAGTTTCTTCAGGAATGCCTTGTGCGCCTCGACGCCGACCGCAAGCGCGGCGCGCGCCGCGCCGATGTTGGAGGAATAGGTGAAGATTTCCGGAACCGTGAGGACGCGGTTCTGTGGGTGGAAATCGTGGATGTCGAACTTGCCGAAGCGCAGCGGCATGCGCGCGTCGAACGACGACTTGAGCGTGACCTTGCCGGAATCGAGCGCCATCGCGATGGTGAAAGTCTTGAAGGTCGAGCCCATCTCGAACACGCCGGTGGTCAGGCGGTTGATGCGTGTCGGATCGAGCGCCTCGTGCGGATTGTTGGGGTCGTAGTCCGGCTCCGAAACCATGGCGACGACTTCGCCGGTGCGCACGTCCATAACGACACCGGCAGTCGCCAGCGCCTTGAACTTGGTGCGGGCGGCGACGAGTTCGTCGCGCAGCGCATGCTGCACGCGCAGATCGACGGCAAGTTGCACCGGCGTTTGCAGACGGTCGGTGGCTAATCCGGCCATGTGCAGCGCGGCGAGGCCATGCCCGTCGAGCCACTTCTCCATGCCGGCGATGCCCTGATTGTCGATGTTGACGTGGCCGATGACGTGCGAGACTTCGGGACCGCTGGGGTAGTCGCGCTTGTTCTCGTTCAAGAAGCCGATGCCGGGCAGGCCCTGCCGGTAGATCGCCCGCTGCTGTTCGGCGGAGATATCGCGCTTGAGCCAGACGAAGCCGCGCTTGGAGGAAAGCCGTTCGCGCAGTTCGGTAGTGTCGAGATCTGGCAGATCGGCGGTGAGGAGCTCAACCGCCTCGTCGACATCGATCAGCCGGCGCGGTTCACCATAGAGCGAGGGTACCCGCACGTCGGTCGCCAAAACCTCGCCGTTGCGATCGAGGATGTCGGGCCGCGCCGTCGCGATGGCGTCGCCACCGACGACGCGGTGCACCGCCCGGCTGTCGGACACGACGGCGAACATGACGAGCCTAACAGCAATTATGCAATAGACCACCGCGAAGGCGATGATCGCTAATCCAACGCGCGCCCGCGCTTTAGCGCCACGATCGATTTTGTTGCCGTAAAGGAGGCCGCGCACGAACCGCCGCCGCCAGGACTCGGCCGGCTCCAGCAGGTCGGCTTGCGCGATCGCGGTCATCGGTCGAGCCGCCCGGACTTTGCCGTCGGCGCCTCCGCTGCACTTGCGTCGTCGGATGGTGCCGGCGCCGGCGGCGCCGGAACGCTTCCGGTTACCGAAGCAGGCTCCTCCAAATTCTCGATGACGGCGCCGATCGGATCGGAGCTGTCGGGCTTGATGAATTGCGGCGGACGCTCGGGCAGCTGATTAAGCGAGTCGAATTGCGTCGGTGCGATGGGCTTCAGCGGCAGAAAGCGCTTGGCGAGCGCCTCGATGCGGGCGGGATTTTCGAGTTCGCCCCATTCGGCGCGCAACGCCGCGACGGTGTCGCGCTCGTGCCGCACCTCGCTGCGAATCTTGGCAAGACGCTCGGCCTGCAGCGTCGAGTCGAATTTGATGCGATAGACGTAGGCCGCCGCGAGGATGAGTGCTGCGATGACGACGAGATTGAGGATGCGCAGGATCATCCGCGCCCCCGCACGACGTCCGCGAGCGAAGGCAGCCGCGGCAGCAGCGTTTCGATCGTCGCGGAACGCGCCGCAGCGTCGGTGCGTTCCGCGGCGCGGAGCTTTGCCGAGCGGGCCCGAGGGTTGGCGGCGATCTCGGCGTCGTCCGGCGTTTCCGGACGCCGCGTGAGCGCGCGGAAGGTCAGCGGCGCCGCCGTCACCTCCGGCCGATGACGGGAACCGGCCGGTGCGCGGCTGCGCTCCGTGAGGAAATTCTTGACGATGCGATCCTCGAGCGAATGGAAGGCGACGACGACGAGGCGGCCCGCAGGCTTGAGCACACGCTCGGCGGCGACGAGACCCTGCGCCAATTCGGTAAGCTCTTCGTTGACGAAAATGCGCAACGCCTGGAAGGTTCGCGTCGCCGGATGGATTGCGCCCTCGCGCGCATGCACGACGCGGGCGACGATCTCGGCCAGCGCCTGCGTCGAGTCGATGGCGCGCTGGTCTCGCGCCTTGACGATGGCGCGCGCAACCGCCCGGGCATGTCGCTCCTCGCCCAGCGTGGCAATGATGGCGGCGAGATCGCGTTCGCTCGCGTGCGACACGACGTCGGCCGCGCCCGAACCTTCGCGCCCCATGCGCATGTCGAGCGGTCCTTCCAGCCGGAACGAAAATCCACGTTCGGCCTGGTCGAGCTGCATGGAGGAAACGCCGAGGTCGAACACGACGCCATCGACCGCGGCAACGCCGTGATGAGCCACGAGCGTTTCGAGGTTCGAGAAGCGCCCTTCGGCAAGCAGGAGGCGGCCCTGCGCTTGTTCAACAAGCGCCGCGCCCGCCGCGATCGCGCCTTCATCGCGGTCAATGCCGATCACCCGCGCGCCGGGCGTTTCGAGGATCGCCTGCGTATAGCCACCAGCGCCGAATGTGGCGTCGAGGTAGACGCCACCATCGCGCACCGCGAGCCAGTCCACGACGCGGCGGGCAAGCACGGGAATGTGGCGAGCCGGTCCGCCAGCGACAGCGCGGCTGTCGCTGCCCGTCATCATTTTTGTGCTCCGCGCGATTTCGCCGCCGCTACTTGCCTGCCCGATTCCGCCTTGAAGGCGCGGACCTTGTCGGTAGCCTCCGACAGCTCCGCACGAAAACGGCAAGGCTCCCAGATTCGAAATTTGCGGCCGAGACCGACAAAAATGACGGCGTCGGTGATCCCCGCATGCGTCTTGAGCGCGTCGGTCAGCACCACGCGACCTTCGCCGTCGATCTTCAGCGTTTCGCTCGTGCCATAGAGCGAAAGCGAGAACTGCTCGCGCTCTTCGGAATAGAGCGGAAAGCCCGCGATCAGCGCCTCGATCTCCGCACGCAGCGCGTTGCCGCCGGCATCGAGTGCCGGCCGATCCAGCGCGGGGTAGCAATAGAGTCCATCGAATCCGTCGCGCGCGAGCACCGCGCGGAATGAAGCCGGCACCGATACGCGGCCCTTGGCGTCCAGCCGGAGCACGTGGTGCGACACAAACCGGTCCATCTCGCCCCTCGCCGCTCAATTGGCCCGACCAAAACGGCCGCGAACGGCAGTCCGCCTGCTCCCCAACGGCCGCTTTTTCCGCGCCCTTCGGTCCGGGCATTTCAGGAACTCTTGGGAATAATTGGGCTACCATGGGAAAATATGGGCGTCAACGGATCGGCGCCGGCGGCGCGCCATTCCGGTCAGACATCGATTAGTAAGGGGTAAGCTTAAGGAAAGGTTGAGGTCTTGGCTTTGACCGTCAATCGCCGCCCGCGGTGCAAGCGCGTGCGTACCGCCGGTCCCATTGTGCGGACGTCATCGCCGCTCAGCACTAACGAGATCGAATCCAAAAAAAATTCGTTGCTCACGGGCAACGAGTTTCAACTTTTTCCACAGGCTGGTCGCCCGCTCGCACAAATCGTCTTGTCGGCGAAACTGTGGGTCCTAATGTTATGATTATGTCGCGCAGCGTGTTTTCACCCGAATCCTGCGTTGTTGCCGAAGTCAGGCCTTCGCCTAATCACGGCGACCGCAAGGACGGCAAGCGGCCCGACATGATCCTGCTTCACTACACCGGCATGCCCGATGCCGCCGAGGCGCTGGAACGTTTGTGCGCGCGGGGAAGCGAAGTATCGGCCCATTACTTCGTGTTCGAAGACGGCCGCATCGTTCAGCTGGTGCAAGAGAGCCGCCGCGCCTGGCATGCCGGCGCCTCATTCTGGGCAGGCGAGACCGACATCAATTCGTGCTCGATCGGAATCGAGATCGCCAATCCCGGCCACGACTACGGCTATCCTGAATTCCCCAAGCGACAGATCGCTGCCGTGACTGCGCTCTGTCGCGGCATTCAGACCCGCAACACGATCCCGCCGGTTCGCGTGCTGGCGCATTCCGACGTTGCGCCATCGCGCAAGCAGGATCCGGGCGAAAAATTTCCCTGGCGCACGCTGTACGATTCCGGCGTCGGTCACTGGGTCAAACCGGCACCGATCACCGCAGGCGGCGTCTTGCTCGCGCTCGGTGACCGCAACAACGCCGTCGCGACAATGCAGGATGAGCTTAGCAAATACGGCTACGGCGTCACCGTCAGCGGCACATACGACTCCGCCACTCATGACGTGGTGAAGGCCTTCCAGCGCCATTTCCGACCGGAGCGGATCGATGGTGTCAGCGATGAATCCACGCGCGCCACTTTGCGCGAGCTTATTGCCCAACGTGGCCGGGTGAGGACGCTGGCCGCGCGCGCCCGCGACTTCGCGCGCCTCGCCTCTTGACGGCGCGGGTCAGGCTCCCCATCCCTGTTTCTGTCAGTCGGTCGGACGGCCGCTCCGGCGAAACCGAAAGGTTGCCGGGGAGGAAAGTCCGGGCTCCATGGACAAGCGGTGCCGGATAACGTCCGGCGGGCGCGAGCCTAGGGAAAGTGCCACAGAAAACAGACCGCCGCGGCGCGTTGCGTTTACCGCGGCAAGGGTGAAAAGGTGCGGTAAGAGCGCACCGCGCCTGCGGCAACGTGGGCGGCACGGCAAACCCCACCGGGAGCAAGACCGAATAGGGACGGCGCGAGGTTTTGGCGCGTAAGCGCGAGAATCTCAGGTGATGTCTAGAGCCGCCGTCCGGGTAGGTTGCTGGAGGCGCCGGGCAACCGGCGTCCTAGAGGAATGGCCGTCACGTATGCGAACCTTGTTCGTATGCCATCCAGAACCCGGCTTATAGACTGGCTGATCCATACCTTGGGCGCCCGGCGGAATCCCGCCGGGCGCCCGCCAAATTTTAGGGACCCATCGCTTGGCACGGCAATTGAATGGAAATAGCCGAGCCCTGACGGGCCGAATTGGCCCGTCCCAGCTCTCTCGTGAATGAATCTTCTACGAAGAACAGCTGGATCAGTGACTTTGTTCCAAAGTGACGGCGACGATTGCCGCCGAAAGAAAAGAATTCTATCTCCTACGGTAACTCAAGGGTACCCGTGAGCCGCGATCCTGCAGAAATTCGAACCGCTCGCATGAGCCCGCTGGCGCGGCTACCGGCGTTTTTCGCCCTTGAGGGCAAGCGTTGCGTTGTCGCTGGAGGCGGTATGGCCGCGGTGTGGAAAGCGGAGCTGCTATCGGCAGCCGGTGCCCGCGTCGATGTCTTCGCGTCGGAGCTCACCGCGGATATGCGCGCACTCGCGGCCGCTCCGCCCGCCGGCGCGGTAGTCGTTCATGAGCGGCGCTGGGCGTCGGTCGACTGCGCCGGCGCGGCGATCGCCGTCGCCGAATGCGCCGACGACACGGAGGCCGCGCAGTTCGCCGCCGCCGCGCGCGCCGCGGGCGTGCCGGTCAACGTCATCGATCGGCCGGCCTTTTGCGATTTCGCCTTCGGCGCGATCGTCAACCGTTCGCCGCTCGTCATCGGCATTTCGACCGATGGCGCCGCGCCGGTATTTGGCCAGGCGATCCGCGCCAAGATCGAGGCATTGATCCCGAAAGGTTTTGCACGCTGGGCGGACGCGGCTCGTAGCTGGCGCCCGCGCGTGCAAGGGCTCGCGCTGTCCTTTCGCGGCCGCCGGCATTTCTGGGAAAGCTTCACCGATCGCGCCGTCGCCGGCCCCGACAAAGCGCCGACGGAGGCCGACCTCGAAGCGTTGTTGACGCCGCCCCGTACGGCGCAAGCCGGCTCCGTCGTCCTCGTCGGTGCCGGCCCGGGCGATCCGGAGCTGTTAACGTTGCGCGCGGTGCGCGCGCTGCAATCGGCCGACGTGATCCTGTTCGACCACCTCGTATCGGCGGAGATTCTCGATTTCGCCCGCCGCGAAGCAAAGAAGATGCTGGTCGGCAAGACCGGCCACGCGCCTTCGTGCCGGCAAGACGACATCAATGCATTGATGATCTCGCTCGCCAAGGCCGGCCGGCGGGTGGTGCGGCTCAAGGGCGGCGATCCGATGATTTTCGGCCGGGCGGACGAGGAGATCGCTGCGTGCCGCGATGCCGGGATCGCCGTCGACGTCGTGCCCGGTGTGACGGCGGCGCAAGCCGCCGCAAGCCGGCTCAAGATTTCTTTGACGCGCCGCGCGGAGGCTCGCCGGGTCCAATACATCACCGGCCACGGCCGTGACGGAAAGCTGCCGGACGATATCGATTGGACGAGCCTCGCCGATCCGGCGGTAACGACCATCGTCTATATGCCGACCAAAACGTTGCCCGAGCTGGTCGCCAAAGCTCTCGAAGCCGGCCTCGATCCGGCAACGCCCGCCGTCGCGGTCGAACGCGCGACGCGCACCGACGAGCGGTTGATCGGCAGCACTATCGCCGATCTTCCGGTGCGGCTTGCCGCCAACGGGCCGTCGGGGCCTATCGTCGTGATGATCGGACGCGTGTTCGCCGAGTTTAGGGAGAACACGCTGCGCGAAGAATTCCCGCCGGCGTCGCAGGCGCAAGCACAAGCGCAGTAGTGCTAGGCTCGATTGAGCGCCGGTTGTGCCAGTCCATAGCGCTGGCGTAATTCTCCGGCTTCGCCGCTTCGTCCGACGGCATCGAGAGCCTTTGCCATAACGCCGGCGGAATCCGCGGTCCACGGATGCGACGGGCCGAGAGCGGTATCATGGGCTGCAAGCGCTGCAGCGCCAAACTTCAGGGCATCCTGAGGGCTGCCGGTTGCGACCAGCGCCTTGGCCAAATTGGAGCGCAACCGATTTACGTTCGGATGAGCAGATCCGAGTGCCCTCTCGGCGATAGCGAGCGCACGTTCCAGGAGCGGCCGCGCCCCTGCAAAGTCGCCCAGGTCTTGCAGCAGACCTGCGAGATTGTTGAGACCAATTGCGGTTGCCGGATGGTCGGGGCCGAAAGTCTTTTCGTTGATCGCAAGCGCACGCTCGTAGCAAGAACGCGCGCTTGGCAGTTCGCCTTGGTCGTGAAGCAGCAAGGCGAGGTTGGCGAGGCATTCCGCAGTGTCGCGATGATCGGTGCCAAGGGCCGCTTCAAAGACCGCAAGCGCGCGTTCGAAGCGGCCGCGCGCCGAGGCGAGATCGCCTTGGTCATGAAGTACTTTCCCAAGAGCGAGCAGGCTCATCGCCGTATAGGGATGCTCCAAGCCGAGCGCCTTTTCATTGATCTTCAAAGCGCGCTCATAGAGCGCCCGTGCTCCGGCGAGGTCGCCCGCTTGCTTGAGCAGAAGGGCGAGATTGCTGAGATCGTTCGCCGTATCCGGGTGATCGGCACCGAGTGCCTTCTCGTCGATCGCAAGTGCGCGCTCGAGAAGCGAGCGCGCCACTGCAAGGTCGCCTTCGTCTTTGAGTACGAGGCCAAGATTGCCGAGACTTGCCGCCGTCGCGGGATGCTCGGCGCCGAATGCCTTTTCAACGCCGGCAAGCGCACGCTCAAACAGCGGCCGTGCCGCCGCGAGATCCCCCTGGTCGCGGAGCAACAGAGCCAGATTGTTGACGCTCGTGGCCGTCGCGGCATGCTCGGGGCCGAGTGCTTTCTCGTTAATGGCGAGCGCGCGTTCGAGGAGCGGCCTGGCCGCTTCATGGTTACCTTCTTCGCGGAGCGATAAAGCAAGATTGTTGAGGGTCTCCGCGGTATCCGGATGCTCGGGGCCCAGGCGCTTTTCGCGAAGCGCGAGCGCGCGTTCATAGAGCGGGCGGGCTTGCGCGTAAGCGCCGAGAGCATGCTGCCGGTACGCGGCAAGTCCATTGAGCAAGCGGCTTGCCGCCTCCTCAGCAGCTTCGGGCAGCGCCGTTTCGATCAAGGCCAGCGCCGGTCCATCAAGACGCCGCGCCCGCGGCCAAGTCTTGGCATCCGAAATTTCATCGGGATAGACCGCCGCGAGCGCCGCGATCAGACCGCATTGCGCGCGTTCCCGCGCCGCGCCGGATGTGCGGTCTGCCGCGACCTGGCGCACCAGGCGGTGCAGGCGAATTGTCTCAGTGGCGATGGAAGGGTCGCGTTCATCCGTGATTGTTTGACGCTCGATCAGGGCGAAGCCGCGGAGCGCCGCCAGAGCCTCGTCAAGGCCGTCATCGGCGAGCGCCGCGTCGAGGGGCTCGCCGAACTTTTCCCGGCCTTCAGCGAACAGGAAGAGCGGCAGCGGTTCCGGCGAAAGCAGAGCCGCATGGATGATCAGCGGCTCGACGGCGGCGTGCAGCTTTGCCGCTTCGTCGATGGCAAGCGCGAACGTCTTTGTCACCGTCAGGCGATCATGATACTCGGCCGGCGCATCACGGGCGTCGTCGAGCAGCCGCGCCGGTGCCGCATCGAAGCGCTTGCGATACTCGGCAAGAGGCTTTTCGAGCCGCTCGCAATAGGCGGCCGCTTGCTCATGGGCGAGGGGCAGTCCGCCCAGCGTCTCCGACAACGCTTCCGCGGCATCGCGCTCAGCGGCGCTGCCGGTCCGGGCCAGAAGGTAATCGGCCCCGACCTCCTTGCTCCAAACGCCGATTTCGACCGGTGCGGCGATATTGCGCCAAGCATGCGTGTTGGACGTGATGAGAATGTTGCACCGTCCGCCGCGGGGCAAATAGGGCTTGAGGGTGCCGGCGTCGATTGCATTGTCGAAGATGAGCAGGATTCCTTCGCCCTCTTGCCGCAGCCGTTCCATCACGGCCGCGAGCGCCGCCTCCTCCTTATCGTCCGCGCCGACCCAGCGCAGCCGCACGCCGACCGCGACGAGGTCGCTACGCATGCCGGTCTCGGTTTGCGCCCTGATCCACCATGTCGCCCGATAATCGCTGCGATGGCGCTCCGCATAAGCCGCGGCCAGCGTCGTCTTGCCGACGCCGCGAAGTCCATACAGCGCCGCAACGGCAAGGCCGCTGGTTTCGCGCCGAAGCGCCGCCTCGATGGCAGCGAGCGCATCGTCCCGCCCCATGAAATGGACAGGCACCTGCAACGGGATGTTAGAGACGGCGAAGGCCTGGCCGGGGAAGGCAATCCTCTCGGGAGCCTCGCGCTTTTGCAAAAATTCGCGGAAACGGACACGCGCCGTCCCTTCGTCCACACCAAACAGTTCGCACCGCCGGATATGGTCCGAGAGCGCCGGTAGCCGAGCCGGCTTGACCGCGACGAACAGGACGAAGCCGGGCCGGCTACCCGTCGCCTGCCACAGCGCCGCATTACGCTCGAGCGTCGAGAAGGGGGCCTTGAGATATTCATCGGAGATGACGCAAAGCACGTGGTCGGCGGCATCAAGGCGCTTTTCCATCCAGCCATAGATGTCGCCGCCGCCCTCGATCTCCCATTCGTGGACGTGCGCTACGTGACCGAGCGCCGTGAGCTCCTTACCGATCCAATGAGCCCAGTAACGGTCGCTGCTTGTGTAGGAGATGAAAAAATCAGCCATCAGCGCCCGCTCGGCAGCACACCTGAGCGCCGCGCTCGAAGGGTCTCGCCCGGGCCTAATCCCCAGCCGCTCAGCTTGCTACCGCAACTCGCTCGCCGCCTGGCCGTACATCGATGGGTCGTCCTTCGGACCCGTCGCCGACCAGACCACGCGCAACGGCATCGGCGTCTGCGGTTTAAGGGCGCGAGCGTCCGTCCCGAATTGATTTTCGATCCAGCCAATGCATTCGCTCTTGGCGGTCCCTTCGACCCTTTGCGCAATTTCGCCCTTCTCGGCGATGTCGGTTTCCGACGATGAAATTTTCTCGACGTTGTCCGACAGGCAGTCGAACACGATGCGCTCGGCGCGGTAACGCAGGGCGTAACCGTTCTCGTTCTGGCGCAAAGCTACCTGGAACTTGCCGACCGCCGCATTCGCCGTGCGCGTGATCATGTCGGTTGCGTCCTCCCGCAACTGATCATTCACTCGACCGCCGTGGGTCTGATAAAGACGCTGCACGAACAGCGCCGAGCCGCGGTTCGCGGCCATCAGCTCAGAGAGCTCGAAAATGCGCCGATAGGTGGCTTGCGCTGAGTGCTGGATCAGCTCGTTGAGCTCCTGCATGGGGGCGTAGCCGCGGCTATTGCCCTTGAACAGGCTGTCGAGATCAGCAGAGACCAGGTCGAGCACCATCGCGCGCAGGCGCTCAGCCGTCCAGTTCTCGCCCAGGAACGTCTCGAACGTATCAAGTTTTGCGGTTTTGATCGCGGTGTCGAGCGATTGCTCGATCGCGTGTTCGGTCACGTCGCCGGCGGTCGTGACCCGCTTGTCCTGGTTATCGGTGAACTTTTTGATGATCTTCTGGACTGCCTCGGTCCAGTCGCGCTCGCCCTCCTTGGAGGCGGCCTTGCCAAACGGCGATACGGCCTTGTTCGTGCCGTCGTCGCCGGGCGTATTGCCGAGCTCGTCCGGGTTAAGCTGCGCGACGGTATGGAGCAGCGTATTTTCGACCTTGCTTGAGGGCGGAGCGAGGCTGGCCGCGCGGTCATTACGATCTTTACGCGAGCTGGAGTCGTCGCTGCTGGTATCTTCATCATCTCTAGAGTGCCTGCCGCCGCCGCAGTGGCGGCAACCCCGTCCGCCCCCATACATTCCGAAGCCTCCTATGCGCGGGATAAACAGGCCGAACTGAGCGTGCGCCGGTTCCGGCAAGCTGAAAGTGCTCATCGCGAGGAACGCCATGCCCGAAAATGCCGCCATCAGGCTTGGCAGATATCTGTTCATGTCATGTCTCCAAAGGTCATTTCTCGTTCCACCAAAAGCAAACAACAAATGGATACGCATCACCGCCGCCGGTGTCGGCGTCCCCCGTCGCCTTCCTGCGTCTGTGACTTGGCCTGGCCCTCCAAGGTCTGCATTCTCTGGGTTAGCAGATCGGCGAACGCAACCTTGTTCTTCTTGGCTTGCGAGTAAACATCGATGAGGGTCGCGCGCAGATCGACATTGTAGGGACACCCGCGCAGGCGCTCGAGATAGCGAATCTGGAATTCCGTCGGAGCTTCGGAGCGGCCCCAATCCCAGACCCAAACCTGCTCCGGGAAAAACCAAGTTTCGGAAGGTTCGCAAAAGATCGGCATCTTGAACCCGCGGAGCTTGACGTGCTTGGTGACGGGATCGACGGCCCCGTAATAGTGCTCGAGGCGATCGATCTCCTCCGGGGTCAGCAGCGGTCGTCCCATCGCGTCGATCGCCTCGCCGTCCTTGGCCATCTCAACGAGAAGATGCGCAGCGTTGAATTCGTAGTACGGGTCGCCATCCAGCGCGGTCGGGTCGGCCAAAACCGCGAGGTCGATCGCATGATAGGCAAATTCCATGGCCTTGATCGGGTTTACGTCCTGACCGAGCTCGCCTTTTCGATAAATTTGGGCCAGCGCCACGGCCGCATGCGCCGACCCCTGACTCATGGCACGCGTCAGCAGGGTGACGACCTCATTTTCCCCGTATTCCTCTTTGACGATGAGGAGACCGTTTCGCAGCTTGTCGGCAAATTCGACCTGCGCGAATGGATCGCCGTGATGGGCGGCGAGCCGCCAATAGCGTTCAGCAATTTCAGGCTGCGGATTGGGGAGGCCGTCCCCCTTCTCCATGATTTGCGCCACCTTCACCTGGGCATCGCTGTAACCCGCCTCCGCGGCCCGGCCGTACCATAGCAGCGAGAGTTGGGTGTCGTGTTGCCGGTAATAAATCCAGCCCAGCCAGTACATCGCGCGCAGCGAACCAGCCTCCGCGGCACGTTGCAGCCATTCCACGGCGCGGCGCGGATTTGGTCTTGAATCTGCTTGTCCACGACCGCTCTGCAGCGCCCTGCCGTACTCAACCATTGCAGAGACGAGGCCGCTTCCGGCCGATCGCGCGAACCATTCGGCGGCCTGTCCGTCGTCACGCGGCACGCCCATGCCGTCCCGGTAGTGGAGCGCCAAGTTATACATCGCAAGCGGATGCCCCTGCTGGGCGCCCCGCCTAAACAGATCGATCGCCTGCGCGGCATGATTGTCCAGCTCATCCAGCACGGCGAGGTCATTCAAGGCGCTGATATAGCCGCGGCGGTTCGCGGCGTCGTCAAGAGCAAGCCGGGCGCTGTCGAGCGCGCGCCTGCGTTCATCGTCGCCAATGCCGGCCCGCATCGCCAGTTTCTGATAAGCGCGTCCGAGATTGTAGAGGTAGCGGGCGACGCGCGGATTGTCGGCCACCGCCTTGTGGCAGGCTTTGATCGCCGCCTCGGCATCCAGATTTTCCGTCACCACGCCGGTTCCGGGCGGCCGCGCGCGATCCATATCCAGAGGGGAGGCGGCAAGCGCGTCGCACTCACTCACCGATTTGTCCGTCCCAACGGCCACCACGACCGGGTCATCTGAGTTCAGCGCCAGCGTGGCGAGCGCGCGCCGGGCTAGTTCGGCGGTGCCATGCGGGCAAAGATCGAATCTGCGGATGTGACGGTCGTAAAGCTCGCGCCTCTGAAGCGCCTTGATCTGCTTCCAGTCGGCCTCCTCGCCGGCGCACCTGTCCTCCGACATCTGAAACCGTTCGCGCCCAATCGAGCCGACGAAGTAGAAATCGTCGAGATTGGCCGAACTATTTTCATCGTAAAATACTTCAGGCTCCTGTTGCCGGCCTTTATCGTTGGCAATCGCGCGCACCATCAGCTTGATGCGCTCGCCGAGCTGGACAGCCGACTGCCCCGGCCGTTGGAGTTCGGATCGCAGGACACCGGTGAATAGCGAGTTCCGGCCAAAATCGACGTTGCCAAGCGTTTCGGCGGCCTGTTCACCGAACGAGGCCGAGTAGAGGATAAGAAAGCCCGGACGCGGCTTGCGCGCCTTCAATAACCTGCTGCCCGAATCATCGCCGCGCTTGACGATCTTGATGTCCTGCGACTCGGAGACGTCGTTTTGAACAAGCGACCGGCACGCGTCCAGGATCATGATGACAGTCTTGGGATTCTTCTCGACGATCCGGCGTTCGATTTCATTTGCCGAAACACCGTTGGGAATTTCGTTCTTCTGATAGGTGTCGAGATATTGGGGAATCTTCAGTCGCACCACGTCGGGATTCTTGCGCTCCTGGTCGATCAATTGCGACTTCGTGTAGGCGAATGGACTTTTCAGATCGGCGAACAACAGATAGTTCGTCTGATCCGCCTCGACTCCGAAGCCATGGCCCGAAAAATAGAACACGACGTCATCACCGGCTTCGATCGTATTGAGGAAGGCGCTGAATTCCTTCTCGAACGCATCGCGGCTACTCAAGTCCACCGCAACCTTGATGTTCTTTTTGTCGAAACCGACTTCTTCAAGATCCTTCGCCACGTCCTTCGCGTCATTCGCCGCGCGTTCGAGCCGTTGGATATAACCGTCGGAGTAGCGTTGAATGCCGACAAGGAAGGCACGGCGCGTTCCCGCCGCCGCCGGGCTCGGCATCACGGACAGCAAAAGCAGCAGAGCGGCGAGTAAGCCGCCAACCACACGGGGGGAGAAGGTCACCTTGCGGAATCGCGGACCCACTGCCGATTTCGCAGCGTTACAGCTTATCGCGCCGATTGCCGAGCTGACCATTGTGACCCTCTTCCACATTCGCGATTGCGGCTATTTCCGCATTGCGACAAACTCAGGGTAAGAGATCGGTAAGGTGTGCAAAATTTTATTAAACAATACCGTTGTAGTACCTCCGAAACAAGGTTTTTCCGTGCGAGACAGGGGCAAAACAGGTTTTAAACAAAGGCTCGAAACTCCGCTGCATCAATCTCGCAGTGTGCGCGCCACCCGGAAGCCGATCTCTGCACGTCTTTCGGTCGCGACTTCCCAGCTGCGTTTGGCCGACCGCAAATCCTTCGGCTCGTCCGCCCATGAACCGCCCCGCACGACGTGGCTTGCGCAATCGCCCGTGGTTCGCGCGGCGCCGTCTCGAGGCACCCCGGAAAGATTTGCATTCCAACAGTCCTCGACCCACTCGCGCACATTGCCGTGCACCTGGAACAAGCCGAAAGGATTAGGCTCGGAGGCATCGGTCGCAACGGTGCGCCGCGCCGCCTGCGCCTTGGCACTGCCATTGTAGGAATGGCGCCAGTCGTAGTTCGCGCGATCCGGAGAGATCTCGGCGCCGAACCAGAACGGTGTCGATGGGCACGCGGGCGAGGTGCAGCCGCGGGTAACATATTCGCGTTCCGCCTCGCTGAGCAGGCGATAGGGCGTCCCGGTCTTTGTCGACAGCCATTTCACATAGGCTTGCGCGTCATTCCAGGAGACGTTGATCACCGGACGCTTGCCGCCACCCCAGCCATAGTCGCCGGGCCGATAGGCGTTGCAGCCCCCTTCCGCCACACAGGCGTTCCATTCGTCGAACGTAACCGCCGAGCGCCCGACCGCGAACATGCGGCCGAACGCCACTTGTTGCTGCGGGCCTTCATCGGCTTCGCGTGCCGGCTCGCTTGCCGGTGAGCCCATGACGAACGTTCCCGCGGGCATCGTGACCATTTCTGGACAATTCTCGCACTCCTCGAAGTGTTCGGCCGGCTTGAGAGCGCGTTCCTGCTCGGGCGACAGCAGGCCGATTCGCGTCGGCGTTTGCGTCGGAGCGTCGGTCTTTGACTTCGCCGACTGGATCCGTTGCGCCTCCGCGGCGGCCTGTTCCAAGGCCGCCATGCGCACCTCGGCCTCGTGCTTGCGCGTGCCCTGCGGAAAACTCGTCACAAAGCGGCGAAGCGAGGCGACGTCGGCCGTGTCCTTTAGATAATCCCAGGCAATCTCCTCCGCAGACAGACTTTGGGCGCCGGGTGTGGCGACAGACCCGGCGGAGGGGACAAAATAGAAGGCGCCGTCGATGGGTGAGTTCGACATCCAAGGCTGTTGTTTGCCGCCAGTCGCATGTTTCACTTTCAAGCCAACCTGGTTGAAAGCGTCGAAAATGCCGAGCCCCGGCATGCGAATGGTCTCCGACAGCGCTTTGGCGTACGGACTGTCGCCGTCGGCTCCATCCAGCGCAACGTTGCCGGGCTGGGTGGCGAACGAGATCAGCGTGCCCTCGGGCGCCTGCATTTCGGCAAGGCCGCCGCCGCCGATGTCGCGCATCTTGACCATCTCGTTGTCGCGGCCGCGTCCCATGGCGAGCGCGCGCCCGCTGAACGGATCGTTACGGCAGGCATCGAGGATGACGATGTTGAGCTTCGTTCCGGTTCCTTCCATCTGATTCAGAATAAGGTTGGCATCGAGCATCTGAATGCCGACGTCCGCCTCGCGGCTCGGGTTGGCATCGACCGGAACGAGATAGTTGATGCCCCGCATCTGCAGGCCGTGGCCGGCATAGTAGAAAAGCCCGACGTCGGCGCCCTGGAGCTTCGCGCCGAATTCCTGAACTACTTTTTCGAAAGACTGCTTGTCGAGATCAAGCTGCGCGCCGCCGCCGACCAGCGTGAACCCGATTGACCGCAACGCTTCGCCAAGGAGCCGTGCGTCGTTGGCAGGATTGCTAAGCGGTGAAACGTGGGAGTACTTCCCGTTGCCCACCACCAGCGCCACGCGCTTTTCGGCCATGGCCGGCAACGAAAAAATTGCGGCGATCACGAACGCCAACGGGCCGACGAGCAGTCGACGCATGCGAAACACCCTCAATGCCCGGTTGCCGGCCCCCAACGGCATTGGATTTGCGCCGAATTTCCAACAATAGACTATTATCATATCGACCCGGTGTCTCAACAGCGATGTTGCGCCACGGGCGGGTGCGGAACCAGCCGAGTCAACCGCATCGCCGCCGCGACGTTGCCGCCACGGACGGCAATGACATCGGCGTGGTTTTCAGCCTCAGCCTTGGAAAGGTTGAAAATCGCAGGGCTTTTTTTAGTGGGCTACATGGCGCAAACAACATGTTGCGAACCCCCACCTTGGCCGCCTATCTATAACACGCATGGACACGATGACCGCACCAACACCCGCCGCCGGAGGCCAAGCGCCCGAAAACGGTCGCTCCGCCCTGATCGACGTACGGGTGACTGACATTGAGACAGTGGCCCGCGACACGAACGTCTACACGTTCAGGCGGCCCGAAGGCGGCCGCTTGCCGCCCTACAAGCCGGGCGCCCACATCGACTTGCATTTGCCCAATGGGCTGATCCGGCAGTTTTCACTTCTAAATCCCGACGCCGATCCGCAGAGCTATGTCGTCGCCATCAAGCTCGACGCGGCGAGCCGGGGCGGCTCGCGCTACATCTTCGACGACCTGCGCGTCGGGCACACGCTCAAGATCGGCGCACCGCGCAATAATTTTCCG
>JBEKSB010000022.1:0-29014 GCA_049517455.1 Xanthobacteraceae bacterium
TCACGCCAGGCAGCGTAAAGCCCTGCTCCGGCCCGATGATGTGGACGATGCCCTGCCGCTTGTCGAACTCGTCGAAATATTCGAGGCCGAAATGCTTGGCGTTGTCGGCCAAATAGGCGATCTGCGCTTCGCTCTCGGGGTCCGGGTTCTTCTGATGGCGATCGGTCGTCGGCACATTGTGATCGACGACGCAGAGCGTCTTCTCCGGCGCGCGCACCTTGCGGCCGGAGAGCCGCAGCCCCTCGAAGGCCTGCGGACTCGTCACCTCATGAACGAGATGCCGGTCGATGTAGATGAGAGCGGTGCCGTCCGGATCTTCGTGGACAAGATGGTCGTCCCAGATCTTGTCGTAAAGGGTGCGGGGACTGGCCATTGTCACGAAACTCCACCAAATTCGCGGAGTATATAATCACTATGCGGCGGGCCGGTATCACTCCGCCGCTTTTGCCTCGGCCTTTTCGGCTTGCGCGCTGTGGTCCTGCCGCTCGACGATGCGAGCTGACTTGCCGCGGCGGCCGCGGAGATAATAGAGCTTGGCGCGCCTCACCTGGCCGCGCCGCACCACTTTGATCGAGTCGATCATCGGCGAATAAAGCGGAAACACCCGCTCGACGCCCTCGCCGTAGGAAATCTTGCGCACGGTAAAATTCTCGTTCAGTCCGGCACCGGCGCGGCCGATGCACACGCCCTCATAGGCCTGGACGCGGCTGCGCTCGCCTTCGACGATCTTGACGTTGACCACGAGCGTATCGCCCGGCTGAAAGTCGGGGATTTCCTTACCGGCGGTGAGCTTTGCCACCTGTTCGTTTTCGATTTCCTTGAGCAGGTTCATGGCGAAGTTCTCCAACGGCTGCGCGCCGGGCGCGCACTTTTGACCAGGGGTTAAACGGGTTGGCGCAGCTTCTACGCCACCGCGCCGGATTTGTCACCTTCTCGTCACCCGGTCCGTGAGCCGCTCCGGAAGCGGCTTAAAAAGGCCGCCCAGAGGTCCGGCCGGCGCTCGCGGGTGAGCCGTTCGGCCTCGCCACGCCGCCAAGCGCCGATCTTGCCGTGGTCGCCTGACAGGAGCACCTCGGGAATGGCTAGACCCTCCCACAGCTGCGGCCGGGTGTATTGCGGGTATTCCAGCAAACCTTCGGTAAAGCTCTCCTCGGCGCGCGAGGCCGGGGCGCCCATGACGCCGGGCAATAGCCGCACGCAGGCGTCAATCAGCACCATTGCCGCGATCTCGCCGCCGGACAGCACATAATCGCCGATGGAAACTTCTTCCAGCGAGCGCCCGGCGATGACGCGCTCGTCGATGCCTTCGAAGCGGCCGCAGATCAGAACCACGCCCGGCCCGCCGGCAAGCACTTCCACCCGCATTTGGGTTAACGGCGCCCCTCGGGGGGACAGCAGCAGCCGGGGACGCTGATCCGTCGCCGTCGCGTCGATGGCGCGGCCGAGCACGTCGGCCTTCATCACCATGCCCGGGCCGCCGCCAGCCGGGGTGTCGTCGACACTGCGATGCTTGTCGGTAGCGAAGGCGCGAATATCGACGACGTCAAGCGACCACGCGCCCGCAGCCATTGCCTTGCCGGCAAGGCTTGCGCCCAGGGGGCCCGGGAAGACGTCAGGGAAGATGGTGAGAACGCTTGCCTGCCACATGATCGTCAATTCGTTTTGAACAGCCCTTTGAACATCCCTTGTGGCGGATCGACGACGATCTTTCCCGAGCTGACGTCGACCGCCGGCACATTGGTTGTGTCGAACGGCACCAACTCCGTATTGCCGCCGGTGTCCGGCCGCACTTCGATCAGATCGCCGGCGCCGAAATTGTGAATCGCGACCACGGTACCGAGGATTTTGCCCGCCGGGTCGACAACGGCAAGGCCGACGAGATCGGCGTGGTAGAACTCGTCGGGCTCCTCGGTTTGCGGCAACCGCTCACGCGGTACATAGAGCTTGGTGTTGACGAGCGCGCTCGCCGCGTTGCGGTCACGAACGCCCGAAAGCCGCGCGACGAAATGATCCTTGGCCGGCCGCAGCGTTTCGATCTCGAAGACTCGTCCGTCTTCGGTTTCGAGTGGGCCATAGCCGGCGATCGCGCTCGGATCGGACGTGAACGAGTGCAGCCGGACTTCTCCGCGCAGGCCATGCGCGGCGCCGATTTGCCCAAGACAAACCCGACCACCGCGCGGGCCGCCCGTCATCGCCCGCGCCGCTTACGCAGCCGGAGGCGCCGCGCCTGCGGCGGGAGCGGCACCGGCCGCTGCTTTGGCGGCTTCTGCCTGCGCCTTGCGCTCTTTGCGCGGAATCGCCTTTTCCGGATTGTTGCGCTTCGGACGCGTCATCACGCCGGCAGCGTCGAGAAAGCGCATCACGCGATCCGACGGCAGCGCGCCCTTGGCCATCCAGGCTTTGACCTTTTCCAGATCAAGCTTCAGACGATCCGTCCGCTCCTTCGGCAGCAGCGGATTGAAATAGCCGAGGCGCTCGATGAAGCGCCCATCGCGCGGTGCTCGGCTGTCGGCGACGACGATGTGATAGACTGGCCGCTTTTTGGTTCCTGCGCGTGCCATGCGGATAACGACGGGCATTTTCGTATTCCTTTCTTGAACGGTTCAAAGACTTTCAGTGAGCTGCGTCTGGATCATTTCTTCTTTCCAAGGCCGGGAAATCCGCCCGGAAGCGTCGGACCAAGGCCCGGAAGTCCACCCGGAAGCCCGCCCGGCACGCCGGGGAAATTCGGCGGCAGGCCGGGCATGGATGGCGGCAGGCCGCCCGGCATTTTCTCGGCGAGCTTCGCCATCTGTTCGGGGCTCGGCATGCCACCGCCCATGCCGAGCATATTGGCAAGGCCCGCCATGGGGCCGCGCTTGGCGCCGCCCATCGCCTTCATCACATCGGCCATGGTTCGGTGCATTTTGAGGAGGCGGTTGATGTCCTCGGGCTTGGTGCCGGAGCCGGCGGCGATGCGCCGCTTGCGGCTCGCCTTGAGCACGTCGGGATTGCGCCGCTCCTGCGGTGTCATTGAATCGATGATCGCCATTTGCCGCTTGAGCACTTTCTCATCCAAATTGCGCTCGGCGAGTTGGTTCTTGATCTTCGCCATCCCGGGCAGCATCGTCATCAGCCCGCTCATCCCGCCCAAATTCTGCATCTGCGTGAGCTGCTCGCGCAGATCGGCGAGATCGAACGCGCCGCGGCGCATCTTCTCGGCGACGCGCGCGGCTTTCTCGGCGTCGATCGTCGCGGCAGCTTTCTCCACCAGCGCAACGATGTCGCCCATGCCAAGAATGCGGCCGGCGATGCGCGCCGGATCGAAATCTTCGATGGCGTCGAGTTTTTCTCCGGTGCCGAGCAGCTTGATCGGTTTGCCGGTGACGGAGCGCATCGACAGCGCGGCGCCGCCGCGACCGTCGCCGTCGATGCGGGTCAGCACGATGCCGGTGAGGCCGACGCGCTGGTCGAAGCTGCGGGCGAGATTGACTGCGTCCTGGCCGGTCAGCGCGTCGGCGACCAAAAGGACTTCGTGCGGCGTGGCGGCGCGGCGTATCTCGGCCGCTTCGTTCATCATCGCCTCATCGAGCGTGATGCGGCCAGCGGTGTCGAGCATAACGACGTCGTAGCCGCCGAGCCGTGCCGCCTGTAGCGCGCGCGTCGCGATCTGCACCGGCGTCTGTCCGGCGACGACGGGCAGGGTGTCGATGCTGACCTGCCGGCCGAGCACGGCAAGCTGTTCCATGGCCGCCGGCCGGCGGGTGTCGAGCGACGCCATCAGCACCTTGCGCTTGGTGGTCTCGGCGAGGCGCTTGGCGATTTTCGCGGTGGTGGTGGTTTTGCCCGAGCCCTGCAGTCCGACCATCATGATGGCGACGGGCGCCGGTGCATTAAGGTCGATCGGCTGGGCGTTCGATCCCAGGGTCTCGATCAGCTGATCGTGCACGATCTTGACGACCATCTGGCCGGGCGTGACCGACTTGATAACCTCGATGCCGACCGCGCGCTTTTTCACTTCATCGGTGAAGGCGCGGGCGACATCGAGCGCGACGTCGGCCTCGATCAGCGCGCGCCGCACTTCCTGGAGCGCCGCCTCGACATCCGCCTCCGACAGCGCGCCGCGCCGCGTCAGGCGGTCGAGGACTGCATTCAAACGCTCGGAAAGACTGTCGAACATCTAATTTTCCTTCACCTCTCCAAACGGGAAAGGCGAGTTGAAAACGCTGAAACGCCCGAGGGCGCATCGCGCTGTCGGGCGGGGGCCTCCAGCCTCGCGGGCTGGTCGGCGATTACGGACTTTCAGTCTCCTGCGAGAGTGGCCGGAAAATAGGTGCGGACCCGGCTCCCGTCAACCGCGGCGTTATTGCCGGGCTGCCGGAGGCGTCCACGCTGTATAATACGGCCCGAATGTCGCGCTATTACAATGGCCCTGTTTCCGATCATTTCGACGGCGAGCGGTTTTTCGACCGACACGCCGTGCCGCCCAGAGGTCGCCCCGAACTGCTGCGTTGGTTGGTGGATCGTTACTGGCGCGGCACAAAGGCGAAGTGGCCGGGCTGGGCGCCGTCGCCTTATGCCGACCGTCCGCCGGCGCGCGTCGAAGGTGGCGCCTGGCGCATTTCCTATGTCGGCCATGCCAGCTGGCTCATCCAGATTGCGGGTCTCAATATTCTGCTCGACCCGATATGGTCGAAGCGCGCGTCGCCTTTCCGTTTCATCGGGCCGCAACGAACGATCCCGGTATCGCCTTTGCAGATTTGCCGCCGATCGATGTCGTGCTGGTGTCACACGGCCACTACGATCATCTCGATCTCACCACTCTGTCACGTCTTGCCGCCGCGCATCACCCGCGCGTCATAACGCCGCTCGGCAATGACGCCATCATGCGCAATCACGATCCTGCGATCGCGGCCGAAGCTCACGACTGGGACGATCGGGTGGATATCGGCGCGGGCGTCACAGCGACGTTGGTGCCCACACACCATTGGTCGGCGCGTAACTTGTCCGACCGCAACATGTCGCTGTGGGCGTCGTTCGTGATCGAAGCGCCAGGCGGACGGATCTATGTCGTCGCCGACTCCGGTTACAGCGATGGCCGGCATTTCCGCAGCGCGCGCGAGCGCCACGGACCGTTCAGGCTCGCCATTCTGCCGATCGGGGCCTATGAGCCGCGCTGGTTCACGCGCGACCAGCACATGAACCCGGCCGAGTCGGTGCAGGCCTTGATTGATTGTGGCGCAGAGCATGCGCTCGGCCACCATTACGGCACGTTCCAACTCACCGACGAACCGATCGATGCGCCGCTAGTCGCGCTTGCCGACGCCTTGGAGGCTGCCGAAATTCCGCCTGAGCGGTTCCGCACTCTGCGTCCCGGAGAGGTATGGCAACTGTGATCGCCACCCTCCGTAAAGACGACGCTCCAGTCATCCGGCGCTATTTGATCACGACGTAAACGTCGACGACCAGATGATCCTCATTGGTGGTCAAAGGATCGGTCAAGTATTGCTCGATGAACATGTCCTTGGCCTCGAGCCGTCGCTCATCGAGATAGTTGGTGATCGCCTCGTAGGTATTGTCCAATCCGTCATACGAGCCGCGATGGACGAATTTGAGCGCATGGCCTTCGGGCGAAGTGCCGACGCCGATTTCGCCATGCGGCGGATTTTTTGGCGGCTCGGCGATGGGGATTGCGGCTTCGAACTGAAAGCCGGTGTCATCGGTCGCGGTGAAGATCGTCATCGGCTGGCCGTCGATCTTGAGGCCTTCCTTGCCGATATAGGCTTTGAGCGACTTGAACGAGTTGGTGATCGTTTCGAAGGCGCTGTCCCAGGTGCCGGTACCCTTCAAGTACACGATCGGCTTTGCGGTGAGTGTCGCATCCTCGCCGAACGGATCGCCCGGCTGAGTGGTCGCGCCTGGCACAGGGGCGGCAGGCGGCGTGTCGGGTTTGGTCGCGGAAGCCGGCGGTGTTTGCACCGGGGTTTGCGCCCAAGAAGGCTGGGGCTCGGCGAGGGCAATGGACATGGCGGCCGTACCGATGCAGAGCGCAAAGCGGAAGAACATCAGATTCTCCATGTGCGGACCGACGCTTCAGAACCGGCGTGGTGTCCGAATTCTCTTCGTCCCCGATTGAATTTAGCACGGCCGCTTCTGGCCGCCGCCCCCTACTGGCGCACGAGACCTGAGTCCTCATATAAGTCCGGCACATTCGGGCTTTATCATGAGCACGCTGGCAAATCGGGATTTCGTCAAGATGAACGGTGTCGGCAACGAGATCGTGATCGTCGATCTGCGGCATGCGCCGGGCCCGATCGCGGCGGATGAGGCGCGCGCCGCCGCGCGCCAAGAGCCCTACGACCAGCTCATGGCGCTTTATCCGGGGCGCGGCGGTAGTGACGCTTTGATACGCATTTACAACAACGATGGGTCGGAGGCGGGCGCCTGCGGTAACGGCATGCGCTGCGTAGCCTCTCTCATCAGCGCCGAGACAGGCAGAGCGACGCTCAATTTCGAAACTTCGGCCGGCCTGGTCTCTTGCTGGCGCGCCGGCGAAAAGTTGTTCACGGTCGACATGGGCGCGCCGCGCTTTCGCTGGGACGAGATTCCGCTGGCGCGGGAAATGCCCGATACACGCGCGATCGACCTCCAGTTCGGGCCGCCCGACACGCCGATCCTGCGTTCGCCTTCCGCGGTGAACATGGGCAATCCGCACGCGATCTTCTGGGTCGAGGATCCCGAGGCGTACGATCTGCGCCACATCGGCCCGCTCCTCGAGCACCATCTACTGTTTCCGGAGCGCGCCAATATCACCCTGGCCGCGACGCCTTCGCGCGATCGCGTGGTGATCCGAACCTGGGAGCGCGGCGCCGGCCTCACCAAGGCCTGTGGTTCGGCGGCATGTGCCGCCGCCGTCGCCGCGGCGCGATTGTCCCGCACCGGCCGCAAGGTGACGGTGACGTTGCCCGGCGGCGACCTCGCGATCGAATGGCGCGAAGGCGACGACCACGTCTTGATGACGGGACCGGTTGAATTCGAGCATACCGGCCGATTCGACCCCGCGTTGCTGGCCGATGCGGGAGCGGCGTAAGGCAATGAGCGTCGATGTCGTCACCTTCGGCTGTCGGCTCAATGCCGCCGAGTCGGAAGTGATCCGCCGCGAGGCGGAACGCGCCGGCTTGAGCGACACGGTGGTGGTCAATACCTGCGCCGTGACGGCGGAGGCGGTGCGCCAGGCGCGGCAAACGATTCGGGCGCTGCGCCGCGAGCGCCCGCAGGCCAGGATCGTCGTCACCGGCTGCGCGGCGCAGACCGAACCGCACACTTTCGTCGCAATGGCCGAAGCCGATCGCGTGCTCGGCAACACCGAGAAGCTTAGCGGCGCGGCGTGGGCGCAGACGCGGGCCGCATTCGGCCTTGCCGACGCACCGAAAGCGATCGTCAACGACATCATGGCGGTGAAGGAGACCGCCGCGCATTTGATCGAGGACTTCTCCGACCATACGCGTGCCTTCGTCCAGGTGCAGAATGGCTGCGACCACCGCTGCACCTTCTGCATCATTCCCTACGGCCGCGGCAATTCACGCTCAGTGCCGATGGGCGCCGTGGTCGGCGATGTGCAGCGGCTCGTCGCCAATGGCTATTGCGAGGTCGTGCTCACCGGCGTCGACATAACCAGCTATGGCGCGGACCTGCCCGGCGCGCCCAAGCTCGGCACGCTGGTCAAGAAAATCCTCAAGCATGTGCCGGAGCTCAAGCGGCTGCGGCTGTCGTCCATCGATTCGGTGGAGGCCGACCGCGACCTCATCGACGCCTTCGCGCAGGACGTGCGGCTCATGCCGCACCTGCATTTATCGCTGCAAGCGGGCGATGATCTCATTCTCAAGCGCATGAAGCGCCGCCACTTGCGCAACGATGCGATCGCATTCTGCGATGCTTTGCGCCGGTTGCGGCCGGACATGGTATTCGGCGCCGACATCATCGCCGGCTTCCCGACCGAGACGGAAGAGATGTTCAGCAATTCGCTCGGTCTGGTCGATGAATGCGGACTGACGCATTTGCATGTTTTTCCATTTTCAGCACGGCCGGGCACGCCGGCGGCGCGGATGCCGCAGCTGAGCCGCGACGTCGTGAAGGAGCGGGCGCGGCGTTTACGCGAACGCGGCGCGCTCGCTTTGCGCACGCACCTCGATGCCGAGGTCGGCGCGACGCGGCGTGTGTTGACCGAGGCGCATGAACGGGGCCGTACCGAGCATTTCACGCCGGTTAGGCTCGCGACACCGGTCGCGCCGGGCACGATTATCGAACTAAAGATTGCCGCGCACGATGGCAAACAATTGCTGGCGGCCTGATCGCGGCGTCACTCCGCCGCCTGCGCTCCGCTCTCAGGCTTCCATCCGCACGCAACCAAGGCGTCACGCATGTGCTGTGGCACCGGCGCGCAGACGTGAATCGGCGCGCGGTTCTTGTAGAGCGGCACGATGATCTCGCGGGCCTGCAGATGCAGCATCGGGCCGCCGCTGCGGGGGGCGGTGCCATAGATCGCATCGCCCAGGATCGGCCAGCCCATTTCGGCGCAATGTACCCGGAGCTGGTGGGTGCGCCCGGTGACCGGCTCCAGCGCAAGCCAGGCCAATTTGCCGCCTCTGCCCATCAACTTCCACTTGGTCACCGCCGGCTGGCCTTTGGGATCGTGCTTCATCCACCAGCCCCGCGTCACATCGAGGCGGCCGAGCGGCAGCTCGATGACGCCCTCGTCGGTCTCCGGCGCGCCTTCGACCACGGCCCAATAGGTCTTGGCGATCGCCCCTGACTTGAACAAACGCCCGAGTTGCGCGAGCGCCTTGCGATGACGGCCGAGCACGAGGCATCCCGCAGTGTCGCGGTCGAGCCGGTGCGCGAGCGCCGGCGCGCGCGGTAATCCGAAGCGCAAGGCGTCGAAATGATCTTCCAGGCTTTCGCCGCCTTTGGGGCCGCGATGCACGGCGAAACCTGCCGGTTTGTCGATCACCAGCATGAGCCCATCGCGATAAAGGAGCCGCGACACCATCTCTTCCGGGGTCATATTTGCCTACCTTGGCGAAACCGCTATCACGGGCGCCGCAGCAGTGCGACAGCGTTACTGAAATGAACGACAGCGTGAAGGGAAATTGGTGGCAGCGCCTCACCGGCGGGCTGAGGCGCACGTCGTCGGCGCTCGGCGGCGCCATCTCCGACCTTGTTTCCAAGCGCAAGCTCGATGCCGCGATGATCGCGGAAATCGAGGACGTTCTGATCCGCGCCGATTTGGGCCTCGACACGGCAAGCCGCATTGCCACCGCGCTTCGTGCGAGCCGATACGAAGCCGGCATCTCGGCCGACGAGGTCAAAGGGGTGGTGGCGGCGGAAATTGAAAAGGTTCTCGCGGGCGCCGCGCAGCCGCTCGTGATCGATGCAGGAAAAAAGCCGTTCGTCATTCTCGTTGCCGGAGTCAACGGTTCCGGTAAGACGACGACCATCGGCAAGCTCGCGGCAAAGCTCCGCGCCGAAGGCCGCAGCGTGATGCTGGCGGCGGGCGATACGTTCCGCGCCGCCGCTATCGACCAATTGAAAATCTGGGGCGAACGCGCCGGCGCGCCGGTGATCGCACGCGAGGCGGGGGCCGATGCCGCGGGCCTCGTCTTCGACGCGGTGCGCGTGGCGAAGGATCGCGGCATCGACGTGTTGCTCGTCGACACGGCGGGCCGTCTGCAGAACCGCACCGAATTGATGGAAGAGCTGGAAAAGGTCGTGCGCGTCATGAAGAAGGTCGACCCGTCGACACCGCACGCCGTACTGCTCGTGCTCGACGCCACCGTCGGGCAGAATGCGCTGTCTCAGGTCGAGATTTTCAGCAAGGCCGTCGGCGTCACCGGCCTGGTCATGACCAAGCTTGACGGCACCGCGCGCGGCGGCATCCTTGTCGCCATCGCGGCGAAGTTCAAGGTTCCCGTGCATTTCATCGGCGTCGGCGAAAGCGTGGACGATCTCGCGCCGTTTTCGGCGCGCGATTTCGCGCGTGCGATCGCCGGCATCGACACCTAGGCGCCCGACATGACCGAAACGAAGAAACCGCAGCTCAACCCGCTCCTTAAGCTCGCGTTCGACCTCGGGCCGCTGGTCCTGTTCTTTTTTGCCAATTCCCGCTACGGCATTTTTGCCGCCACGGCGACGTTTATGGTCGCCGTGCTGGCTGCGCTGGCCGCTTCTTACGTGCTGACGCGGGCACTGCCGATCATGCCGGTGGTCACTGCGATCATCGTGCTGGTGTTCGGCGGGCTGACCCTCATCCTGCACAACGATCTCTTCATCAAGATCAAGCCGACGATCCTCTACGCGTTGTTCGGCGCGGTCCTCCTCGGCGGACTTTACTTCGGTAAATCGTTCTTGGGCGTGGTGTTCGATTCTCTCTTTCACCTCACCGATGAAGGGTGGCGAAAGTTGACGCTGCGCTGGGCGCTGTTCTTTCTCGCGCTCGCTGTGCTTAACGAGATCGTCTGGCGCAATACTTCGACCAACGTCTGGGTGAACTTCAAGGTGTTCGGCGTTCTGCCGCTGACCTTCCTGTTCGGCGCCCTGCAATATCCGCTGTTGAAGAAATACGCCGCCGAAGAGGCGGTGGTGGAGGAATGATGACGCTCACGATCCCGCCGCGAGCGCCTTCTCGATCTCGGGCTTGAGCACCGACTCCAAAACATCGGGGGTGATCGGGCCCACCAGCTTGTAGGCGATGCGCGCGTCGCGTCCGACGACAAACGTTTCAGGCACGCCATAGACGCCCCATTCGATCGCGCCGCGGCCGTTTGGATCGGCGCCGGCGGCGGCGAACGGATCGCCGTAGTGGCCGAGGAAGCGGCGAGCGTTTTCCGGCTCGTCTTTGTAGTTGATGCCGATGACACGCAAGCGGCTGTCCTGCGCGAGCTGCATCAACAGCGGCGCTTCGTCGTGGCATGGTACGCACCACGACGCCCAGACATTCACCACCGTCACCGCGCCCTTGAAGCTTGCGGGATTGATGCCGGGCAAAGGCGTGCCGTTGCGATCCAGGCCGGCGACGGGCGGGAAGTTTGTTTGCGGCGCCGGCTGGCCGATGAGCGCGGACGGAATGTGCGAGGGGTCGCCGGAATAGAGCCGGATCAGGAACAGAAGCACAAGTCCGAGGAAGACCACGAGCGGCGCCAGCACGATGAGGCGGCGCCGGCGGACGTTGACGTGCTCCTTCTCGGCCGCGGTCACGCTTCTTCCTTCGCCTGTTCTATCGCCGGCTCCGGACGCGCCGGCGCCGAGCGGCGGGTGACGCCTCTTTTTTCGAGATTGGCGAGCTTGCGCAGCTGCGCGCGGTAATCGAGCATCACCCAAGCGGTCAACCCGCCGACGACCGCGATGGCGGCGCCGTAGGCGGCAACGATGAAACCGATATGGTTGACCGCTGCCATTGTCAGGCCGCAGCGCTCGCCTGCATCAGCCGCAATGTCCGCACCCGGCGGCGCAAGATTTCGTTGCGCATGGCGGCGAGCAGGAGCGTGGCGAACGCGAGCGTGAACGCCGCGGTCATGATGAAGAGAGGAATGAGGATCGACGGATCGATCGTCGGGGCGCCAAAGCGAAACACCGAGGCCGGCTGGTGCAACGTGTTCCACCAGTCGACCGAAAATTTGATGATCGGCAGGTCGATTGCGCCAACGAGCGTGAGGATCGCCGCGGCCCGCGCGGCGCGCGAGGGATCCTCGACCGTGCGCCAAAGAGCGATGACGCCCAGATAGAGCAGAAAGAGCAGCAGCACCGACGTGAGCCGCGCGTCCCATACCCAATAGGTGCCCCACATCGGCCGTCCCCACAACGAGCCGGTGACAAGACACATCAGCGTGAAAGCGGCGCCAATCGGCGCCGCCGCCTTGGCGGTGACGTCGGCGAGCGGGTGGCGCCACACCAGCGTGCCGAGCGCGGCGACGGTCATCACGCCCCAGCCGAGCATGCCGAGCCATGCGCCGGGTACGTGAAGGAACATGATCTTCACGGTCGCGCCCTGCTGATAGTCGTCAGGAGCCACCAACGCCTGATTGATCCCGAACGCGAACACGAGCGCCGCCAGGCCCCCGAGCCACGGGATGGTGCGATTGGCAAATCGCAGAAAACGCGACGGGTTGGCGAGATCGGCGATGGTCATCGGCAGCTTCCTAAATCCAAGCCTTACCTAGTCCACTTGGCCGCTCCGGCACAATGCCGGGGCCGGCAGGCGCGTTTCAATTTCACATGAGCACCACGACTATTCCATTTCCTGCCGCAATGCGGCCGCGGCGGCGAATGGTCCCACCACCAGGCTCGCGAGCGTTAGCGCGCAGAGGATCGTGAACGGCGTTCCGAACGGCACCGGTCCGACCACGGCCGCGTTGGCCGCGGCCACGCCGAAAATCAGCACCGGAACCGTCAGCGGCAACACGAGCACCGCGAGCAGCAATCCGCCGCGGCGCAGCGTCACTGCAATGGCGGCGCCGATCAGGCCGATGAAAGTCAGCGCTGGCGTGCCGACCAAGAGCGTCAGCACCAGAGCGGCTGCGGCCTGCGCGTCGAGGTTGAGAAAGAGCCCGATGAATGGTGCGGCAATGATGAGCGGCAAGCCGGTGGTGAGCCAATGGGCAAGACCTTTGACCGCAACCACGATCTCAAGCGGCGCGCGGCCCATGAGGATGAGATCGAGCGAGCCGTCCTCGTGATCGGCCGCAAACAGCCGGTCGAGCGCCAGCAAGCTCGCGAGCAGCGCCGCGAGCCAAAGGATCGCCGGCCCGATCCGCTTTAGGAGCGCAAGGTCCGGTCCGATCGCGAAGGGCACGAGCGTGACCACGACCAAAAAGAACAACACGCCCATCAGCGCGCCGCCACCGACCCGGATGGCAATGCGCATGTCGCGGATGAGGATCGCGGCGAGCGAGGTCATGCTTGCTCTTTCCCCACTTGCAGGAAGGACGCTTGATCGAGCTGCAATACCCGCGCGCTGTCGAGTTCGAGCATGCTATGCGTCGCGGCGAGGATGAGACCGCCGGCGGCCAGATGCGCCCGCATAATTTCGCCGAGCCGGGCCTGGGCCGCGGCGTCAAGCGTGCTGGTGGGCTCGTCGAGCAACCAGATCGGGCGTTTGACGGCGACCAGGCGCGCGATCGAGAGACGGCGGCGCTGCCCGGCGGAAAGATAGGCGGCAGGCAGGTCGATGAGTGCATCGAGCCCCACTGCGGCGAGCGGTTCGGTGATGTCGGCGGAGGATGTGCCGAAAAAAGCCGACCAGAATCGCAGGTTTTCGCCGACCGAAAGCGAGGGCTTCAACGCATCCTGGTGACCGAGGTAGTGGGCCTGCTCGCCGAGGGTCAATTCCGGGTCGCCCCCCTCTAAATCGAGCCGGCCCGCGGCGATGTGGACGAGCCCGACTACCATACGCAGGAGGGATGACTTGCCCGCGCCGTTGCGGCCGCGAATCGTCATGCCCTCGCCGGCCGCGACGGAAAAGCTCACGCCGGCGAAAACATCGCGTCCGCCGCGCCGGCAGGCCAGATCAGAGGCGGAAAGCCGCATCAACGGGGTCCTGCAACGAGGGCAAAAGACGCATGCGTCTGCTTCTTTATCGCGAACGCACGAGGCTCTTCCGGCATGTTATCGACCATTTCTTGCCGATCTGGCACAAGTCTTGAAAAGACCCTATAAGCCGAGGCGCGGACAACGGCGTGTTAGTGACGCCTCCCGTGTCCGGCCACCAAACTTCTGTTGGCGCCTGTTCCGGTATTAATTTACCTGCAATTTGTGCCGGCGGGCGGGCCGGCAGGATGGGAAAATAGTCATGAATTCGCTCGACAGCTTCAAGTGTTTACGGCCGCTGAAGGTAGGCTCCAAGACCTACGCCTATTACAGCCTCCCGGTGGCGGAGAAGAACGGTCTGAAGGGGATCTCGCGGCTGCCTTTCTCGCTCAAGGTCCTGCTCGAAAATATGCTGCGCAATGAGGACGGCCGCACCGTCACCAAAGAGGACATCCAGGCGGTCGCGCAATGGCTCAAGACCAAAACATCTGACCGTGAACTCGCTTTCCGGCCCGCCCGCGTGCTGATGCAGGATTTCACCGGCGTGCCGGCGGTCGTCGATCTCGCCGCCATGCGCGACGCTATGAAGATGCTGGGCGGCGACCCAAAGAAGATCAATCCTCTCGTTCCGGTGGACCTCGTCATCGATCATTCGGTCGTGGTCAACTATTTCGGCGACAACACCGCGTTCAAAAAAAACGTGGACGAGGAGTACAAGCAAAATCAGGAGCGCTACCGGTTTCTCAAATGGGCGCAGCGCTCGTTCGAGGATTTCCGCGTCGTGCCGCCCGGCACCGGCATCTGCCATCAGGTCAATCTCGAATATCTCTCGCAAACCGTCTGGACGGTGAAGACGAAGATCAAGTTCCCGGACAAGGTCGTCGCGACCGAGCTCGCCTATCCGGACACGCTGGTGGGTACCGATTCGCACACCACGATGGTGAACGGGCTCTCCGTCCTCGGCTGGGGCGTCGGCGGCATCGAGGCCGAGGCCGCCATGCTCGGCCAGCCCTATTCGATGCTGTTGCCTGAAGTGATCGGGGTGCGCTTCAACGGCAAGCTCAAGGAAGGCGTGACCGCCACCGATCTCGTCCTGACCGTGACGCAAATGCTGCGCAAGCGCGGCGTGGTCGGAAAGTTCGTCGAATATTTCGGTCCGGGCATGGCCAGCCTGACGATCGCGGACCGCGCTACACTCGGCAACATGTCGCCGGAATACGGCGCCACCTGCGGCTTCTTTCCAATCGACGACGACACCATCCGTTATCTGCGCGATACCGGCCGTTCGGCGGACCGCGTCGCGCTCGTGCTCGCCTATGCCAAGGCGCAGGGCATGTACCATACCAAGGCGACGCCCGATCCGGTCTTCACCGAGGTGCTCAAGCTCGAGCTTTCGTCCGTCGAACCGTCGCTCGCCGGACCGAAGCGTCCGCAAGACCGGGTGCCGCTCAAGGAGGTCAAAAGTGGCTTTGCCCAAGCCATGGACAAGGAATTCGGCAAGGCCGCCGAAATGGACAAGCGCGTTCCCGTCGAGAACCGCGAGCACACGCTCGGCCATGGCGACGTCGTGATCGCGGCGATTACGTCCTGCACCAACACCTCGAACCCGAGCGTGATGATCGCGGCCGGGCTTCTCGCCCGCAAGGCTGTGGAAAAGGGATTGACGGTCAAGCCGTGGGTCAAAACCTCGCTCGCGCCCGGCTCGCAGGTGGTCGGCGAATACTTAAGCAAATCGGGCTTGCAGAAGGACCTGGATAAGCTCGGTTTCAATCTTGTCGGCTTCGGTTGCACCACCTGTATCGGCAATTCGGGCCCGCTGCCGGCGGAGATTTCCAAGGCCATCAACGACAACGATCTGGTCGCCGCCGCGGTGCTCTCCGGCAATCGCAACTTCGAGGGCCGCGTCAACGCCGACGTGCGCGCCAATTATCTCGCGTCGCCGCCGCTCGTCGTCGCCTACGCGATCGCCGGCTCGATGCAAGCCGATATCGCCAAGACCCCGCTCGGTACCGACCAGAAAGGCCGCAAGGTTTATCTGCGCGACGTCTGGCCATCGAGCCGCGAGATCAATGAGTTTATCCGCAAGAACATCAACAAGCAGATGTTCACGCGCAAATACGGCAATGTGTTCAAGGGCGACACGAACTGGCGCAAGATCAGCGTTCAGGGCGCGTTGACCTTCCCCTGGGACCGCAAATCGACCTACGTGCAGAATCCGCCCTATTTCTTCGGCATGTCGCGCCGTCCCGAGGCGCCGACCGACGTTATCGATGCGCGCGTGCTCGGACTATTCCTCGATTCCATCACCACCGACCACATCTCGCCGGCGGGATCGATCAAGGTGGATTCGCCGGCGGGAAAATATCTCGTCGACCACAAGGTCAAGCCGCTCGATTTCAACCAATACGGCACGCGGCGCGGCAATCACGAGGTGATGATGCGCGGCACCTTCGCCAATATCCGCCTTAAGAACCAGATGGTGCCCGGCGTTGAGGGCGGCTACACGATCCATTACCCCTCGCGCGAACGTATGATGATCTACGATGCGGCTATGCGCTACAAGAGCGAGCACGTGCCGCTGGTGGTGTTCGCCGGCAAGGAATACGGCACGGGGTCGTCACGCGACTGGGCTGCCAAAGGCACGATCCTGCTGGGCGTGCGCGCCGTCGTCGCGCAATCCTTTGAACGCATCCATCGCTCCAATCTGGTCGGCATGGGCGTGGTGCCGCTGGTGTTTGAAGAGGGAACGTCCTGGCAGACACTCGGATTGAAGGGCGACGAGCAGGTGACCATCCGCGGGCTGCACACCGATCTCAAGCCGCACCAGCGACTCATTGCCGAGATCGTCGCGGCCGACGGTGGCCTCAAGCGCGTTCCATTGATCTGCCGCATCGATACAGTGGACGAGCTCGATTACTTCAGGAATGGCGGGATATTGCAGTACGTCCTTCGCCATCTCGCGGCTTAACCAAGAGCATGATCCGGAAAAGTGGCATCCGGTTATCCGAAAAGATCATGCTCCACGCAATAAGGCGGGTCACCGCGAATTGAGTGGCGGGTGACTGGCGCGCCCGATATCACTGCGCGGTCATCAGAATCCTGACTGAGGGGCCAGCGGGGTGGAGATTGGAATGCTGCGTAGCCGCCTCGCGTCGGCACCGCTTATCGCCGGCGTGCTCGTTGCGAGTTACGCGCTCGCGAGTGCCGGCGAGCCGCGCGCGCTTCTCGAACTGTTCACCAGTCAAGGTTGCTCGTCCTGTCCTGCGGCCGATAAGCTGCTCGGCGAATTTGCGAATGACCCTTTGCTCATCGCCGTTAGCGTGCCAATCGATTATTGGGACTACCTCGGCTGGAAGGATACGCTCGCCAGTCCCGCGCATTCGGCGCGGCAGCGTGCCTATGCGCGCGTGCGCGGCGATCGGCAGGTCTATACGCCGCAAATTGTCGTCAATGGCTCAACGCACGTTCTCGGCAGCGACCGCTCCGCGGTAGAGCACGCGATTGCGCTGACCGATCGCAACGCGGCGATCATGTCCGTGCCGGTGCTGATGTCCGTCGGCGGCAGCCATTTGAATGTGAAGATCGCCGCCGGGAAGGAGCATATCGGCGGCGAAGTCTGGCTTTGTCCGCTCGCCAGGTCGGTGCCGATCGAAATCGGCCGGGGCGAAAATCATGGGCGCACCGTCACGTACCACAATGTCGTCCGGCGCTGGCTGAAGCTGGGGGACTTTACCGGCACGGAGTCGGTATGGAGCGTACCGATCTCCGACATCATGGCCGACGACATCGATGCTGCCGCCGTCATGGTGCAGCAAGGCACGCACGATAAACCGGGCATGATCCTTGGCGCCGCCGTCGTGCCGGTCGGACGGCAAACGACAGAAATCAGAAGGCCGGCGACAGAAGATAGATAACGGACGGCATCCGTCATCTTCCTGTCCAAAATAAAGGCCGGCAATCTGCCGGCCTTTATGCAATTTGGGGATTGAACCCTACGCGGAAACTCTGGCCCGGTCCGTCCACACCCCGGGGGGCTGGGGGGCTGAGGAATCCGGAATGCGATCCGGACCGGGCCCTGAGGCAACGATCGACTGTTTCGCAGTCCAGCTTGGCGTGTGATTGACCGAAATGGGGCCGCTTTATGATTGGCCTAACGAATCCGTGATTCAGGCGGTCGAAATGCCGCACCTGGGCGAATTTGATCCCAAACTGCGACGGTTCGCCTCGCAATCTCGCCTTCGCAGACCCGCGGCAAAGCCCTTGCCGACGCTTCCGTCCGGCGCGATCATGAACTGGCCGTGAAGCTTCGATGACAAAGGAGGCGCCGCATGGAATTCGGCGAAATCGAACCGAGCGCGTGGCGCGGGGGCGAGTTGCGCGCGCCCGTCCCCGCAAGCAAAGTCACCTTCAGTCGGCGCGAGCTTGACCGCATTCTCAGTCTCTACGGTCGTAAAGTAGCCGCCGGCGAATGGCGTGATTACGCCATCGATTTCCTCAAGGATCGCGCGGTGTTTTCGGTTTTCCGCCGCGCCAGCGAATTTCCCATTTACCGGATCGAAAAGAATCCGCGGCTCGGACGCCGGCAGGGCGCTTACAGCGTGATCTCGGCAACTGGTCATATCCTGCGCCGCGGCCAGGAACTTGATCGTGTGCTTGGCGCGCTCGACCGCTCGCTCCGCGTGGTTGCGGGCTGAGATTTTCGCGGCGGCGCCCGGCCGCTGCCAGCGGACGTTGCGTCAGCATGCCGCCGCTCGAGCGGCCACGCATGAAAATGACGGATCGGCTTGGCACAAGAACACGACAACCCAGGTTTCGGCGGATCGCGCCGCTTCGTTGTCGCCGCGCTCGGGACCTCACAGACGCTCGCATGGGCATCGAGCTACTACTTGCCGGCGATCCTGGCCGATCCGATCGCGGGGGGCATTGGCGTTCCGCGCTCGTGGGTCTTCGCGGCCTTGTCGGGCGCTTTGCTGATCGCGGCATTTGCCGGCCCGGCGGTCGGGCGCGTCATCGATCGCCACGGCGGACGAGGCGTGTTGGTGTTGTCGAACGTCGTGCTGGCTGCCGGTCTCATCGCGCTCGCGGCGGCAAATGGTGCCGTCCTGCTCTTCGCCGCTTGGGCGATTCTCGGCATCGGAATGACACTCGGGCTTTACGACGCAGGCTTTGCGGCGCTCACCGCGCTTTATGGTCGCGACGCGCGTGGTCCGATCACCGGCATCACTTTGATCGCCGGCTTCGCGTCGACGGTGAGCTGGCCGTTGTCGACATTTCTGAACGATACGTTGGGCTGGCGTGAGACATTGCTGGTCTGGGCGGCACTCAATCTCGCCATTGCCCTGCCGCTCAATTGGATGCTGCCGGTACCGGCACGGCCCATGCAACTCGCCCATACCGCCGAGCACTGAACCGGCTGGAAACCGTACAAGGAAATGTTCCTTCTTGCCTTCGTGTTCGCGGCCGCTTGGTTCGTGACCGGGTCGATGGCGGCGCATCTGCCGGGATTGCTGGAACGCTGCGGTGTCACGCCGCTCCAGGCGATCGCCGCCGCGTCGCTCGTCGGACCGGCGCAGGTGGCGGCGCGCTTGGTCGAATTCTTTCTCCTGCGCCGGAGCCATCCGCTGATTTCGGCCCGGCTGGCGGCTTTGCTGCATCCGATCGGCGCCGCCATTTTCGCCGTCGTCGGCCCATCGGCGGCGGTCGCATTCGCGATCTTCTACGGCGCCGGCAATGGCCTTCTGACGATTGCGCGCGGCACCGTGCCGCTCGCCGTGTTCGGCCCGCACGGCTACGGCGAGCGCACCGGCTTGCTCGGCGCGCCGGCGCGCGCGGCACAAGCTCTCGCTCCGCTGCTGTTTGGTCTCTTGCTCGACGCTATGGGACCTTCGGCCATCGTCGTATCCGTGGCTCTGTGTCTCGCTTCGTTTGCCGCGTTGCTCGCGCTGCGTGCGTCTCGCGACGGCATGGACTGCTTGCGAAAAACAAAACGCCCCGGGCAATGCCCGGGGCGTCGCAGTGTCTAGTGCCCGTCTGCTTAGCGTCGGTCGCCGAAGATGCGCAGCAGCATCAGGAACAGGTTGATGAAGTCGAGATACAGCCGCAGCGCCCCCATCACCGCCTTGCGGCCGGCGGTCGTGCCGTCATCCATCGGGCTGTAAAGCTCTTTGATGTTCTGCGTGTCGTAGGCGGTAAGGCCGACGAAGATCAGCACGCCGAGCACCGAGATCACCCAATAGAGCCCGCTCGACTGCAGGAACATATTGACCAAGCTGGCGATGACAATGCCGATCAGGCCCATGAACAGGAACGAGCCGACAGCGGTCAGATCGCGCTTGGTGGTGTAGCCGTAAAGGCTCATTGCGCCGAACGTCGCCGCCGAAATGAAGAACACCCGCGTGATCGACGCCCCGGTATAGACCAGGAAGATCGACGCCAGCGAGAGCCCGAGCAAACCGGCATAGACGAAGAACACCGTCAGCGCTGTGCTCGCCGACAGCCGGTTGATGCCGAAACTGAGAAGCATCACCAGGCCGAGCGGCGCCAGGATCAAGATCCACATCAGCGGGCCGCCGAAGATCGCTTGGCCGAAACCCGTCAATCCCGTGATCGAGTGGCCGGAGATGGCGATCGCGCTGCCGCCCGCAGCCTGATAGGCGAACCAAGCGACCAGTCCGGTCAGTGCCACGCCGGAGGCCATGTAGTTGTAGACGCGGATCATGTACGCGCGCAGACCCGCGTCGATCGCCACCTGATCGGTGCGATAGCCGGTCCGGGCGGCCGCGATATTCCGGTCGAAATCCGACATGGAAGGTACCCCTAAGTTATCCCGGCTATAGCCGGGCTTTGCATCCGGGAGCCCCGGACGCCGATGTGGCACGAATCTAGTGCGAAAGCCGGACCCGCGCCAGATGCAGCGGATGCGATATTTGCGACAGGTTACCGTTCGGTCACAATCGTTCCAGACTACAGATTCCTCAACACCTCCGCAGGCTTGTGGCCGAGCGCGGTGAATGTGCCGACAAGACCGAGCAGCACCGTGACGAGGAGCGCGAGGAGCGCGGTACCGGCCGCGGGTAGCGCCACCCAGACAAAAGAAAACTCCATCACCCGCGTGACGATAAGATCGGCGGCGACCGAGCCGGCCGCCACGCCGAACACCACCGCGGCAAGTCCGATGAGGGCGTATTCGAGCGCGTAGGATGCAAGAAGGCGGAAGCGGGTCGCCCCCAAGGTCTTCAGAATGACGGCGTCGTAGATACGGAAACGCTGGCCTGCGGCAATTGCGCCGCCCAGCACCAAAGCTGCGGCGATCAGCGTCACCATACTGGCGCCGCGCAGCGCCAGCACCAGGTTGCCGACGATATGGTCGACCGCGTCGAGAGCATCTTTCACGCGTATGGCGGACACCGTCGGGAAAGCGTCGGCCAATGCCTTGACGAGCGCCGTTTCCTCCCCGGTCGTGCCCCCGTCGGCAAAGGTCAGCGTCGCGATATCCGTGTGCGGCGCGCCGGCGAACGTGCCGGGCGAGAACACCAGCACGAAATTGATGCCGAGGTTTTGCCATTCAACGGCGCGCAGATTGGCGATGCGCGCCGTCACATTGCGGCCGAGCACGTTGACGGCGATGGTGTCGCCGGGCTTGAGCTTAAGATCTTCGGCGGTCCTATTTTCAAGCGACACAAGCGGCGGACCGGAATAATCGGCGGCCCACCATTCTCCGGCGACGAGTCGTGAGCCGGCAGGCAGCGTGGCCGCGTAGCTGATGCCGCGGTCGCCACGCAACACCCAGGCCGAACTCTCACCGGGCTTGAGATTTTCCGCCTTGATTCCGTCGGCGGCGATGATGCGGCCGCGCAGCATCGGCACGCGCTCGAGCGTGGAGCGCGGCGCGCGCTCGCGTACAAAAGCATCGAAGCCGTCGGCGTCGGCCGATGGAATGTCGAGGAAAAAGAATGAAGGCGCCTTTTCCGGCAATGCCGCCGCAAACTGGCGATGCAGATTGCCGTCGATCTCGACCACGGTCACGAGCAAAGAAAGACCGAGTCCGAGCGAGAGCACGACGCTCGGCGTCAAGGCGCCCGGCCGATAGATGTTGGTGATGGCAAGCCGTACCAGAGTCGAGCGCGACCGGGGTAAGCGGCGCGTCAGCGCCATCGTGAGCATTGCGACCAACCGCAGCGCAGCGAAAATGACGGCGGCGGAGACGACGAAAATCGCTGCGAGCCGGCGGTCGTAAGCCGAGAGCACCGCCAAGGCCGCGAGAGCGGCGACGATCGATGCGGTGATGACGACGTAGCGGCGTCGCGGCCAACCGCGCTTTGCCGCGACCTGGTCGCGAAACAGCATGGACACGGAGATGTCGTGCGCACGGCCGAGCGGCCACAATGCGAAGGCCAGCGCCGTCAACAGGCCATATACGATCGACAGCGTTAGCACCGCGGGATTTATCGAGGGCGCAACGGGAAGCGGAATGAGGGCGCCGAATGCCCAGACAATAAGGAACGGCAATGCTGCGCCAAGACCGGCGCCGATAAAAGTTGCGAACAGCGCGACGAGCATGATCTGCGAGGAGTAGACCGCGAACACGTCTCCGCCCGTTGCGCCGAGCGCTTTCATTGTCGCTATCGCGTCGCGCTTGCGCGCGAGATGACTTGCGACCGCGTTGGCGACGCCGACGCCGCCAACGAGAAGAGCGGTCAAAGCAACCAGCGTGAGGAATTGGCTGAAACGCTCGACGTTGCGTTCGAGTTGCGGCGACGCCTTGTTGCGGGTGCGGATGTCCCAACCGGCGCTCGGAAACTGCGCCCGGGCCTGCTGTTCGACGGAGGCCATAGCGCTGTCGCTCGATGCGGTCTCCGGCAGGCGCAGCCGGTATTGCCAGCGCACCAGGCTGCCGGGTTGCAGGAGCCCGCTCGCGCGCAAGGCCGCTTGGCTCACGAGGACGCGTGGTCCGAAACCGATGCCGCCGGCGAGCTTGTCCGGCTCGGTCTTCAGCGCCGCGCGCAATTCGATCACTGCGTTGCCGATGGTGATCCGGTCGCCGGGCTTGAGATCGAGGCGCGCGAGCAACGTCGGATCGGCGGCGGCGCCGAACGCGTCACCCTGCAGCGCGAATAAAGCGGGGAGCGGCATATCAGGATCGGTCGCGACCATCCCCACCAACGGATAGGCGTCGTCGACCGCTTTGACCTCGATCAGCGTGGTTCGTCCGTCGCCGGCGCGCGCCATGGTTGGAAGCGTGGCGACAACGGCGACGACGCCGTGGGCGCCGAGGAAGTCGCGCTCGCTCTCGTTCGCCTCACGCTGGACCAGTGAGAAGGCAAGATCGCCGCCGAGGATCACGCCACCGGCGCGGGACAGGCCTTCGGCGAGGCTTTGCGCCACCGAGCCAACCCCGGCAATCGCCATGACGCCGAGCGCGATGCAGGCAACGAAAATCCGGAAGCCGCGCAATCCGCCGCGCAATTCGCGCCAGGCAAAACGCAGCGCGACCGGCATCATTCTGTTTTCGCCGTTTGCGGCAACCGTTCTCCGATCCGCCCCGAGTGCATGTGCAGCACCCGATCGCAGCGCGCCGCCAGCGCCGCGTCGTGGGTCACGAGAACGAGCGTTGTGCCGAGTTCGCGATGGCCGCGAAACAGAAGCTCGATGATCTCGCTTCCGGTTGCCTCGTCGAGATTACCGGTCGGTTCGTCGGCGACGATGATCGCGGGATTGGGCGCGACCGCACGGGCCAACGCGACGCGCTGCTGTTCGCCGCCGGATAGTTCGGGCGGATAATGGCTCATCCGATCGCCAAGTCCGACCGCCATAAGCTCCTGCTCGGCGCGCGCGAACGCATCAGGTGCGTCGGCGAGCTCGAGCGGCACGGCGACGTTTTCCAGCGCCGTCATGGTCGGGATCAGGTGGAACGCCTGGAAGACGATGCCGATATTCCTGCCGCGAAAGCGTGCGAGTTCGTCCTCGCCGAGTTTGTGCAAGTCCTTTCCGGCAACGATAACTGAGCCGCTGTCGGCCCGTTCCAGCCCTGTCATCACCATGAGCAGCGTCGACTTGCCTGAACCCGATGGACCCAGGAGGCCTACGGCTTCGCCGCGCCCTATATTCAAGCCGATGTCTCCAAGGATACGAACGCGGGCGGCGCCGCCGCCTAGCGATAGGTTGACCCCGCTCAGCGCGATGGCGGTGCCGGCGAAAGGATGCCCCGACGTGTCATTCATGTTTCTGGCTGACCGGTGCCCCTCGCCATCGAGGCGTGCCCGATCATATGGGGGCGGGAGAAGTCTGCGCCAAATCTTAGGTGCGGCGGTTTGTAGCGTCGCGCTTTTCGCCGCAACGGCCGTTCCGTTTGCGAAAGGCGAGGCGTCGGTCAGGATCGTGGCGCTCGGCGACTCCCTTACAGCAGGTCTGGGCTTGCCCGAAAAGGACGGTTTCGTGGCGCGGTTGCAGGCAGCGCTCGCCGCCAAGGGGGTTGCCGCAGAGATCGTCAATGCCGGGGTCTCGGGTGACACCGCTTCCAGTGGGCTGGCGCGGCTCGATTGGTCGGTGCCAGAAGGCACCGATGCCGTGATCGTCGAGCTCGGCGCCAATGACATGCTGCGCGGGATCAAGCCGCAGCTGACGCGCACGGCGCTCGAGACGATCCTGCAACGCCTCACGGATCGCCACGTTGCCGTTCTTCTTTGCGGCATGCGTGCGGCGCCGAATCTCGGGGCCGATTACGGCCGGTCCTTCGAAAGCATCTATCCCGAGCTTGCCGCTAAATACGGCGCGCTGCTCTATCCGTTCTTCCTCGATGGCGTCGCTGCCGACCTCGGCCTCACGCAGCACGACGGCTTACACCCAACCGCGGCGGGAGTAGACGTGATTGTCGCACGCGTCTTGCCGAAGGTGGAGGAACTTATCGCGCGCTCCCATATGCAGCATCCATCGTGAGGGTTGCATGCGGCATGCGATCCCCGCATGCTGCATGTGCTGCGATTCGCCGAGCATGGGCCGCAGGTGTCATGCCCCGTTTGTTCACAGCTCTTGAAATACCGCGGCATATCGCCGAGTCGCTGGCCATCATGCGCGGCGGCCTGCCCGGGGCCCGCTGGATCGATCCCGAGAGCTATCATCTCACGCTGCGCTTCGTCGGCGATATCGACGACGCGCTCGCGCGCGATATTGCCGGCTTGCTTGGGCGTGTGCAGCGACGGTCCTTCGAGTTGCGCTTGGACGGGCTCACGTCGTTCGGCGGCCGCAAGCCGCGGGCCTTGGTGGCAACCGCCACCGCCATCGCCCCGCTGCTGGAGTTGCAGGCAGAACAGGAGCGGCTATTGCAGCGGCTTGGACTTGAGCCCGACGGCCGCAAATACACGCCGCATGTCACGCTGGCGCGGCTGCGCGAATCGTCTAGCCGGCAAGTGGCCGATTATCTGAGCGCACGCGGGCATTATCGCTCCGCGTCGTTCGAGGTCTCCCGTTTCGTGCTGTTCTCGTCTCGCGCGTCGGTCGGGGGCGGTCCTTATGTCGTCGAAGCGGATTATCCGCTCGCGGCGCCTATGCCGCTTCGGCTGGCGCAAGGTAGTTGACGCTGACGGAATCAGGCTCGGAGCAGCCGCGTTTGCAGATCGAGCATCGCCGTCGCGAAGCCGTGGCCATCGGCCATGACCTCTTGCATCAACGACAACGGATTTGCGCGCGAGGACTCGACCTCGCCGACGACGCTGCCAAAATCGAAGGAGAGTTCGGCGTCGAACTTGCGGGCGAGCTGTTGCATGCGCCGGTTGTCGGCGAGACAGGCCATATGCAAGAGGCGGAAGCCGCGGTTACGGGCGGTGAGCAGGGTCCGGCGCAGCAGCGCCGAACCGACGCCGTGACTCTGCCACGGCTTCTCCACGCTGATCGCAGCTTCACCCTGCCGCGGATGCCGCGTGCCGAGCTGACGCAGCTCCGCTGCGCCGCGCATCACGCCGTCGACAAAAAAGCCGTGCACGACGGTGTCAAGCGAAATGGACAGATCGACGTAATTACGGATGAATTCGTCGGATACGCCGCCGCCGAACCGGCTGTGCCGGCTCGTGGAGTCGAGCCGCAGCACGTGGTCGCGATATTTTTCGGTCTCACTGACCCATAATTTGCGGATCACGCCGCCTTCGGGAAGAACGTCCTGCATTCCAAGGGTCTCCTGACATTGTGGTCAAAAAAGCCCTCCTGACTCGCGTCCTCGCTCAAGCATGCCGTCGTGACGAACGTCTTCATGCGTGCGTCTCGAATCAAACTATCATGTTGTGTGCCGCCGAACTTTGGCAAGGTGAAGCATTGAGCAGCATGCCCGCATTCCGTATACGCATGGCTAATAATTAGGTTCGTGACCGTTTAGCGACGGCGCATGGCACGCGAAGTGCAACGCCGCTATGCGGTCGCTATTCCCGCCACGTTTCGCTCACATCGGTTAACAGGATCAATGGCGAGCTCCATCACAGCGCGATACGCCGCCGGTGTCGGCGTCGGCAGAGTCGAGCGCGATGCCGCGCAACTCGCCGTGGTCGATATGCTGGCGCGGCTGGAAGAGCGGATTGTCGAGCATCGCTTGGCGCGGAAATCATCCTCGCTGGGCTGGCTGTTTGCGTCCCGCGAAAAAAAGCAAACGCGACTCAAAGGCGTTTACATCTATGGCGACGTCGGGCGCGGCAAAACGATGCTGATGGATTTGTTCTACGATGCGAGCCCGGTCCAAAGAAAACGCCGCGCGCATTTCCACGAATTCATGATCGACGTGCACGAGCGCGTCCACGCGTTCCGGCAGAAGATGAAAGCCGGCGAGGATCCGATCGAGCTTACCGCGATTGAGCTGGCGCGGGAGGCTTGGCTCGTCTGCTTCGACGAATTTCACGTGACCGATATCGCCGACGCCATGATCCTCGGCCGGCTTTTCGCACGACTGTTCGAGCGCGGCGTCGTGGTCGTCGCTACCTCGAACGCGCCGCCTGCTGAGCTTTACAAGGAAGGCTTGAACCGCGCCTTGTTCGTGCCGTTCATCCACATGATCGAACAGCACATGGACGTCGTGCGGCTCAAAATCGCGCACCGACTTCCGGCTCGAGAAGCTTGCCGGCATGCGCGTTTGGTACGTGCCGGCCGAGGCGACAGCCGATGCCGCGCTCGACGATGCCTGGCGGCAGCTCGCCTCCGGGCACGACGGCGAGGCGCAGGAGCTTCCGCTCAAGGGACGCGCCGTCCATGTCCCGCGTGCCGCCATGGGCGTGGCGCGCTTTACCTTCCACGACCTCTGCGAGCAGCCGCTTGCCGCCGCCGATTATCTGCGGATCGCGCGCGAATATCACACGGTCATTCTCGACCATGTTCCGCTGATGACCTTCGAGACGCGCAATGCGGCAAAGCGCTTCATCATCCTTATCGACACGCTCTATGACATGAACGTGAAGCTCATCGCTTCCGCCGAGGCTGAGCCCGACGGGCTTTATCGCGGGGACGAAGGCTTCGAGGCGCAGGAATTCAAGCGCACCGCTTCGCGCCTGATCGAGATGCGCTCGCAGGCGTATCTGGCGCGGCCGCATGGCGCCGCCCATTCGCAACTTTCCGGCTCGTCCAGCGGCATTGTCGAGACGTGACCCGTCGTAGAGGGGGGCACTTAGCCCGTCAACGACGTCAGGAACAACGCGACAACAACGACGCCCATAAGCAACGTGGATGTTAGCCGACTTGAACGTATCAACCGAAAAGGCTAATGACCGCGGCAGCCGGGCGTCCTTTGCCAGTCAAGGATTTTTTTCTGATGGCTCGAAACAAGATTGCATTGATCGGCGCAGGTCAAATCGGCGGAACGCTGGCTCACCTGGTCGGACTCAAGGAGCTAGGTGACGTCGTCCTCTTCGATATCATGGAAGGCATACCGCAGGGCAAGGCGCTCGATCTCGTTCAGGCGTCGCCGGTCGACGGCTTCGACGCCCGCATCACCGGCACCAATTCCTACGAGTCGATCGAGGGCGCGGCGGTGTGTATCGTCACCGCCGGGGTGCCGCGAAAGCCCGGCATGAGCCGCGACGACTTGCTCGGCATCAACCTTAAGGTGATGGAGCAGGTCGGCGCCGGTATCAAGAAATACGCACCCAACGCCTTCGTCATCTGCATCACCAATCCGCTCGACGCCATGGTCTGGGCGCTGCAGAAATGCTGCGGGCTGCCGAAGCAAATGGTGGTCGGCATGGCGGGCGTGCTCGACTCGGCGCGCTTTCGCTACTTTCTCGCCGACGAGTTCAATGTCTCGGTCGAGGATGTCACCGCCTTCGTGCTCGGCGGTCACGGTGATTCCATGGTGCCGCTGACGCGCTATTCCGCCGTGGCCGGCATTCCGCTGCCCGATCTCGTCAAAATGGGTTGGACCACGGCGGCGCGTCTCGACGCGATCGTCGACCGTACGCGTAACGGCGGCGGCGAGATTGTCGGCCTGCTCAAGACCGGCTCCGCTTTCTATGCGCCCGCCACGTCGGCCATCGCCATGGCGGAAAGCTACCTGCGCGATAAGAAGCGGGTATTGCCGGCGGCCGCTTGGCTCAACGGCGAGTATGGCGTGCGCGGTCTCTATGTCGGAGTGCCCGTCGTCATCGGCAGCAAGGGGGTCGAGCGTGTGGTCGAGATCGAGCTCAATAGCGCCGAGCGCGGTATGTTCGAGAAATCGGTGCAGGCGGTCGAGGGTCTGGTCGAGGCCTGCAAGAAGATTGCTCCCGATCTCCTCAAGTGATGTATTGATTGTCCCACTTTCTCGCGTTTCGGGCGCCTCGTCCGGGACCCGTGAGCGAGCCGCATGAACATCCACGAATACCAGGCGAAGGCCGTGCTGCGCGAATTCGGCGTGCCGGTGCCGCGCGGCATTCCGGCGCTGAGTGTCGAGGAAGCAGTGAAAGCCGCGGACGAACTCGGCGGTCCGGTCTGGGTGGTGAAGGCGCAGATCCATGCCGGCGGCCGCGGCAAAGCCGGCGGCGTCAAGGTGGTCAAATCGGTCGCCGATGTGCAGCGCGAAGCCGAGCGGCTTCTCGGCTCGACGCTCGTGACGCACCAAACCGGACCTCACGGCAAGGAAGTACGCCGCCTCTACATCGAAGAAGGCTCGAACATCGATCGCGAATATTATCTCTCCGCGCTGGTCGACCGCGAGACTTCGCGCGTTGCCTTCGTCGCCTCGACCGAGGGCGGCACCGAGATCGAAGAAGTCGCGCGCACGCATCCGGACAAAATCCTCTCATTCTCGGTCGATCCCGCCACCGGCTTCATGCCCCATCACGCCCATGCAGTTGCGTACGCGCTCGGATTTAGTCGCGAGGTCGCCAAGCAGGCGGACAACGTTCTGCCGAAGCTCTACCAGGCGGTTCTCGCCAAGGACATGAACCTGCTCGAGATCAATCCGCTCGTCGTCACCAAGGGAGGCGCGCTTATCTGCCTCGATGCCAAG
>JBEKSB010000023.1:0-28740 GCA_049517455.1 Xanthobacteraceae bacterium
CGGCAACGACGGCGCCCGCGCGCGCGTTCCTGTCCCCACCGAACTCGCCCTAGAGGCCAATACACGTTCGCCCCGTCAGACTGTACGTGGCGTTGGCGCCGAGGGAGATTCGACGCCGTCGCCAATTCACCGGGCTGCGCGTATTTTCAGGGGTCATCCGGCCATTGGCTATATCGTTGCCTTTGCGTCAGTAGGCCTTGCTACAGCCTTTCAACGGCTCGCTCGCGATCTTTATGACGGCACGCCTTTCCTACTCATCTATCCTGCCGTTGTTGTTACCACCTTCGTTGGCGGCTACAGAGCCGGGTTGCTCAGCGCCCTTTTGGCAGGCCTATCCCAATGGTATTTGTTCATTCCCGCGTACAATTGGCTTGGCGTTCTATCGTACGCAATCGACGCTACTCTTTGTGTGCTGATCATCGAGTACATCAATCGCACCCTTGAAAAAGAGACCGAGGCAAAACAGCATCAAACGCTTCTCAAAAACGAATTACATCATCGTATCAACAATCTGTTTGCTGTCATTCAATCCGTTATTCGTTTCAGCCTGCCCAACAATGACGCTCCGGTTTCTCCGGCCTTGTTCAAAGATCGCCTCCTGGTTCGGCTTCAGGCCATGCTTGATGCCAACCAATACGTTGGCGATTCCGAGGGTGAGGTTGCGGTCCTCGATCTTGTCCGGGGTCAGATTCGTGGCCTCGACAATCAAGTCAGAATTCACGGCCGACCACACTTGATGCTCAATCCGCAGTTGACCCAAACTTTTCCCTCATTTTGTACGAGCTCGTGACAAACTCCTTCAAATACGGCGCCCTATCGACCGCTCGCGGTCGCGTTCATATCGAACTGCTGGAAAGCCAGGCTGGTGTGGTCTTCAATTGGACGGAATTGCACGGTCCGATGGTTAGTGCTCCACCCGACGACGGCTCCGGCGACGGCTTTGGGTCCCGTATTCTCGGTCCGTTTGCGCGCGGTTTTTGCTCGGACGTCCGTATTGCCTACGATCCGCGGGGCTTTCGTTACGGCCTGCGAATACCTCTTCAAGGATGGCCAAAGGTAGCTCGGTCTGCCGCAACTGAGGGCATCCGCGCCGAGGTCATTTAACCGGCAATCATCGTAACCGGCGCCATTACAGACGCCGAAAGTCCACATTAACGGTGGCCGGGCACGCTGCGCCGATGCGCAATATCGCGCTAGGCAGGATACTCACTTAACAGCAGCCTTAGCGCCGCCTTCCCTGCGCGGTTGGCCTCCGTCGCGGACTCGAAAAAGACCCTGGAGTGCTCAATGGGGCTGGTTCTGCCAGCGCGATAGATCTCCCATCTCCATGATTTCGGAGGCGGTGCCCTGTTCTTTACGACAACGGAAAAGTCTTCATGCTCGATCATTTCCACACAATACTGCAAAATCGATCCAAGAACATAATATTATGGCCGGCATTCTCCGCTGGCCCGGCGAAATCGACACCCGCCCAATGATGCGTCTCAGGCTGTCCCGCTTTCAATATAGTTCCGAATCATGTCCTTTCTGCCATGGCGCATGCCGCGCTTTAGAAGGTATTCCACCATGGCGGTTTCAAGCACGTCCAAGACCTCGAAAAAACCAGCTGCCCTCAAGGTGGGCCGACCGGTTACGCTGAAACATCTTGCGGCTACTCTGGCGGCGGACCATCAATTGACGAAACGCGGCGGCGAAGCCCTGCTCGGCGGGCTGGTAGCACTGATCACGAAGCATCTCAAGAAAGGCGAACGGGTCCGGATCGCCGGCCTCGGTATCTTGCAGGTGAGAAAGCGTGCGGCGCGCATGGGGCGTAATCCTGCGACCGGCGAGGCCATCAAGATCAAGGCAAGCAAGAAAGTCGCGTTCCGGGCCGCCAAGGACTTGAAGCTCGCGATCTGAACGTTCCTCACCGTACCTCAAGACGGAACAATGCCTCGGCGGGGGAGAACCGCCGGGGTGAGCCGAAGTAGGATTTGCCGGGCACGCCGTGGCTGGCGTTACCTCAGGCACGTTTACGCATACAAAAAATCCAAGAAAGCGGTTTCGCCGAGGACCGCCTCCGGAATGCCGCGGCACGCGGAGCGCCCGCGCTCCTCGGCGCTTTGCGTCGCCTGCAGATAGGCGCCGGGGTGCCGCGCACATTCGATGATCCGCTTGTTTTCCGGCAGCCGCTCCTGCTCGAAGCGGCGGAGCGCGTCTTCAACTTCGCCTGCGTCCAGCGCCTGAGCGAGCGCCGCCGAGGGCAAGCATTGCTGCCGCACGGTCGAGTGCAGCCCATCGGCGCCGATGAGCACATCGCCGGCCGCGGTACGACCATCGCTGAAATGGGCAACAACGCCGCGACCGTTCTGGTCGAATGCCATAACACCGCGCCCGCGATGATAACGGTCCGCTAGGCACGCATCGCGCAATACCCGGTAGGCGCGCTCCCAGGCGGTCAACACCTGCGGGCACGCGCTTGCGGCGGTCACGCGGCCCTCGCGATCGAGCATCTGACGCCGCGCGATCGCGACGCCAAGATCGCGCGTATCAAGCCCAGCTTGTCGAGCCGTGCTATCAATTCCGGTTGCGCCACGATCCCGGCGCCGCGGCCGGCAAGCTCCCCGGAGACACGTTCGAAATCGTCGACCTCCCAGCCGCGCCGATCGAGCATGACGGCCGCCAAAAGGCCGCTCATCGAGCCGCCGATCACCAGCGCGCGACGCTGCGACATGCCAACACCTTGCTATTCCACCAAAAGCGAAGCTCCTGTAGTGTATTGTGACAACAATTCGCGGAGGAGCGACATGGCCCTGACAATGCTGGATAAGACGAGCGATACAGCCGACAAGTCAGCGTGGCCACCGGCGATTGCGGCGGAATTCGAGCGCGAGCGGCAGAATCCCAACGGCTGCGTCGGTAACATGCTTCTTTCGGAAAGTGAGCGCGTGCGGGTCTGGATGATTCGGCTTGCTCCCGGCCAGCGGTTCGGCTTCCATCGCCATGTGCTCGATTATTTCTGGACCAATATGACTGGCGGGCGCGGACGCCAGCACGTCCACGATGGCACGACCGTTGAATATACCTATGAGCCGGGCGAGACCCGGCATGAGACCTATGGACCCGACCAGTACAAGGTACATGATCTGGAAAATATCGACGACAAGGAGATGGTCTTCATGACCATCGAATTTCTCAACAGCGCCAACAAGCCGCTCGCGATCCCCGATCAAATGCGGGCCGCGGCGTAGAGCACGTGCGGCTCTACAGCGACCGCACGCGTCAGCACAACATCCGGGGACAAATGCCGGCACGTCGTGCGGGCGCGCAGAGCTGAGGGATGATCTTTTCGTTCGATCTTCTGATCAACGCCATCGTGTCGGGGATACTGATCGGCGCTTTCTACGCGGCGGTGACGGCCGGCGTGTCAATTTCGTTCGGAATCCTTGACATCGTCAACATCGCCCATCCGGCTTTCATCATTCTCGGCTCCTACATCGCCTATATCATCAACGTCACATTCGGACTCGACCCGATCCTCACCAGCATCATCGTGACGCCGGCATTTTACGCGCTCGGAGCAGGCATTTATCAGATCTACTACGTCTCATTCGAGAAACGCGGCCAGGAATCGCTTCGCGGCCTCGCATTCTTTTTCGGTCTGTTGTTCATCACCGAAGTGACGCTCGTCCTCTATTTCGGCGTCGACTACCGCTACGTCGAAGCGCCCTATATTGGCCCGACCTTGCACTTCGCCTTCCTCGACATTCCGCTGCGCATCCTGGTGCCGAGCCTGGTGTCGCTATTGCTGATCGCGGTACTGCAGCTGATGCTCACGCGCACCTTCGTCGGCCGCGCGATCATGGCGGTCGCGCAGGACCAATTCGCGCTGAAGCTGATGGCGATCGACCCGATTCGCATCAAGCGCATCGCCTTCGGCATCTCGATCGCGACCGCCTCGCTGGCCGGCGCGTTTCTGATCATTATCCAGCCGGTCGAGCCGTCGGTCGGCCGCGAATATATCGGTCGCGTATTCGCGATATGCGTACTCGGCGGCATGGGCAGCCTGCCGGGAACCGTGATCGCCGCCATGCTGGTCGGCGTCGTCGAAAGCCTGACCTCGACATTCTACGGGCCTTCCTGGGCGCCTGCCGTGTCGTTCGGATTTTTGCTGTTCACGCTGGCGGTGCGGCCAGCCGGGCTGTTGGGACGCTAGACGTGCGCACGGACCTGTTCTTTCTCATCTGCCTCGTCGTCGGCGGCATCGTATTCGCCGCCGCGATCGCGCTCGGCAACGACTATTATTTCTTCGCCGGCTACGTCGTGCTGCAATACGTCGTTCTCTCAACGGCGTGGAACATCCTTGGCGGCTATTGCGGCTACGTGAATTTCGGCTCCGCTGCGTTCTTTGCGCTCGGCGCCTATTCGACCGTCGCCATGCACAAGCTCGCACCGGTGCCGATTCCCGTTTTGGTCGTCATTGGCGGCGTGGTCTCTGGAGTCGTCGGCTTCGGCATGGGCTACCTGACGCTGCGTCTGCGCGGTGCGTTTTTCGCCATTGCGACGCTCGCACTCGCCGTCGTTTTGCAAACGCTGATCGTCAACTGGGACTTTGTTGGCGGCTCGCGCGGCGCCTATATCGTGCGGCCGGAGTCGATCGCCCCGTTCGGCAGTTATATCAAATATCTCTTCCTGATCATGATGCTGCTCGCCGTCGGCGCGATTACGGTGGCGCGGTTGATCGAGCGCTCGCGGCTCGGCTATGGCTTCGCCACCATTCGCGACGACGAATTGGCGGCGGAGGCCTGCGGCGTGCCGACACTAACGCTCAAACTGGTCGCGACAACGATCTCCGGCGCGCTCATGGGAATGGCTGGCGCGCCGTTCCCCTACTACATCGGCTTTCTCCAGCCGTCCTCGGCGTTCGGGCTCGACTATGCCGTCAATTCCATCGCCATGCCGCTGATCGGCGGCACCACGAGCTGGGTGGGCCCGCTGATCGGCGCCATCCTGCTCGGTTCGCTGCAGCAGATCGCGACAGTGACGATCTCGTCCGCAGTCAATCTCCTGCTCGTCGGCTTCCTGCTCGTCGGCTTCGTGATCGTCGCGCCGAACGGCATCGTCGGGCTAGTGCACAAATACATCCAGCACCGACCGGTCGGTCAGGTCGGCCGGCGGCGCGTCGAGGCCGATGCGCCAGGATCTGCGCCAGGACCCACGCCATGACTCAACTGCTCGCCGTCGACAACCTCAGCAAGCGCTTCGGCGGCTTTGTCGCGCTTGACGGCATCTCGATCTCGGTCAACCCGGGCGAGCGCATCGGCCTTATCGGGCCCAACGGCTCCGGCAAGAGCACGCTGGTCAATTGCATTTGCGGCACGCTGCAGAACGAGGCGGGCTCGGTGCGCTTCGACGGTCATTTGATCGACGGTACGACCGCGCATCAGCGCACGCGCCGTGGGCTTGCTCGCACCTTTCAACTGCCGCGCCCGTTCGCCAGCCTCAGCCTTGCCGACAATATGCGCATTCCGTTACTCTACACCGTTGCGGCGCGCGGCTCCGGCCACTCGGCGCACGACATCGAGGCGCGCTGCATCGACCTGTTGCGTGAGGTGGGTCTCGACAGCAAAGCCAAACGGCTACCGCGCGAACTCACTCAGGTTGAGATGCGCAAGCTCGAACTCGCCCGCGCCATGGCGGCGGAGCCGAAGCTTTTGATCGCCGACGAATCGATGGCCGGACTTACCCATTCGGAGGTCGAGGAAATCCTGACGCTCCTCAAGCGCTTGAACGGACAAGGCGTTACCATCATCCTCATCGAGCACATCATGCGCGCGGTGATGAGCTTCTCGCAGCGACTCGTCGTACTGGTCTCCGGGCGCAAGATCGCCGATGGCGACCCGAACGACGTGGTGCGCGATCCGGAAGTAGAGAGGGCTTACCTTGGCCAGTAGCCTCACCATCGCCGGCATCCACGCCGCCTATGGGGCGGTGCGCGTGATCGAGGACGTCTCGGTCAAGATCGGCGCCGGCGAGACCGTGGTGCTGCTTGGCACCAACGGCAACGGCAAATCGACGCTCATGAAATGCATCATGGGCATGGTGCGTCCGAGTGAAGGATCGATCATCGCCGAGATCGACGGCATCCATCACGATCTTGTCGGCCGTACCACCGAGGAGATCGTCGATCTTGGCATCGCGCTGGTGCCGGAGGGCCGGCGGCTGTTCCCGAAGCTGACGGTGGAGGAAAACCTGTTGCTCGGCGCCTTCCGCCGCACCGCGCGCCGCGAACTCGCCCGCAACCTCGCCGTTTGTTTCGAAACCTTTCCGCGCCTCGCTGAGCGTCGGACGCAGCTCGCGGGCAGCATGAGCGGCGGTGAACAGCAGATGCTCGCACTCGGCCGCGCCCTGATGCTGGCGCCGAAAATCCTGCTGGTCGATGAACCCTCCGTCGGGCTCGCGCCCATTCTGGTGAGCCGTACTATCGACGCGATCGCTGAGATGAAAGCGCGCTACAATCTGACCGTGCTGATGGCGGAACAGAACTTCACCCAGGCGATCCGCATCGCCGACCGCGGCTACGTCATCGTGCACGGCAAGATCGCCTTCGAAGGCGGCTCGACCGACGCGCTCAACAACAACGATCTGATCAAGAAATTTTATTTGGGATTGTGAAACGCGATCTCTCGGAACTTGGCCTTTTGCCGCTGCAGGTCTGCTGCTTCTCAACGTGCCAAACTAGTGTACGGGCCGCGCGGGGGATTTGATCGAAATGCAGGCGCGGGCGCTGACGATCCGGCTGGTGCGGCTTGCGATGGCTGCATCTCTGATCGTTTCCTGTCTGCTTTTCGCTTTTGCCTCATGGAACAGCTACCGCAACCTCAAAGCGCTGACCGATGAACGGCTCACGCGTTCGCTCGACGTGCAGCGAGAGGAGGCCTAAAAAACCTTTGAGCTCGTGGGCTTAGCGGCTCGCTGGCGACCATCCTTTGGCTCAGGGCGCTGCGCCGCAAAGGCCATTCGGTCATTTTCGGCACGTTTCTAAAGATCGGCATTGTGGTGATGCCGCCCGCGCTGCTGCTCGCCATCGGCGACGCATTGCTATTCGGATGACGACCAATTGGAGGACTAGCAAATGCAAGGCTTGAGTGCGGCTGGGCTCTATACCATCATATAATTAGTGGAGCTTTGCAGGTAGGCGGCATCACTCTGATCGCTAAGTTTTGAAATTGCCAACACTGTGAAATTGCGAGAGGAGGGGTCATGACGAGCCAAGGCCGAAGCAACTTTTCGTTGAACTACGGCACGACCAAAGAACTTGTCGACGCACTTGCGGCGCGAAAGATTTCCGCGCTCGAGCTCACCGATCACATCATCGCGCGCATCGAAGCGCTTGACGCGAAAATCAACGCCGTCATCGTGCGCGACTTCGATCGCGGCCGCGAAGCCGCTCGGCGCGCCGATGCCGCGCTTGGCCGCGGCGAGCGACGGCCGCTTCTTGGGATTCCGATGGTGGTCAAGGAATCCTTCGACGTCGCCGGCTTGCCGACGACCTGGGGCGTACCGGCGTTCAAGAATTTCGTGCCCCCGGAGGACGCGGTCATGGTTGCCCGCGTCAAGGCGGCTGGCGCCGTGATCCTGGGCAAGACCAACGTGCCGCTCCTCTTGGGCGATTGGCAGAGCTACAATGAAATTTACGGGACAACCAATAATCCCTGGGATCTTGACCGCACGCCCGGCGGTTCTTCGGGCGGATCCTCCGCGGCGCTCGCCGCCGGTTTCGGGCCGCTCTCGCTCGGCTCGGACATCGGCGGCTCGCTCCGCGTTCCGGCGCACTATTGCGGCATTTACGCGCATAAGCCGACGTTAAATCTCGTGGCCCCTCGTGGTCACAGGGTGCCCACCACCGTGCAGCGAGAAAGTGACCTTGCCGTCGTCGGCCCGATGGCGCGAAGCGCCGACGATCTCGATCTTGCGCTCGCAGTGACCGCTGGTCCGGACCAAGCTGGCGCCGGTATCGCGTATCGGCTCGCTTTGCCGGCCCCGCGACACGAAAAGCTCTCGGACTATCGCGTCCTCGTCATTGACGATCACCCGTTGTTGCCGACAGAAGCCGCTATTCGCGCGGCGCTCGATCGCTTGTCGCAGCGGCTCGTCAAAGCGGGCGTCAAGGTTGCGCGTGCGAGCCCGCTTCTGCCCAATCTCAGGCAATCGGCAAGGATTTACATGCGGCTGCTACTGGCAGCTTTGTCCGAACGATGGCCCCAGGAGATATACGAACAGGAGCAGGCCAATGCCGCCGCGCTTAAGCCCGAAGACAACAGCCTCAAAGCCGAACGCCACCGCGGCGCGGCTTTGAGCCATCGCGATTGGGCTGCGGCCGACATGGAGCGGATTACGCTCCGGCAGCAATGGGCCAAAGTATTCCGCGAATGGGACGTCGTGCTCTGCCCGCCAATGCCGACGGTCGCCTTTCCCCACGATCATTCAACGATGGCGGAGCGTCAGATCGAAATCGACGGAAAGCATTTCTCATTTTTCGATCAGTTGGTCTGGCCAGAGCTTGCGACGACCCCGGGCCTTCCAGCGACCGCGGCACCGATCGGTCTTTCGGATGGCGGCCTTCCGATCGGCGTTCAGATCGTCGGCCCTTATCTCGAAGATCGCACGCCAATTGCCTTTGCCGCACTGATGGAGCGGGAGTTTGGCGGCTTCGTTGCGCCTCCCGGCTACGCCGATTGAGGCTGCGGATAAGATTCTAGCTCTATCCACTGCCGCAAGGCTCCACGCGAGATTGCACCGATGTCTGCACAGACGTTCCATGTTCGCGATCCGAATTACGCCGAGCGCACCAGGGCAATCTTCGCCCGACAGGGCTTCTTGCGGTATGTCGGCGCTCGGATCGAAGAGGTTGAGCCGGGACGGTGCGTCATTGCGGCGGATTTCCGCGACGAACTCGCCCAGCAGAACGGATTCTTTCACGGCGGATTGATCGGCGCGCTAGCCGATTCCGCCGGCGCTTGTGCAACAGGCACTTTGATCGAAGCGACGCAGTCGTTGTTGACCGTGGAATACAAGATCAATCTTCTTGCTCCCGCCAAAGCGCCTAAACTCAAGGCCGTCGGCGAAGTCATACGCGCCGGGCGCACGCTGACCGTGTCCCAGGTGAACCTTTTGGCCATCGATGGCGCTGGAAATGCTCAATTATGCGCCCTGGCGACCGTCACCATGATGACGCTGATCTCGCGCGGCGAAGGCAAATAAGAACGGCCACGTAGTTCGTTACTTCGTTGCTCACCGTACCGGAAAATCGAAATACCTATCGGGAAACGGCTCGTGCGACAGCGTGAAGTGCCACCATTCTTTCTCGTAAGGACGAAAACCGTGGCGCCGCATGGCGGCGGCAAACAACACGCGGTTGGCCTTGGCTTCGTCGCTGATGCTTGCCGCCGCAGCCCATGATCGCGGACTGAAAAAGTCGAACGGCGTGCCCATGTCGAGTTCGTGGCCGTCCGCCCGTGCCAGCGTCAGATCGACGGTCGAGCCGCGCGAATGACCGGAACGCGAGGAGATATAGCCGTCGCGGAACAGGGTGCGCTTGTCGACGTCGGGATAGAACTCGGCTTTGGCCGCGGTATCGGTGAGGTCTCGCGCCCAGCGTTCAAAATTCGTCACGGCGCGCGTCGGGCGGTAGCAATCGAACACCTTGAGTACGAGGCCGCGCGGGGCGAGATCATGCGCCACTTGAGCAAGTGCAACAGCGGCGGCTTGCGTCATCAGACAGCGCGGCGCCTCGTAGCCGTCGATCGGGCGGCCGACGAAGTTGTGCGACCCGGCATAGCGCATGTCGACGATAAGCCCGGGCACGATTTTCGCGGCATCAACGAACGCGGCCGGACGTTCCTGAGCCAGCGCATGAACGTCTAGGGTGGCAAGGAGCACGGCGATGAGCGAATAGCGAATGACGAACTGCATCAATGCGCGCACTTATTCAGTTCGACCGTCACATGCGAAAGCCCGGGGAAAGACGCGACCGTGCGTCCACGGAGCGACGGAATGGGAATGCATGTTGCACCTCGCTCGAACAGCTACCTTCTTCTAACGCGTCATGCCCAGGCCTATCGCGGGCATCTACGTCTTAAAATCACAACGGACATCAAGTCGTCGATGGCCGGGACAAGCCCGGCTAACACCCGTCACCGGCACTCCGAAATCCACTGGCCTTCGAGCATGTCCTGGGAATCGATCATCGTCTTCCCGGAAACCGCCGCCCGGGTCCGCATCGTCGCCGTATAGTGGCGCGGACTGTCGAAATTGAATTCGCCGGTCTCTTCCATGGCAAGCTGGCCCCTGCACGTCACCCGCCAGGTGAGCTTTTGGCCGTTCAAGCTATGCTCGATCGGCGTGCAACTGGAATTTTCAGCACCGGCCGGCGGCGCGAACGTCGCCGCCACATCCTGCGCCTCCTCCGTGGTGAGGCAGCGTGAGCTTTCGTGCGGCGGGCCGATGACGCCCCCGGTCTGGGTACGGCTGACGATGCGCCACAGGCCCGGCGCGATACCTTCGGCAAATGCGACCGAAACGGCCAGCCCAGGAACGGCGGCGAGCCCAAGCACAAGAACCAAAGCAGTGCGAAAAGGTGCAGACATATTTTCCCGTAATAGCCGGCCCGGAATTCACAGCGCGATTCGGCCGATATTAACCACCCGGTAACCATATACCCGGCACATTTTGCCGGGGAGGTAATAGCGTTACCACAGCACCCTTGGGGGCAGCCTTTTGGACGCGAGCGCCGCTCCTCTCTTCCGTGCCGGCGGCACACCAGCCGCGGCACATACTTTCGAAACACGTGACCGCAACCGACGGGCCCGATCAACCGGCATGACCGACGCAACTTCGGCGCAGGGCGGCGAGGGATCATTGGCGCTCTCGCGCCTTGCCGATCTCGGCACCATGCTCAGGCGCAGCGACATCGGGCTTGCGGTCGGCATGATGGCCATTCTCGTGGTCCTCATCCTGCCGCTGCCGCCGCTCCTGCTCGATTTCGCGCTTGCCATCTCCATCACGTTCTCGGTGCTGATCCTGATGACATCACTGTTCATCCAGGCACCGCTCGAATTCTCCGCGTTTCCGACCGTGTTATTGATCGCCACCATGCTTCGGCTTGCACTCAATCTCGCCTCCGCACGGCTGATCTTGGCGCACGGCCACGAAGGAGCGGCCGCCGCCGGTCATGTCATCGAGGCTTTCGGCCGCTTCGTCATGGGCGGCAATTTCGTCATCGGCATCATCGTCTTCACCATCCTGGTGATCGTGAATTTCGTGGTCATCACCAAGGGCTCGGGCCGCATCGCGGAAGTGGCCGCGCGCTTCCACCTCGACGCAATGCCGGGCAAGCAGATGGCGATCGACGCCGACCTCTCCGCCGGCCTCATCGACGAGAAGGATGCGCGGCGGCGGCGCAAAAACCTGGAAGACGAATCCGGCTTCTTCGGCGCCATGGACGGCGCCTCAAAATTCGTGCGCGGCGACGCCATCGCCGGCTTGCTCGTGGTATTCATCAACGTCATCGGCGGCATGGTCATCGGCATCATGCAGCAGGGGCTGAGCTTTGCCGAAGCTGCCCAAGACTACACCTTGCTCACCGTCGGCGATGGCTTGGTCACGCAGGTTCCGGCACTCATCGTATCGATCGCCGCCGGCCTTCTTGTGTCGAAGGCGGGCGTCTCCGGCGCCGCCGACAAGGCGCTGCTCAGCCAGTTTTCCGGCTATCCCAAGGCGCTCGGCATGTCGGGCGCCGTGATGCTGGTTATGGCTCTCCTGCCGGGCATCCCCATGGTGCCGTTCCTGGCGCTCGGCGGTGGCGCCGCGAGCCTCGCTTATCTGATCGACCGCCGCAACAAACAGGCGATCACGGCCGAGGCGAAAAAGACTGACGCCGCCAAGCCGGAGCCAGCGGAAGAGCCGATGTCGGCGACGCTCAAAATGGACGATCTCAAGATCGAACTCGGCTATGCGCTGTTACCGCTGGTCAACGGCCCCGACGGCGGCGACCGTCTCACCGAGCAGATCAAGGCGCTGCGGCGCTCGCTCGCCACCGAAATGGGGTTCGTCATGCCGGCGGTGCGCATCCTCGATAACGTCCAGCTCGACGCCAATGGCTACGTCATCAAGATCAAAGAGGTGGAATCCGGCACGGGCAAGGTTTGGCACGGCCAGTACATGGTCATGGATCCGGCCGGCAAGCAGGTGACGCTCCCCGGCATGCACACGACCGAACCGACTTTCGGCTTGCCCGCCACCTGGATCGAGGGATCGCTCAAGGAGGAGGCCTCGGTCAAAGGCTACACGGTCGTCGACGCGGCTACCGTCCTCGCCACGCACCTTACCGAGCTGATCAAGGCCAACATGTCCGAGCTCCTCTCCTATGGCGAGGTGCAGAAATTGATCAAGGAACTGCCGAAGGAGCAGGGCGAATTGATCAAAGACATCGTACCGGCGCAGATCACGATCTCAGGCATCCAGCGGGTGTTGCAGATTTTGCTTGCCGAGCGCGTGTCGATCCGCGATCTCGCAACGATTCTCGAAGGCATCGCCGACGGGGTCGCGGCGACGCGCAATCCGGCGATGCTGGCCGAGCATGTGCGCGCGCGACTCTCGCGGCAGCTTTGCGCCCAGCACACCAGCGCCGCAGGCTATCTGCCGATCATCGCGCTCACCGCCAAGTGGGAGCAGGCTTTCGCCGAATCGATTGTCGGCCAAGGCGACGATCGCAACCTCGCCATGCAGCCGTCGAAGCTCACCGAATTTATCAATTTGGTGCGCGAGAAATTCGAGCAGGGCGCGCGCGATGGCGAGGCGCCGGTGCTGGTGACCTCTTCCGGCATCAGGCCGTTCGTGCGCGGCATCGTCGAGCGTTTCCGGGCGCAGACGAGCGTTCTGGCGCAATCGGAAATCCACCCGCGGGCGCGTTTGAAGACAGTCGCGAGTATCTGAAGGTCCGCATACCCGGCCATGTCGCGGGCATCCACGTCTCAAAACTCAATCGAAACAATAACCTGGATGGCCGGTACGAGCTCGGCCGTGACGGCAAAGCCGTGCTGCGAAGCGGAACGATAACCCCGGTCACCCGTTATCACGGTTGATCAAGGTTCAGTGAAGAGCGGTTCAGATGTGATGGCTGACACGTACTTATATCGGCGAATGCATTTTATTACCGGCAGCCGAGATCACGGCGAAAGACCGGGAGGATGTTATGAACCACTCGATGCATAGCGCGGACCGCCGCACCCACTTGAAGATCGTGGTCATCGGCCTTGTGTGCGCCACGGTGGTCGCGGTCGTGGGTATTTTCGCCAATGTCCACGATGTCGATCTTGGCACCGCGCCGCTCGTCAAAGCGGGCCAGCTCACGGCCGTGAGCGGGCGCCTCCCAGCCATTCGGTAACTTGCGGATTTCGAGCTTTTTCCCCGCCATGCCCGGCCTTGTGCCGGGCATGGCGTTTGAATGGCACAGTCGCTGAGGAATTACGTTTTCGCCGGCTTAGACGGCGGCGAGGCCGGAAGCGACTCGACCGCCTTACCAGTGAATAGAACAGGCCCGGTCGGCGCACCGCTTGGCGAACCGCCCGTCGGCTCCAGCGACACGGCATAGCTCGCCGCGCGCAGCGTATCGACGTCGTAGTTGCCCGGAAGCGCACGCTGCGTGAATTCATCGTTGCCGACGACTCCGAGCGAGCGCGGAGCAGGAAAGCGGCTCGAAATCAGCCACAACTCGTAACTATGGTTCGTTTCGGGCGTAGCCGACACCCTGCGTACAAATAAAGTCCGATGCTGCGTGTCGAGCGTGAGCAGAAATGCCGGCGCGGTCGGCTGCTGCTGGAGCACGGCGACCAACCGGTCTTGCTGCATGCGCGCCGGACCCTCCGTCCGCGCCATCATCCCTGCCCCGCCCAGCCGCAGCTGCGGCGGAATAATATCGGGTGCGAACTGCGATACCGCGACGTAAATCGCCAACAAGGCAGCGATTGCGCCAATGCCGAGCGCAGCGCCCCGCCAGCGCCGGACGCGATTCGCGAGATAGATGACCTCGGCGCTGCGTTCGATTTTCCGCAGTTGCGGCGCCGGCGACGGGATTACGGCCGGCGCCTCGGCGGGCGCTTTTGCTGCCGCTTCGGCGGGCGGCGACGGCTCAGCCACGGCCCCCAATGACAAAAGGTCCGAAGCCACCGCGGCGGCGGGTAGCGGCGCGTCCAGGTCGCGCGGCAACTCCGCGGCGCGCGGCAAATCGGCAGCAGCCGGTCCGGCGATTCCGGGGCTGACTTCTTGTTTGATCTTGTTCCACAGTTCCGTCGGCGGCTCGACCGCCTCCACCATGACGTTGAGTTCGCCGAGCCGGCGCTCCCATTGCCGCACGGCCGCCTCGAAGCCCGGATCGAATGAAAGCAACGCCTCGGCGTGCTCGCGCTCCTCAGCCGACAGCGTGCCGAGTACATATTCGGCGGCAAGTGTGTCCTGGTCCTCGTCAAACATGGCTACCCAAGCTCCTCCGGCATCACATTCCCATACATCCGCGGATCTCGAGCAGGCTGCGACGCAACCAAGTCTTGATTGTGTTCACGGGAATGTCGAGCTTCTTGGCGAGTTGATCGCGGCTCCAGCCGCTGTAATAGGCGAGCAGCACGATCCGCTGCTTTTCCGGATCGAGCTTCCCGAGGCAGGACAGAAGCCGCTTGAGTTCCTCAGTCATCTCGCGGCGCGCGAGCGGCGCGGGCGTTTCAGCGGCAACATCCATCGCCTCCGGCTCCTCTTCGATCGAGACTTCGCCTTTCTTGCGCACGATGTCGATCGCCCGGTTGCGCGCGATCGCCACCATCCAGGTGATCGGGCTGGCAAGCGTTGCATCGAATTTATCGGCCATCTTCCAAACCTTGAGGTAAGTCTCCTGCATGACCTCATCGGCCAATTCAGGCTTCCCCAAGATACGTAAGAGGACCCCGTACAGTTTCGCGCGGGTGGCGTGATAAAGCCGCTCAAACGCGGCAACGTCGCCCTTGGCGACGGCTGCAAGCAGCCCGACCAATTCCGGTTGCGTCAACATCACACTGCCCCCGGCCCCTGGGACCCTTACGCGGCTTTTGATTATCGCCGGGGAAGCAGGCGCTCGTCGAGAGCGAAACGGGGGTAAGCGGCCACCAAGACAGCAGTTATTTCTGCTCAATCCCGCGAAAGCGGGAATCCGGAACAATCTCGGCACAAAAACAGCCGGGCGTTTGTAACCTGCAACGGCGTGTTAGGCTGGCGCCACGCCCCGCACGCGCATAAGCGCAACCGAGTCCAGTTCTGCTTGCTCGATAGCGTTTTCGGCCTCACGCTCACGTGCCTGGTCGCGCTCGTCTAGCAGTTCCACCTTCTTGAGTTCGTCGAAGGCGTCCCCGAGGGCCAATTTCGCGTCCTCGAGCTGAGTCCGCAACTCGTTGGCCGAGCGTTTCAGGTTCTCCCGGCGTGCAATCGCGGCCTTGGCATAGGTCGGATAGGCAAAATGGCAGGGATCGTGGATGCCGGCGCGGTCCTGCTCGACTCGGATCTCGCGTTCCAGATCGCCCGCCATGCGTTCGAATTCGGCGATCATCGTCTCGATTTGCGCGACTTTGCGCCGTTTCTCGTCAACCTGAAACTTTTTCAGGCGAATGAGCGTCTCACGGGACTTCATCTACTGTTACTCCCCCGAAGGCGCGGGACCAAAGCGCCGGTCGAATTCCTCCGACGGCGCCGAAGGTCGCAATTGTGCCCCGATAACGTTAGCGTTCGGTTTCCGAAGCCGCCATGATCTGGGCCAAACGCTGATAACCTTCCGCCAAGCTGGTTGCTTCTTCCTTACCTTGGGCGAGAAAGGTCTCCAGCGGCTTGTGCAAGCGGATGGCCTCATCGACCTCGGGGCTCGATCCGGCCCGGTAGGCGCCCAGCCGGATGAGTTCCTCCATGTCAGTATAAGTCGCCATGACCTGGCGTGCCTGAGTAATAACCGGTAGGTAGTCAGGATCGGCTGCACGCGGCATCGTGCGCGATACAGACTTAAGCACATTGATTGCCGGGTAACGGCCGCGCTCCGCGATGGCGCGCTCCATGACGATATGCCCGTCGAGAATGCCGCGCACCGCGTCGGCGATCGGTTCGTTATGGTCGTCACCGTCGACCAGGACCGTGAAAATGCCGGTGATCGTGCCTTGCTCGGTGCCTGGCCCCGCCCGCTCAAGGAGCCGCGGCAGTTCAGTGAAGACAGTCGGGGTATAACCCTTGGCCGTTGGCGGCTCTCCGGCCGAGAGGCCGATCTCCCTCTGCGCCATCGCGAAACGGGTCACCGAATCCATCAACACCAGAACATCTTTGCCCTCGTCGCGGAAATATTCGGCGATGGCGAGCGTGACATGAGCGGCTTGGCGACGCATCAGCGCCGGCTCGTCGGAGGTCGAGACCACGACCACTGAGCGCGCGAGCCCGGCGTCGCCCAAGTCGTCCTGGAGAAATTCCTGAACCTCACGACCGCGTTCGCCGATCAGTCCGATGACGGTGACATCGGCAGCGACGTTGCGCGCGAGCATGGACAAAAGCACCGATTTGCCAACGCCGGAGCCGGAGAAGATGCCCATGCGCTGGCCGCGGCAGCAGGTGATGAAGGTATTGAGTACGCGCACGCCAAGATCGAGCGGAGCGCCGACCCGGCGCCGGGCGTGCGCCAAGGGCGGCGTGTTGCGGAATGCAAAGGGCGAAGGCCCGTAAAGCAAAGCTCCCTTGCCGTCGATTGGCTCGCCCAATGCATTGACCACCCGCCCGAGCCACCCGGCCGAGGGCCGCACCGCACCGGGAACCGAGGTTACAAGCGCTCGGCAACCGCGCCGCACGCCTTCGAGCGGAGCGAACGGCATGAGCAGCGCGTGGGGCCCCGAGAATCCGACCACCTCGCTCGGGATATTCTTGGCAGGTGTCTCGATGATCACCCGCGCGCCAACCGACATCGCGTGGAGCGGTCCGGCAACTTCAACCATCAGCCCGCGCACACCAACAACGCGGCCATAGATTTCGATGCCATCGAGTTCGTTAATCTGTTCGGCCAGCGCCTTCATAGCACCGCTGCCGGCAAACTGCAGATGGTTACCTCCAATTTGCCGGTGTTAACGCTGTATTTACCCGGGCCGTTAATCATTGCGTCGTCCTTGGGAATAAGGAGGCTCGCCAAACCAGACCGGAGGGGCGAGTCTTCAGAGTCGGTTAACGCCGAAACTTAATCTGACCTATGAGCGCGCGCATGGCTAAAAAACCACTCCACAGCAATATCTTAAGGCGATTCGTTGAAATTTGCCTAGGAGATGCTTGCATGTGGGAATCAGGTTTTGTTAACCATAGCGCGTTTACAGTCTCGAATCAGTTTGTCCCAAGGCGTTTTTCGGGGGCCGCCGCGAGGGCGCGCCGACCTTAAGCCCCGCGCGGCGAGGAAAGGGACTGGCATGCGCGTATTGCTGATCGAAGACGATAGCGCCACGGCGCAATCAATCGAGTTGATGCTCAAATCCGAGAGCTTCAACGTCTATACGACCGATCTCGGCGAGGAAGGGATCGATCTCGGCAAAATCTACGACTACGACATCATCCTCCTCGACCTTAATCTTCCAGACATGTCGGGCTTCGAGGTCTTACGCAGCCTGCGCGTATCGAAGGTCAAGACGCCCATCCTGATCCTGACCGGACTGGCCGGGATCGAGGACAAGGTCCGAGGGCTCGGCTTCGGCGCCGACGACTACATGACCAAGCCGTTCCACAAGGATGAACTTGTGGCGCGCATCCATGCCATCGTGCGGCGCTCCAAGGGTCACGCCCAATCGGTCATCCAGACTGGGGATCTCGTCGTCAATCTCGATACCAAGACGGTCGAGGTTAGCGCCGCGCGCGTGCATCTGACCGGCAAGGAATACCAGATGCTTGAGCTCCTTTCGCTCCGCAAGGGCACGACGCTCACCAAGGAGATGTTCCTCAATCACCTCTATGGCGGCATGGATGAACCCGAGCTGAAGATCATCGACGTCTTCATCTGCAAGCTGCGCAAGAAGCTCGCCAACGCCTCGAACGGCAAGAACTACATCGAAACGGTGTGGGGGCGTGGTTACGTGTTGCGCGAGCCAAGCGAGGAAGAAGCGAAAATCTCCGCCTAGGCTTTCGCGCTTTCGCAAAAAACAAAACCCCGGCCGGTGCCGGGGTTTTTTATTTGGAGATTAACTTCCGCCCCAGCGAAGCAGGGGCGGAAAGAGCTCACCGTTCGCCGTTGACCGCGAACAAGCGCGTCGCATATTTTCCGCCAACAACCTGCGGCCTCGGCGGCCGCAGGTTCGGCACATAGAGGCCGCGCAAATCTGGCACGGTTCTGAAGCTGTCAGTTAGCCCGACCACGGTCTCCGCCGCGCCGAGAACAAGGTAGCCGTCGCCCGCGATTGCCCGGCCGAGACGGTTGAGCATGCCGGTTTTCGCCTCCTGATCGAAATAGATCAGGACGTTGCGACAGAAGATCAGATCGAAAGTGCCGAGGCGCGAGAGATCGGAAAGGAGGTTGAGCTGCTGGAATTTCACCATGGCTCGAATTTCGGGCGCGATCTGCCACATATCGCCTGTTTGCGCGAAATACTTGATCAAGAGCTTGATCGGTAGCCCGCGCTGCACTTCGAATTGGCTGTAGATTCCGTGACGCGCCTTCGCCAGCACGTCATTAGAGAGATCGGTCGCGATCAGATCGATGCGCCATCCGGCGACATCGCCTTCCATCTCCTTGAGCAACATAGCGAGCGAGTAGGGCTCTTGGCCGGTCGAGGAGGCGGCGCACCAAATGCGAATGGTGCGCGAGGTCCGGCGCGCGGCAAAGAGTGCCGGCAACACCGCCGAGCGGAAGTTCTCGAACGGCGTCTTGTCGCGAAAGAAGAATGTTTCGTTGGTGGTCATAGCCTCGACGACCCTCGTCATGAGGACATCGGCGTCGCTGCGTTTGAGCGTGCTTACGAGTTCGCCGAGACCGCCGAGGCCGGCCTTGCGCGCGATGGGCAGAAGCCGGCTCTCGACCAAATATTGTTTATCGGCTGAAAGCACGAGACCGGAGCGCTCCTTGAGGCTTTTGCGCAGGAAATCGTAATCGAGAGGCGTCATGCGCGATCTCCCGAAAACAGACGATTGACCTTTTCTGCGATCTGGCAAAGCGGGAGCACCGCCGAGCACAAGCCGGCGTGGGCGACCGAGCGCGGCATGCCCCATACTACGCTGGTCGCTTCGTCCTGGGCGATCACGCTGCCGCCCGCCGCCGCGATATCGGCGGCGCCGCGCGTTCCGTCGCAGCCCATACCGGTGAGAACAAGCGCGAGACTGGCAGAGCCCCAAACCTGTGCCGCCGAGGAGAGCAATGGGTCCACCGACGGTTTGCAAAAGTTGAACGGCGGATCGTCACCGAGCGCGATCGCAGGACCGTTGCGGCCGCGCACCACGCGCATATGGCGCCCTCCCGGCGCCACATAGACGGCGCCGGCAACGACTGGGTCGTCGTGCTCGGCCTCCCCAACGCGCCGGCCGCTGACGCGCGTCAAATGTTCGGCCAGAACCGTGGTGAAGGTCGCCGGCATGTGTTGGGTGATTAAAATCGGCGCGCGCTCGATCGTGGCGCCGATCTGTCCGATCAAGGTCGAGAGCGCCTGCGGCCCACCGGTCGAAGAACCGATCAGCAGCACACGCGGCAATGTGGCCGCGAACGGCCGCAAGCTGAATGGCGCGGTCTCGGTTTGCGGAAGGCTTGTGCGCCGGCGCGGCACCGGCGGCGGCTGATGCGAAACCGCGCCCAGAGTCCCTTGGCGCGCCAGCAAACGGCCGCGGTGGCCAAGGTTGCGTATCTTGTCGATCAGCTCGCGGTGGAACGCCAAGGACGTGCTGGTATCAGGGGCGGCTTCGGGTTTTGGAACGTAATCGGCGGCGCCGAGCGACAGTGCCCGCAAACTGACTTCGGCGCTCCGGCGGGTGAGCGTCGACGCCATGATCACGACCAGATCGCGCTTCTTCTTGAGCAGCAGCGGCAGCGCCGAAATGCCATCAAGCTCCGGCATGTCGACGTCAAGGACGACGACGTCGGGATCGCAATCTTCGACCTGCTGGACTGCCTCACGCCCCGTGCACGCGCACGCCGCCACCATCATGTCTCGTTCGGCGGAGATCCAGCGCGTCAACAGCCGACGCACGACAATCGCATCATCGACGACCATGACGCGGATTGGCCGGTCGATGGCGGTCGCTGGGCTCGCAGCGGTAACGACGATACTCATGCACTACGTACTTTCGGCACTCAACTCGGACACGGAACATTCACCGACGCGGCGCTCTCCGACCGCGCTTTGCGTTCAGATCAGTCCGACTTCCTGGAACTTGGCCTCGACGATGTCCTTGTCGAACGGCTTCATAATGTATTCGTTGGCGCCGGCATGCAGTGCACGAGCGATGTGCGCGACGTCGTTTTCGGTGGTGCAGAACACCACTTTTGGCCTATCGCCACCGGGCAGACGGCGCAACACCCGCAGGAACTCGTAGCCGTCCATTTTTGGCATATTCCAGTCGAGCAAAATCGCCTCTGGCATTTGCCGGCGACACGCCTCAATGGCCTCCTCGCCGTTCTCCGCTTCCGCGATCTCGAAGTCGAGACCTTCGAGAATTCTCCGCGCCACCTTGCGAATGACGCTGGAGTCATCGACGACCAAACACGTCTTCATAGTGTCCTCACTCCACGCTTCGCGGGCGAACCCGCTTCGATGTTCCGCAATGCTCGATTCCACGCATCGCTATGCCGGCTCATCCTCACGCCGCCACCGCTGCGCCGCGCAGGTCCAGCACCCAATTGATGTCGAGCACGACCAGAAGCTGACCCTCGAGCCGGTAGACGCCGGCGGAAAGAGCGGCGAGCTTGCCGTCGAGATTGATCGGATTCGACTCGCGGTCGTAGTCCGGCAACTTGAGCACCTCGCCGACCGCGTCGACCAGAAGGCCGAACGATTCACCCTTTGCCTCGATGCCGATCGCCATGGGCGCGTCGCCCTCTTCGCGCTCCCTCACATCGAGCCGTCGGCGCATGTCGATCGCCGTCACGATACGGCCGCGCAGATTGAGAACGCCGGCAATTTCCGCTCCCGCAAGCGGCACGCGGGTAATGCGCGCGGGCTTGAACACGTCCTGCACGCAGGCGATCGGCAGACCGAACATCTGACCGGCGATGGTGAAGGTGACGAATTCGGTGAACGCTGTGTCGTCGTGCATCGATGTCTCTGACTTTCCGCCGTTCACGCTGCCTGATGCAGATCGTCGGTCTGCTCTTTGATCGCCGCGATAAGCCCGGTTCGATCGAACTTGGCGACAAAATCGTGGAATCCGACTTTGCGTCCTCGCTCAATCGCCTCGGAGGAAATCATGGCGGAGAGCGCGATGACCGGGATGGCGGCGCTGACGGGATTTTCGCGCAACGCCTCGGCGAGCTCGAAGCCGTCCATGTCCGGCATCTCGATATCGGTGACGACGATATCGATCCGCGCGCCAGACTTGATCGCCGCGAGCGCTTGAGCGGCCGAAGCGACCGCGAGCACTTGAAAGCCGGCGGCCTTGATCAGAGGCGAGAGCATGTCTCGGAAGAACGCTGAATCGTCGACCAGCATGATCTTGCGCGTGAGCGGGGCCGACCGGGCATCGCGGCGCTGGAACCAATCGGCATAGGCTTGCGGGAGGAAATGGCCGATATCGATAATCTCGGTGGCGCTGCCCTTCACCACGGCGTAGCCAAGGACTCCGGGGCGCTCGCTCACCACTTCGATGTCGAGCCGCTGCTCGACGATGTCCACGATCTCGTCGACGGCGAGGCCCATGCGGCGACCCTGATCGGAGAACACCAGGATCGGCTGGACGCCGTCTTGCTTGATGCCGGCCTGGGTATCGATGCGCAGGAGCGGCATGAGCTGATCGCGATACTGCACCAGATGGTGCCCGTCGGAAGTTTCGATCCGGCGGCAATCGATCTCCTCCAGTCGCGAGACAAGCGAAAGCAGAACCGCCTTGGGTTGCTGCGAACCGGCGCGGAATATGAGGAGCGGCGTCAAGTCCTCGCTGCCGGCATCCTCGCCGTCATCGAGCTCGCCTTTGTCGGTTTGCGCAATCGGCGTGGCGCGGCCGAGCGCCTGGGAGATCCCGTTCGGATCGATGATCATGATCACCGTGCCGTCGCCGAGAATTGTCGTGCCGGAAAAAGCCGCGACATGACGCAGCTTCGACGACATCGGCTTAATGACGATTTCTTCGGTGTGGAACACGCCGTCGACCACGACACCGAAGACTTGGTTGCCGACCTGGGTCACGACGATGAAGCCTTTATCGCCTTCGCCTTCGCCGAGGTGAAGGATCTCCTTGAGCCGGATAAGCGGCAACAACTTGTTGCGCAGCCGAAGGACCGGCGTGTCCTTGATCAGCTCGATGCGATGCTCGCCGCTGCTTGACGCCCGTACCAGCTCGAGCACGGAGAGCTGCGGGATGGCGAAGCGTTCACCGCCGGCTTCGACGATGAGCGCGGAAACGATCGCCAGCGTGAGCGGGATCTTGATCGTGAAAGTGGTCCCGGCGCCGTGGACGGATTTCAAATCAACCGTACCGCCGATCTGTTCTACGTTGGAACGCACGACGTCCATGCCGACGCCACGGCCGGAAATGCTGGTCACATGGCTGGCGGTGGAGAAGCCGGGCACGAAGATCAGATTGCGGATCTCCGACTCGGATTTCGCCGCAACCTCGGCCTCCCCGGCAAATCCTTGCTCGATAGCCTTGGCGCGTATGCGCTCCAGATCGAGGCCGCGGCCGTCGTCGGCGATTTCAATGATAATATGACCGCCTTGGTGACAAGCGGACAAGCGGATGGTGCCCTTCTGTACCTTACCCGCGGCGAGCCGTTCGGCCGGGCTTTCGATGCCGTGATCGGCACAGTTACGAACCAGGTGCGTCAGCGGGTCTTTAACCAGCTCGAGCACTTGGCGGTCGAGCTCGGTGTCGGCGCCATGCATCTCAAGTTCGATCTGCTTGCCGAGCTCCGCGGAAAGGTCGCGCACGATGCGCGGCAGCTTTTGCCATGCATTGCCGATCGGCTGCATGCGCGTTTTCATCACACCTTCCTGCAGCTCGGCCGTGACGTTCGAGAGCCGCTGCAGGGGAACGTTGAAGTCGGAATCCTCGTGGCGGCGGACGATTTCCAGGAGCTGATTGCGGGTGAGAACGAGCTCGGACACCGTCGTCATGAGGTGATCGAGCGTGTCGACGTGGACACGGATCGAGTGGCTTGCTAGCCGATCGGTGCGTTCATCCTCGGACCGCTCGGCCAATGGCTTGTCAGCGAAGTGCTTGTCGCGCGCCGGCGCGAGCGGCCGATCATCGTCTTCGACCTCAGCGGCGGATTGCGGTTGGACATACTCGTCGACGCGCAGGGCGGGTTGCGGCTTCGCATCCCTATGCAGCGTCAGCCGGTTAAGTTGCTCGATGAGATCGCCGTCATCGCCGGCGGGTTCGCGCTGGTGCGCTTCGAGCTCTTCGAGGATGGTCTTGATGCGGTCGATGGTTGAAAGAATGAGCGTGACGGCATCGGTCGTGACCGGCATTCCGTCGCGGAATTTGCCCATCAAACTCTCGGCGGCATGCGCCAAAATCTCAAGCCGGGGAAGTCCGAGAAAGCCGCAAGTGCCCTTGATGGTGTGAACGAGGCGAAAAATGTTGCCGAGGATATCGCGGTTGTTCGGCTCCTGCTCGAAGCGAACGAGCTCGGCATCGACCCGCTCAAGGCTCTCATTGGTCTCGGTCAGGAACTCCCGGAGCAGGTCGTCCATACTAGGCGCCTCGTCAGCACACGCACTTTCGACGACCGGCGTTCCGCCCGCCGCCCACCGTTCGTTATGCACGCAAAGCGCGTGCTTCACCGCCGGGCACCGAGCACCCAATCGGAGAAGGCCAGTGTGTTGCCTAAGCGTTTAATTTCGGTTGCGGAAACACTGTCCGCTTTTGGGAAAAGGCGGCTTTTTCGCGGCCAAGCGGCTCGGTTAGCGGGCCGTTAATACAACCGTGCCGACTTCCCCGCCAGCTGACAACGTAAGTCCGCAATCCCGGGCCAGAATGCCCGCATACAGCGGTTGAATAGCGTGGGCGTCGACGGCGTGAGAAGGGCTGCCCGCAAGCAGCTCGGCAGTCGCCGGGTTCAACTTGGCATTGAGGCCGGAAGCGGTGACCAAGAAGCCGGCAATCCCGTCCCCGCCAGCTATGGGGTCGATGGTCAGCGTGCCGCCGCGCGAAACGGTTCCCGCAGCGATCAGCAACATATTTAGCAGCAGCTTCACCCGGTTCTTCGCCAGCAAGAGGCGGGGCAGATTCCAGACCAATGTGGTCTTGCCGTCCTCAAGGAGCCCCCGCGTAACCTTTTCCGCATCGCCAAGATCGATCTGCGCACCCGCCGATCCCGCCGCGCCAAAGGCCAGCCGGCAAAATTGGAGTTTAGCCGAGGCCTGATATGCGCTCTTCTTGATCAGATCGAGCGCGAAGGCCTTGGTTTCCTCGTCCTTGTCCTCTTCCATGACTTCGATGCCGTTGACGATCGCACCCACCGGGCTGATCAGGTCATGGCAGAGGCGCGAGCACAGAAGCGCCGCAAGGTCGAGGGCTCCGATGGTTATCGGGCCGGAAACGGGGGCGGACATGAGAAGCTCCGCTCAAAAATGCGCTGGCCCGTCCGTGTCACAGCCTGCGCGATTCGGCAATCGTGCCGGTGCCGCCGCCTCTATGGTACACGAGGCACCGCTTTGTCCGGCGCGCGTGTATCGGAACAGCAAGGAGCGACCGTGCCAGCTTTCGACATCACCGCCTGCGCCGGCCTCATGGATGGTCTGACGATCATCAGCATCTCCGCGGCGCAAACGATCATGCTCTCGCGGGGGGACGGCGGCTTTCGCACCAAATCCGATGGCTCGCCGGTGACAACGGCCGATGAAGCCGCGGAAGCGACGATCCGCGACGGCCTTTCGCGTCTTGCTCCGGCTTTGCCGATCATTTCCGAAGAGGAAGCGGAGCGTGAAACGCGGGCCGTAAAGAGCGCAAGCTATTTTCTTGTCGACCCTCTCGACGGCACGCGGGAATTCATCGCAGGGCGCGATGAATATACCGTCAATATCGCCCTCGTTGCAGATGGCGCGCCGATCCTCGGCATCGTGACGGCGCCGGCGCTCGGCCTGATCTGGCGCGGGATCGTCGGACACGGCGCCGAGCGGCTGAAATTCTCTGCGGATAAAACCTCGGTACCAGAAGCAATCCACACGCGCTCCCGGCCCGAGCACGGCCTTGTTGTCATGGTAAGCCGCTCGCATCTGGACCGCCGCACGCAAGACTATCTGGCCGGCTTGCCGGACGCGCGCCCCTTTCCCTGCGGCTCCTCGGTCAAATTCTGCCGGTTAGCCGAAGGTACGGCCGACCTCTATCCGCGGTTCGGCCCGACGCGGGATTGGGACGTGGCTGCTGGTCACGCGGTCCTGGCGGCAGCCGGTGGAAGTGTCGTTGAGCCGGATGGAGCAGCCCTCGTCTACGGCAGCCCGGAGCTACGAATACCGGCCTTTATCGCCTGGGGCGGCCCGGCGCCCGCCGAAGGAGCGATCAAGGGCTGAGCGTGCGCAGCACTTCCGGCCATTTGCGTTCGGCCGCGCCGGTAATGCGCTCCGGGTCGGCGGTGAACGTCTTTAGCCTGTCGTGGTCGTAGAACAGGAACAGCCGCCCGCCGATAATCAGCCAGACGCCGGGGTTTCCCGCGACCGCGACACCATGGGCGACGCCGAGCGGGTCATAACCGCCGAATTGCGGCATGTAGACATCGGGCCGCGCCGCGAAGGCTTCGCGATTGCCAATGTTGCAAAAACGCCAGACCGCGCCGCCATAGGCGAATTCGAGGTCCGGACTGCCGGGCATGGGTTTGCCGTCGGTATAGAAAGCGACTGGGTCGTAGCCTCCGATGGCGAGGCCGGTGTGCCAATCGACCACGATCCTTTCCGTCGTCGCGGCGCGCGAGGCGGGCGGAACGGCAACTAGCGCAACGAGAAGGCCGGCGAATACGACAATGCCTGCGCGGTATCGCTTCCGTTGTTGCCGTGCTGCGGTCATAGTTTCGGCGAAGGATCAGTTGATTCGGATCGGCACTACGCACATGGGACGGGCTGAGTTGAGACTTAGCCGCTGCGTATGAGCAAGAGGTTAAACGGGGACGCATGATGAACTTTGCCTTGCGGTTCGCCGTCGTGGTTCTGATCGCCGCCGGCCTCGAAGCCGCACCAGCCGCAGCGCAGACCATGCCGCCGCCGCAACCGCCACCGGCGGGCGTTGGACCCTCGCCGGGCCCCCCGCCGCAGCCGCCGTCGAACGATCGGTTCTCGGCTGGCGAAGTCATCGATGCCGGCCATCATTTCTTCGGCAGCGTCTCGCGCGGATTGGCCTCGATCATCGAGAAGGCGGGGAGTCGATGGGGCCAACCGAACGGCTATATCCTCGGCGAGGAAGCGGGCGGCGCCTTTGTCGGCGGCCTGCGCTATGGCGACGGGACGCTCTACACCAAGAATGCCGGCGACGTGCGCGTGTACTGGCAGGGGCCGTCGCTCGGCTTCGACGCCGGTGCCGATGGCGCGCGGACGATGATGTTAGTGTACAACCTGCCCCGAACCGAAGCGATGTTCGAGCGGTTCGGCGGGATCGCCGGCTCGGCCTATTTTATCGGCGGCCTCGGCATGACGGCGCTTACCTCCAACGATATCGTGGTCGTGCCGATCCGTTCCGGCGTCGGGCTGCGGCTCGGAGCCAATCTCGGCTACCTCAAATTCACGCCGCAGCCTACCTGGAACCCGTTCTGATCGCCGCCTTTATCTGCGAGCGAAAGATCGGCTGCGTCACAGGTTTGTCGCGAAGACACTGTTGTCTTTTCTGGCGCGGCGGCCGTTCTCGGTTTAGGTTAACCCTTCATGAATGTGGTGCAGGCCCGTCTTCGCGTGGCAATGTGAACCCTCAAAGGGCGGCAGGGTTCAAAGAGTGGTGTCATGATCGAACCGGTCATGTATTTCGGGATCGGGTTCCTGGTTGCGGCGCTGCTCGGATTGCTTTTCGTCCCTCTGGTGCATAACCGCGCCGTGCGCCTGACGATGCGCCGCCTCGAAGCGGCAACGCCGTTGTCTATCGCCGAAATCCGCGCCGACAAGGATCAGTTACGCGCCGAGTTCGCCATGTCGACGCGCCGGCTCGAAATGAGCGTCGAGCAGATGAAGACCAGGACCACCGGCCAGCTCGCCGAGCTTGGCAAGAAGACCGACGCCATCAACCAGCTTAAGAAAGAACTCGGCGAGAAGACCACGACGATTTTTGCGCTGGAATCGCGCGACAAGAATCTGCGGGACCAGCTACGCGCCACCGAGGAAGAATTCGAGCTGAAATCGAGTTCGCTGCGCGAAGCGGAGCGCGGGCTCGCCGACAAGCAGGCTGACCTTGCCAAGCTCATCGCCGAGCTCGGTGAGCGTTCGATCATGGCCGACAGTCAGCGCGTCGAGCTTGCGGCTTTGCGCACGCAGGTCGAAGCGATGAAGGTTAGCGTCGCCGACTACGAGCGCGCCGTGAGGATAACCGAGGAACGGCTCGCGCGCGAGCGCGCCGAGGCCGAAGCGGCGGCCAAACTAACGGACGAAGCGCGCGGCAAGCTCGACGGATTGGCGGCACGCACCGGAGACCTTGAGCGAGCACTCCTCGTGCAGACGACCGAAGCGGAGATTTCCGGCAGCCGCGTGCAGGAGCTGGAAACGCGGCTCGCGGATCAGGGGCGGCTCTTGGCCGAACGCGAATTCGAGATTACCCGGCTGCGCGGCGACCTCGAAGCCGCAGGCAAGATCGAAAACGATTTGCGCGAAGAGCTTGAAAACGCCGGCGGCCGCAGCAGCGGCGCGGTGGATAAATTCCGCGCCGATATCAGCCAGCTCGAAGCGCTGCTTGCCGCTGCAATCGAGGAGCGTACCAAGCTGCAGCGCGAGATCGGCACGATGAAACGCGATGCGGAAACGACCTGGGCGGCCGAGCGTGTCGAGAACGCGCTCCTGCGCGAGCGCATCAACGATGTCGCCGCCGAAGTGGCGCGCCTCACCGCCGTGCTCGAAGGTCCGGGCTCGCCGATCGAGTCGATGCTTGCCGACGCGGTTCCGGAATTGGGGCAAGCAAGAGGCGCCGGGACCCCCGGCATCAACGGCCTAAGCGGCGAAACCCGCGCCGCCACCATCGATTCCCCGCAGGAAGGCAAGGGCACACTCGCCGACCGTATCCGCGCCTTGCAGTCGAGCGCCTCGCGTGTAGCCTCGAATTGAGCCTCGCTTGACACTCCGCCGTCCCGGTCACTAAATCCGGCGCCGATTTGGACCGGGCGCTTAGCTCAGCGGGAGAGCGTTCCCTTCACACGGGAGAGGTCGTAGGTTCAATCCCTACAGCGCCCACCAACCTTCACTTCCTTCCCAGCCGCGGCCATCGTCAACGTAAAGCCGCCGCCAATTCCTTCGCCCCCGGCTTCTTCACCTCCTGGTCCATGCGCGCGTCGGTCGCCGCGATCAGCTTGGCGACGACGTTGTTCCGTTGCGCGACCGGATTGTCCTTGTAGCCGCTCCTCTGAAAGAAATT
>JBEKSB010000024.1:0-28532 GCA_049517455.1 Xanthobacteraceae bacterium
GATTGCCCTGGCGCGGCCCGTCGAGAACTTCGCCGGCGGCGTCGACGATCTCCGGCAGAATGCCGAAGAACGGCCGCGTCGCCGAGCCCGGCTTCAATCGCGTGGCGCCCGGCAGCGGCGTGATCAGAATGCCGCCCGTTTCCGTCTGCCACCAGGTGTCGACGACCGGGCAGCGACCATCGCCGACGACGCGATGATACCATTCCCAGGCTTCCGGGTTGATCGGCTCGCCGACCGAGCCGAGCAGGCGCAGCGACGCGCGGCTGGTCTTCTTGACCGGCGCATCGCCCGCCGCCATCAGCGAACGAATGGCGGTCGGGGCGGTGTAGAAGATGTTGACCTTGTGCTTGTCGATGACCTCCCAGAACCGACTCATCGAGGGATAGTTCGGCACGCCCTCGAACATCAGCGTCGTCGCGCCGTTGGCGAGCGGGCCGTAGAGGATGTAGCTGTGGCCGGTCACCCAGCCGACGTCGGCGGTGCACCAATAGACGTCGCCGTCGTGATAATCGAACACGTATTGGTGCGTCATCGCGGCGTAGATCAGGTAGCCGCCGGTCGTGTGCAGCACGCCTTTCGGCCTCCCGGTCGAGCCCGACGTGTAGAGAATGAACAACGGGTCCTCGGCGTTCATCTCCGCGCAAGGACATTCCGACGTCACCATGTCGGCGGCCTCGTGGTACCAGACGTCGCGCCCGGGCAGCATGTCGACGGGCGCCCCGGTGCGCCTCACGACGATGACGTGGTCGACGTCGCCGCCCATTTTGGCGATTGCCGCATCGGTGTTGGCCTTGAGCGGCACCTTGCGGCCGCCTCGCAAACCCTCATCGGCGGTGATGACGACTTTGGACTGGCAATCCTCGATGCGGCCGGCGAGCGATTCCGGCGAGAAGCCGCCGAACACCACGGAATGAATCGCGCCGATGCGCGCGCACGCCAGAATGGCGTAGGTGGCTTCCGGGATCATCGGCAGATAAATCGTGACCCGGTCGCCTTTCTCGACATTGCGGTTGCGCAGCACATTGGCCAAGCGGCAGACCTGATCGTGCAGCTCCCTGTAGGTGATTTTCTTGGAGTCCTTGGGGTCGTCACCCTCCCAGATGATGGCGACCTGATCGCCGCGCTCGGCGAGATGACGATCGATGCAATTATAGGCGGCGTTGGTCGAACCGTCCTCGAACCATTTGATCGAAACGTGGTGCGGGTCGAAAGAAGTGTTCTTCACCTTGGTGAAGTGTCTGTACCAATGGATGCGCTTGGCTTCTTCCGCCCAGAAGCCATTGGGATCGGCGAGCGAGCGCTCGTACATTTTTTTGTATTTGGCCTCGTTGATGAAGGCGCGTTTTGCCCAGTCGACGGGAATCTCGTAAATCTTGTCCGACATAACGTCCTCCACGCGGCGCGCTGGAGCGCGCACTCCTTGTCTTTCGTTGCGGCTATTATGCGATGGCGCTTAGCGCCTGGACAAGGTCGCCGGCCTTCTACGATCGGCCAATTGCCAGGAGGTGCCAACGCGTTACGGCTTCAGGCCGCCCATCTTGCAAACGAGCTTCCATTCCTCCGCCGTTACCGGCTGCACCGACAGGCGAGAATATTTGACCAGCGCCATATCTTTCAGCTTCGGCTCCGCCTTGACCGCCACGAGTGTCACCGGCTTGGGCAGCGGCTCAACCGCACCAGTGGTTACGGCAACCCAGGGCTCGCCTTTGGCTGCGGTCGGATCGGGATAGGCGTCGCTGATCACTTCGCCGATGCCGACCACCTGCTTCTCGTCGCCGGTGTGATAGAAGAAGAACTTCTCGCCCTTCTTCATCTCCTTGAGATGCCGCCGCGCGGTGAAATTGCGTACGCCGCTCCAGGCCTCGCCCTTGGCGCCGCGCTTGACCTGGTCGTCCCAGGAAAATTCTTCCGGTTCGGTCTTCATCAGCCAGTAGGCCATGATCATCCCTCCGCCTTAAATGGCCTCGTCAGTAACGACTCGATCGCAGCGTCCACGTTCATTTGTCCGTCAAGCAGCGCGGCGACGGCAGACGCGATCGGCATGTCGACCTCGCGTTCGCGGGCCATTTCCAGGAGCACCGGCGCCGTGAATACGCCTTCGGCAAGACCGGCGTGGATCGCGTCCGGCTTTTGCCCGCGGCCGAGATTGACGCCAAAGGTGAAGTTGCGGGATTGCGGGCTCGAACACGTGAGCAGCAAATCGCCGAGGCCGGAAAGGCCCATCATCGTCTCCGCCCTCGCCCCATAGGCTTTGCCGAACCGCACAAGCTCGGCGAAGCCGCGCGTGGTCAGGGCCGCCTGCGCGCTGGCGCCGAGGCCGCGGCCGGCAACGACGCCGGCGGCAATGGCGAGCACATTCTTGGCGGCGCCGCCGATCTCGACGCCGCGAATGTCGGTGGAATGGTAAGGCCGAAAGCTCGCGGAGCCAATCGCGCGGGCGAGTTCGCCAGCGAGCTTGTCGTCGCTTGCCGCCAGCGTGACCGCCGTCGGCAGCCCGCGCGCCACGTCGGCTGCAAAACTCGGTCCGGATAAAATCGCCGGTATCGCATCGGGAGCGCATTCGGCGATCAACTCGGCCATGAATTTCTTGGTGCCCCGTTCGATGCCTTTGGCGCAGACGATCACCGGGGTTCCTGCCCCGATCAAAGGAGCCAGGGATTTCACGACGGAACGGACCGCCTGTGCCGGGACCACGAGGAGGATTGCCGCCGCACGTGCGGCGGCGCCGCCTATGTCCTGGGCGATCACGATGCTGTCGTCGATCCGCACACCGGGCAGGAATTGGCTTTCGCGTTTACCGGCGAGGTGCGCTGCATTAACGGCGTCAGCCTCCCACAGCGTGACCTTACGGCCCGCGCGGGCGCAGGTCAGGGCCAGCGCCGTTCCCCAGGCACCCCCGCCGATCACCGTCACAGGGTCAATTGCCATTGCTGCACATTTCCAGCCTGTCGGAACGTGTCCGTTATCGGAAATCTCCAGTTATTCCAATTTCTTACTGCGCAGCATTGCTGAAATTGGGTTGGGAAATGCTATTTGCTATAATGACTTACCGCGCAGCAATTTTGGCACATCACCAACCAGGCCGGCCGCTTCGCGGATGAACAGCCGTTTGAGATTCGGCACGCGGTCCACCAGGCCGAGACCGATATCGCGCATAAAACGCAGCCCGGTCGAGCGGTTGGAGAACAGCCGGTTGAGCCCGTCGGTTGCGAGGCCCATCGCCATCGTATCGAACCGGCGCCAGCGCTGATAGCGATCGAGCACCGTCTCGGCGCCCGGATCAAGGCCGAGCCGCGCGGCATCGACGATCACCTCGGCGAGCGCCGCGACGTCGCGGAGCCCCATATTGAGGCCCTGCCCGGCGATCGGATGAATGAGGTGGGCGGCGTCTCCGACCAGCGCCAACCGCTCGGCGAGGAACGAGCGGGCGACGAAGAAACCGAGCGGATGGGCTCGCCGCGCGCCGACCGTGGTGATTTCACCGAGATGCAACTTGAATCGCTGTTCGAGCTCGGCGTGAAAGCTATCATCGGGCAACGCCATGATGCGTTCCGCATCAGCCGTCCTCTCCGTCCAGACGATCGACGAGCGGCGTCCTTTAAGCGGGAGGATTGCGAACGGTCCGGCAGGGAGAAAGTGCTCGACCGCGCGGCCTTCATGATCGCGTTCGTGACCGACATTGGTCACAATCGCCGATTGGCCGTAATCCCAGCCGTGAACGGCGATGCCGGCCAGTTCGCGGATCGAGGAGCGCGCCCCGTCGGCGGCGACCAGAAGCCGTGTCGCAATCGCACCGCCGTCCGCCAATTCGACATTGAGATGTTGCGCGGAACCTTTCGGCATGGCGCCGGGAGGGTGATCGGAATTCGCGGCTTGGTCTGGCGAAAACCTCGTAACCGCTGTGGCCCGCAGGTCGACGCCGACCTCGCGCGCCTTTGCCTCGAGCGCGGCGACGAGGTGGCGGTTCTCAATCATGTGCGCAAAGGGTTCGCCCGGCTCGACTTCGCCGGCGAAGGTGAGGAAGACGGGGCGCACCGCGTCATCGACCCGGCTGTCGGTAACGACCATATCGAGGATCGGCTGCGCCTCGGCTGCCACGCTCTGCCAAACGCCCAGCGCCTCGAACAGCCTGCGCGCGGCCGCGACGATCGCGGATGCGCGCTCGTCGTCGACGTAGCTTCTGCCGAGCATCGGGTCCGCGACTATGACGGATACCGACGGCCCAAGCCCTTGCCGTAGCGCGATCGCGAGCGTGAGGCCGGCAAAGCCGCCGCCCGCAACCACCACGTCAAGTTGGCTGTCTCCGCGGATCATGCCTTGCACGCCTGCGCTGGTACGTCTGTTTCTGGACCGTTGCCGATGGGCAGCATAGCATCAGGCGGCACACGTGCGAATTCGTCACGACGGCCGGTAAGGCCGGCATTGTCTCCCCGGATACAGATTGGAACTCACGCATGTCCTCCGCCATCCAGGACGTTCTGGCCATTCTCGATCTCGAGCCGCTCGAGGTGAATCTGTTCCGCGGGCGCTCGCCGCAATCGCGCTGGCAGCGCGTGTTTGGCGGACAGGTCATCGGCCAAGCCCTGGTCGCAGCCTGCCGCACGGTCGAGGACGTGGCGCTGCGGCCGCCGCATTCGCTACACGCCTATTTCCTGCTCGGCGGCGATCCCCGGGTGCCGATCATCTACGAGGTTGATCGCATTCGTGACGGCAAGAGTTTCACCACGCGGCGCGTGATTGCGATCCAGCACGGCCGCGCGATTTTTTCGATAGAGGTATCCTTTCACGTCGCCGAAGAGGGATTAACGCACCAGCTCGACATGCCCGACGTGCCGAAGCCGGACGCACTGCCGAGTGAAGCCGAGATCAGAGATCGTTTGTTGCCGCAAATGCCCGATCCGGTGCGCCGCTATTATCAGAGCGAACGGCCGATTGAGCTGCGGCCGGTCGAGTTCCGCCGTTATCTCGGCGAGAAACTCGAAGGCGGCCGCTTCCACATGTGGATTCGCGCAACCGGCCGCCTGCCCGACGAGCCGGCGATCCATCAATGCGTGCTCGCTTATGCCTCGGATATGACCTTGCTCGATGCGGCGCTAATCCCTCACGGGCGAACCGTGTTCAACGAGGACATCATGGCGGCGAGCCTCGATCACTCGCTCTGGTTTCACCGTCCATTCCGCGCCGATGAATGGCTATTGTACGCTCAGGACAGCCCGAACCTCAGCGGATCCCGCGGATTCTCCAGGGGCTCAATCTTCAAGAGCGATGGTACTCTGGTCGCCTCGGTCGCGCAGGAAGGCCTTTTGCGGCAGCGCCGCCCCCAGCTGAATTAGGTTGTGGTCCGCGCGCGAGGTTATGCACGACAATTCCACGCGCGCTGGCCACTTCGGCAATAAATGGCTTAAGTCCCGAGCGACATGCCGATATCGTGAGCATTGCGCTTTCGCCAACGCCAGGACCCGTCCATGAAGCTCGTCATCGCCATCATCAAGCCCTTCAAGCTCGAGGAGGTGCGCGACGCCCTGACTGCCATCGGCGTACACGGCATGACCGTCACCGAGGTGAAGGGCTATGGCCGGCAGAAGGGTCACATGGAAATCTATCGCGGCGCCGAATATGCGGTGAACTTCCTGCCGAAAGTCCGCGTCGAGGTCGCGGTGGCCGCGGATCAGGCCGACGAAGTCGTGGAGACGATCAGCAGAGCCGCCAAGACCGGGCAGATCGGTGACGGCAAGATTTTTGTCTCTCCGATCGAACAGGTGATGCGCATTCGTACCGGCGAAACGAACGCCGACGCGCTTTGAGCTTCGGAGTTTTCAATCTCTAGACGCTCTGTATGGGCATTATTCTCGAAGTTTTGTACGTCAGTTCTGCAGGGAAAGTCTCGCAAAACGCTGCTTGGCGCGGGCGCGCCTAGTTATTATGCAACCTGTCCGATGTTTGGGCGAATGCCCGTTCGCCGTCCGACAGTCCGGCTTTGATCGGCCGGACGGATCCCCCAATGGCCGTTAATTGCAGCACATTATGACCCGTTTGCCCGAACTGGCACGGCCCTTGATTCCTTTCCACGGCCAAACCGCGACGGGGGCAATATTGCGACGCGGTCATCGCTAGCGCGCCCAATCGACAGCACGGCATCAGGGGCGACGGGGAGAATAAACCGATGAAAATCGTCATGGCCATCATCAAGCCGTTTAAGCTCGACGAGGTCCGCGACGCGCTTACCAAGATTGGCGTGCAGGGGCTGACCGTTACCGAGGTGAAAGGTTACGGCCGTCAGAAAGGCCACACTGAAATCTACCGCGGCGCCGAATATGCCGTGAGCTTCCTACCGAAGATCAAACTCGAAATCGCCTGCGCGTCCAATCAAGTGGACAAGGTGATCGAGACGATCAGTGCCGCGGCGAAAACCGGGCAGATCGGCGACGGCAAGATTTTCGTGTTCGGCCTCGACCATGCGGTCCGCATCCGCACCGGCGAGACCGACGCCGCAGCTCTTTAAGCAACCCGCACCTCGATCGATACGGACAGGAGTGGAATCATGACCATGAAGAAATTCTCGCGGGCGGGGCTGCTTGCTCTCGCTGGAGCGCTTGCGCTGGCGATCTTGCTGAGCTTGCCGACGTTCCACGCGTCCTACGCGCAGACTCCGGCGGCGACCGCCGCGACCCCGGCCGCGGCGGCACCCGCGGCCGAGGCTCCGCCGCCCGCCTGCGACGCCAAGACGCTGACGAATTGCTCGCCCAATTCCGGCGATACCGCCTGGATGCTCACTTCGATGGCCATCGTACTGATGATGACCCTCCCAGGTCTTGCGCTGTTCTACGGCGGCATGGTGCGCAAGAAGAACGTCGGCGATACGGTGATGACAAGCTTTGCGATCACCTGCCTCATCAGCATTCTCTGGTTATTCTTCACCTACAGCCTCGCGTTCCGCGCCGGGACTCCATTCATAGGAGGGCTCGATCGCGCGTTCCTGCAAGGCATCGTCAGCGACATCACGAAGGGTATCGGCAACCCCAATTCGCTGGCGCCGACAATCCCCGAGACCGTCTACTCGATGTTCCAGTTGACCTTCGCGATCATCACCGCGGCACTCATCGCCGGTTCGTTCGCGGAGCGCATGAAGTTCTCGGCCATGCTCTGGTTCATCGGCCTGTGGGCGATCTTCGTCTATTCGCCGGTCGCGCACTGGGTGTGGGGACCGGACGGCATCTTCAACTCCGCCAATGACGCCGCGTGGTTCAAAGTGCTCGATTTCGCCGGCGGCACCGTTGTGCACGTCAATTCGGGTACTGCCGGCCTGATGGCGGCGCTGATGCTTGGCAAGCGCAAGGAAACCGCGCCGCCCCACAACATCGTTTACACCATGATCGGCGCCTCGCTGCTGTGGGTCGGCTGGTTCGGCTTCAACGCCGGCTCCGCCGTATCCGCCGGCATGCAGGCCGGCATGGCGATGCTGGTGACCCACACCGCCACCGCAACGGCCGGCTTCACCTGGATGATCGTGGAGTGGATCATGCGCGGCAAGCCGACGGTCATCGGCATTTGCTCGGGCGCCGTCGCCGGTCTCGTCGCCATCACGCCGGCGTCCGGCTTCGTCGGTCCGATGGGGTCATTCGCCATCGGCATCGCTGCCGGCATCGTTTGCTACTGGGGTGTCACCGGCCTCAAGCACTTCTTCGGCTACGATGACGCACTTGACGCGTTCGGCGTGCACGCAGTCGGCGGAGCGACCGGCGCCATCCTCACCGGTGTGTTCGCGGTGGCGGCGTATGGCGGCACCGCCGGCCTCATCGAGGGTAATCCCGGCCAGGTGATCAACCAGATCGTCGGCGTAGGTAGCGTGTTCATCTACGACGTGATCGTGACACTGATCATCCTCAAGATCGTCGACATGGTCATCGGGCTGCGCGTGAGCGAGGATGTCGAGCGCGAAGGTCTCGATCTCGCCCTGCACGGCGAGACCGTTCAGTAGAGCATGATCCGGAAAAGTGGAGGCTGGTTTTCCGAAAAATAACCAGCACGAACAGCGGTTGGGCGGAGACCCGGCACTGCCCTCCGTCGAGAGGCCCTGGCACTAGCCAGGGCCCTCTCACTTTTTCGCAGCCCTGCGCGGGTCGTGCCCCGCGCTTTCAAGCTCAGGCAACGGCGTCCGGCGATCGTAAGCGCCGGCGCCTGAAAATCTGCTTGAAGCAGGTGCGAAAAGCGGGACGCCGACCATGCTGGGACAACCTGTGATCTGGACAAGGACGTGCCAGAATGGGTATGCCACACCGACGGCGCTAAAATCGCCGACTTCGGGAGGAAACCATGGTGCGTAGCTATTTTCTCGTTGCGGCGGCCGTCGCGCTCGGCCTGTCTGCAGCGGATACTGCGTTCGCTCAGGATACGGTCAAGATCGGCTTCATTCTGCCGATGACTGGGCAGCAGCAATCGACCGGCAAACAAGAGGCCGCGGCGATCAAGCTCTACACGGCCCAGCACGGTGATACGGTCGCCGGCAAGAAGATCGAGCTCATCATCAGGGACGACGCCGCGGTTCCCGACAACACCAAGCGCATCGCGCAGGAGCTGATCGTCAACGACAAGGTGACTTTCCTCGCCGGCTTTGGCGTCACGCCGGCCGCGCTTTCGGTTGCTCCGCTCTCGGCCGAATCCAAGACACCCGAGATCGTGACCGCAGCGGGCACGTCGATTATCACCGAGAAATCACCCTACATTGCGCGCACCAGCTTCACGCTGGCGCAATCGACCGTGCCGATGGCTGACTGGGCGGCGGATAACGGGATCAAAAAAGTTGTGACCATGATCTCGGACTATGCCCCCGGCGTCGACGCGGAGAAGTCCTTCACGGCGGAATTCAAGAAGAAGGGCGGAGATGTGCTGGAGTCCATCCGCTTCCCGCTCGCCAATCCCGATTTCGCGCCCTTCCTGCAGCGCGCCGCCGACCAAAAACCCGACGCGATCTTCGTATTCGTTCCGTCCGGACAGGGCGGCACATTCGTCAAACAATTCGTCGAGCGCGGCCTCGACAAGGCCGGTATCAAGATCATCGGCCCCGGCGACGTCATGGACGACGATCTGGTCAACGGCATGGGCGACGCCGTGATAGGCACCGTGACCGCCCATCTCTACTCGGCCGATCACGATTCGGCGGCTAATAAGGCATTTGTCGCCGCGTTCAAGAAAGCGAACGACGGCATGCGTCCGAACTTCATGGCCGTCAGCGCCTATGATGGCATGAATCTGATTTACGAGGCGCTGAAGAAGACCGGAGGCAAGACCGATGGCGATTCGCTGATTGAGGCCATCAAGGGCATGGCCTGGGAGTCGCCGCGGGGTCCGATCTCGATCGATGCACAGACGCGCGACATCATCCAGAACATCTACATCCGCAAGGTCGAGAAGAAGAACGGCGAACTCTACAACGTCGAATTCGCAACCTTCCCGGCGGTCAAAGACCCGGTGAAGGCCGCGGAGCAGAAGTGAGGGAAGCCTAGCTTGTCGAAGTGCCAGCTTGTCATTCCGGGCGCCGGCGGAAGCCCGCAAGCCCGGAATGACAATGGAAAGCTAGGCCGAACATGCTGACCATCCTGTTCGACGGAATAGCCTACGGCATGCTGCTTTTCGTGCTGGCATGCGGCCTTTCCATCACACTGGGCCTGATGAATTTCATCAACCTCGCGCATGGCTCCTTCGCCATGGCCGGGGGCTATTGCACGGTGATTCTGGTCAATCGCCTGGGCGTGCCATTCGCGCTCGGCCTGCCGATCGCGTTTCTGGTAACGGCGGCGCTGGGCGGTCTGTTCGAGCGCACGCTCTATGTACACGTTTACGCCAGAAGTCATCTCGACCAGGTGCTGTTCACGATCGGGCTCGTGTTCATGTCGGTGGCGGCTATCGATTACGTGATGGGCTCCTCGCAGCAATTCGTCCTCATTCCCGAAGCGCTGCAAGGCCAGTTCATCGTGTTCGGTGTGGGCATGAGCAAATATCGTCTGCTCATCATTTTGATCTGCGGCCTGCTCACGGTCGGGTTGCAACTGATGATCGCCAAGACGCGGTTCGGCAGCCGCTTGCGCGCCGCAGTGGACGATCAGCGCGTGGCGCGCGGTCTCGGCATCAATGTCGGCGCGGTTTTTACCCTCACCTTCGCATTCGGCTCCGGACTTGCCGGACTTGGCGGCGCGCTTGGCGCTGAAATTCTCGGCCTCGATCCGACCTTCCCGCTCAAATTCCTGATTTACTTTTTGATCGTTGTGACGGTCGGCGGCACGTCGAGCATTACCGGGCCGTTTCTCGCCTCGATCCTGCTCGGCATCGCCGATGTGGCCGGCAAGTATTACGTGCCGAAGCTCGGCGCCTTTGTCATCTACACGATCATGATCCTGGTTCTGATCTGGCGGCCGCAGGGCTTGTTCGCCCGCAGCACAGCCCGGTGAGCGCGATGGCTCCGCTCGCCGGCGACGTATCGGCTTATTTGACGCGTCGCGCCCGCTGGTCGCCGCTGGAGGTTGCATTCTGGGTTTTCACCTTCGCGACCATCTGGCTGTTTCCGGGCAAGCATCTGATCCTGACCGAAACCGCAATCCTTGCGCTGTTCGCGCTCTCTCTCGATCTGATCCTCGGCTATGCCGGCATCATCTCGCTGGGCCAAGCCGCCTTTTTTGGTCTGGCTGGCTATTTCGCCGGCCTCGTCGCCCAGTACGGCCTCATCAACGAGCCGGTTATCGCCTTGATTTGCGCCGGGCTGGTTGCGGCGGCGCTCGGCTTCGTCACCAGCTTTCTGGTATTGCGCGGCTCCGACCTCACCCGCCTGATGGTCACGCTTGGCGTCTCGCTCATGCTGGGCGAGCTCGCCAACCGTTATTCCAACATCACCGGCGGCGCCGATGGAATGCAGGGAATTAGCATCGGACCGATACTCGGCCTGTTTCGCTTCGATATGTACGGCCACAACGGCTACATCTATTGCCTAATAGTATTGTTCATCTGTTTTTTCATCGCGCGGCGCATCGTGTATTCGCCGTTCGGGCTTTCGCTGCGCTCGCTGAAAGGCAATCCGCTGCGCGCGTCGGCGATCGGTATTCCTGTGAACCGCCGGCTGGTCGCGATCTATACGGTTTCCGCCGGCTTCGCCGGAATCTCCGGCGCGCTGCTCACCCAAACGACCGCATTCTGCTCTCTCGATGTGTTCTCGCTGGAGCGCTCGGCCGATCTCCTCCTCGTCCTCATCATCGGCGGTACCGGCTATCTTTACGGCGGCCTGATCGGCGCGGTGATCTACAAATTCTTGCAGGATTGGCTTGCCAGCCTTACGCCGCAATATTGGCAGTTCTGGATCGGCTTGGTGCTGGTGGTGATCGTGCTCATTGGCCGCGAGCGCGTCGATGGATGGACCGTGGCGTTGCGCGCCTCGATCTCCCGGTTTGGCGCGCGGCTCGTGACGCGCCCGGCCGCGGTCGGCGGCGCCGCACCGGACGGACGTTGAGGCATGCCGATTCTCGAAACGATCGGTCTCGAAAAGCGGTTCGGCGGCATCGTCGCGGCGCACGACGTGTCGTTGTCGATCGAGAAGGGCGCGCGGCACGCGCTGATCGGCCCGAACGGCGCCGGCAAGACCACCGTGATCAATCTGCTCACCGGCGTCCTCAAGCCGACCGCCGGCAGCATCATTCTCGACGGCAAGGACATCACGGCGCTGGCTCCGTACCAGCGCGTGCGGCTCGGCATGGCGCGTACATTCCAGATCAACCAGCTGTTCCTTGATCTCACGCCGCTCGAGACGATCGGCCTCGCAGTCTCCGAGCGCCTCGGCCTGGGCAGCGACTGGTGGCGGGTCGTCGGCAGCAAGTCCGCGGTGACCCACGAGATCGTCGAAATCCTCGAACGCTTTCGTCTCGGCGACGTCATGCATGAGCGCACCGCGATCTTGCCTTACGGCAAGCAGCGCCTTCTTGAAATCGCGCTTGCATTCGCCTGCCGGCCGCAAGTGCTGTTGCTCGACGAGCCGGCGGCAGGTGTGCCGGACGCGGAACGGCGGGACCTTCTTGCCACGATCGCCGAGTTGCCCGCGGAGGTCACCGTGCTGTTGATCGAGCACGACATGGACCTGGTATTCTCATTTGCCGATCGTATCTCCGTTCTGGTCAACGGCGGGCTGCTCTTGGACGGCGTGCCCGAGGAAGTCGCGCGCGATCCCCGCGTCAAGGCGGTCTATCTCGGCGAAGACGTCGATGCGTGAGCTTCTGAGCATCGAGCATCTATCGGCGGGTTATGGCGAGGCCGTGGTCCTATCGAGCATCTCGTTGTCGCTCGCGGAGGGACAGTCGCTGGCGCTGCTCGGCCGCAACGGCATGGGCAAAACGACGCTGATCAATACCATCGTGGGCGTTACCCGTTATTTCTCCGGCAAGATCGCGCTCGACGGTCTCGATCTCACGAAGCTGCGGCCCGATCAGCGCGCTCACGTCGGAATTGGCTGGGTGCCGCAGGAGCGCAATATCTTCAAGTCGCTGACCGTGCATGAAAATCTAACCGCAATCGCGCGGCCGGGGCGGTGGACGACGGACAAGGTCTATGCGCTGTTTCCGCGGCTTGACGAGCGCCGCCAAAACCTCGGCAATCAACTTTCCGGCGGCGAGCAGCAGATGCTCGCGGTTGCGCGGGCGCTGGTGCTCAATCCGCGTGTGATGTTGCTCGACGAACCGCTCGAAGGCTTGGCGCCGATCATTGTCGAGGAGTTGCTCAAGGCGTTGCGCCGCATCATCCGAGACGAGGGTATGTCGGCCATCCTCGTCGAGCAGAACGCGAAAAAAATTCTCGGCGTCACCGACCACGCGATCATCATCGAACGCGGCGCCGTCGTCCACGCTGCCGAGAGCGTGACGCTGTTGAACGATCGCGCCGCTCTGGAAACCCATCTCGGCGTCACCGACACCGGGCCGCGTCGCTTCGGTAAGATGAAACAACAATAGTTCTTCCGGTCCGCGGACAGGCGCTTGAGTATACGCGATTGCAGCCGCTTTATCTGATTTCCCTCGCGGCGTTTATTGCACGACCAGAGTGCCGCGGGTTTCTTGATGGAAGTCGTCAAAGAATTCGTACTTGCCCGGCGCGAGCGCGCGGACATTGACGACCCCTTCGCTGTCGGCAGCGATGACCTTCTCGACCCGCAGCGACACACTCTCGAATTCCATCGCCGCCGCATCGAGATTTTTTATCCTGATCCACAGCGGGTGATTGGCCGCGGCATGGATTTGCGCCGGTTGGAACTGATGGCCCCTGACGGTGATCGCAACCGCATTCACCTGCTCCGCGTGAGAGCGCGTGCCAGCGACCAACGCCGCCGCCAATACGATTGCGCCGATCCTTGTGAAATTCATCTTCATCACTCCTTCTCAGGCGGCCTGTTCACCGCCAATGCCTCGACGCGGCGATCTAAAACTCAACTTCCACAAGAAGCCTTGCCCGCTGGCGGGAAAAGTCCGTCAGGTCGAGCGGGAAGGCAACGCCCATTTCATGGCCGGCGAGCTGAGCCTGCCAGGATGCGGCCATGAGCACCTTGGGAGCAATCTGCCAGAAGAAAGTCGGCCCCAGATAGAGCGCGTCGCCCGTGGAGGAGTTGAAGCCAACGCCCTCGTAGTGGTGCAAATACCAAAGATCGGACCCGACCACGACCTTCGGGATGATCTGGAAGGCCAGGGCCGATGACACTCCCCACGTTGATTCGGAACTCCAGCCGCCGCCGCTGAGATCAAGCGTAATCTCTGGTTCGTAAAGGGCGTTGAAAGCGAGAAACAAGCGGTTCTTCACAAGCTCGGTATCTGCTTCGAGTTTGGTTTCCAGCCCGTAATTCGAGACCCGGACACCGCTGGTCTCGTCAAAACTGTGCCATTCCGGTTCTACGGATAACGTCACGGCGAATGGGGACGGGCCGCGATCGAGGAGGAGAAATCTGAAATCACCTTCGAAGCCGTTGACGTTGCCGCCATTGCGGTCATCGAGTCCGGGCACGTTGCGAATATTGTAGTAGGACACCGTCGGTCCCAGCTCGATCTGCACATATTGGTTCGGCGTGTACTCCACCTCGATCTCGGTTTCCGTCGCGGCGTAGCGGCCGGCACGCTTGCCGAAACCTGCCGTAGTGTTCAGTTCGATCGCCTTCTCACCTTCAATGCCGGTTGCCGAACCGAGGGTGAAAAGACCGAAAATGTATTTGGTTTCGACTTCGTGGAACGCGGCGTCGCTTTGCGCCGTAGCAGGCACCGTCATCGTCGCGATCGCCGACGTGACCGCGAGGCAGAACACCAGGTTTCGTCCGCCTTGGAAGATACACATCGTCGTTGACCGCCGCGAGTATCCGTAGATCGCACGTGAGGACCGGCCCGCACGCCGAACGATTTTATGCCCCGCGATAATCTTGGCTGTCAATGTAAAGGTGAAACAATTCAATGATTTAGAATGGCTCTATTCTCGTATGTTATTGCTGTTGTAAAATATCTATTGTTTAGAACGCTTTCAAACTGTGCCGTTTTGCTGTTTTCAGCCAAGTATTTGCCGTTTCCAACCAAGTAAATGTCGGAGCGGAATCGAACGTTCGATACTGAAATATTGCCGGGGCTGCGTCTTCCGGTTAGTTTCAACATACTGAAAATATTGCTGTTTTCTTTATTACAAAGAAAAACTGGCGAACGCCCCGGCGCTGTGCGGCCAAACCGCGAAAGTGAAACGGAGAGTGGTTATGAGATGTACTCTGTACGCAACCTTGGTCGTTGCTGCCGTGCTGGTGGCGGCACTGCCGGCAGCAGCCAACGAATTCTACGTCGGCGAGCCGATCGTGAAGAACGCCATGCAACTCGTTCCGCACTATCTGCTCGGCATCAAGATGGCGCCGATGACAGCGGGCATGGCGATGAGTTCGAATGCCGTGCACATTGAAATCGACGTCCACGCCACGAAGAATGATGAGCGTGGCTTCAAGGAGGACGAGTGGATTACGTATCTGACGATCTCCTACACGATCGAGAAAGTGGGAACCACGTTCAAGACCAGCGGCAATGTGCTGGCGATGACCGCGGGCGATGGTCCGCATTACGCCTGTCGCGCCATGGGCGACGGCGACTATCGTCTGACGTTTCACTTTGAGCCGCCGTCAAAGGCCGGATTTGTCCGTCACGTCGACAAGGAAACCGGCGTACCGGATTGGTGGCAGCCGTTCTCGCAAAGATGGATGTTCCATTTTCCGAGCAAGGCGTCATCCGACTGACGCCGTCGTCGCGATGCGCGTTTCAATCCTCTTGCCCCTCGCGGCGTTGGTCGCTTCAGGCGCCGGTGCGCGGGCCGGAGAAGCGTTTTCAGCCACGATCACGATTTGCCAATGCCGTAAGAGCCGCAGTCCGTGCACGATCGGATTCGGCGGCTTCGGGCGGCACGCCCGCCTGTCGAGAACGACTAAGGTTCGGTTGCTTATCCACTTGATTCACCTTACGAATCAAACGTACCCGAGCGTCGGATCAAGCTCTATTGAGTTGGCTTCCTCCCCCAATTCAATCTACATCGCCAATTCTCGCGCGGCCGTCTAAACTCAGGCGGGAGCCAGCGCTGACCGGAAAACGAACGGCGGGAGAGCCATGTCCACGTCCTTAATGACGACGCGACGTTTCGCGCCCCTGTTCTGGTGCCAAGCGTTCTCGGCCTTCGGCGACAACTTCCTCAAGACTGCACTGGTCTTCCTCATCCTGTTTCAGGTCGGCGCCGCCGATTCGGGGGCATTGATTCAGCTCGCTGGCGCGACTCTCATCGTCCCGTTCTTCTTCCTCTCCGGAATCGGAGGTGAGCTTGCCGACCGCTACGACAAAGCGGTGGTCGCGCAGCGTCTGAAGCTATTCGAGATCGGCGTCGCGGCGCTGGCAGTGGCAGGCTTCGCCTTTCATTCACTCATCTTGCTCTTTATCGCCGTTTTTCTTTTCGGCGTGATCGCGTCCCTGTTCGGCCCGATCAAGTACGGCATCCTGCCCGACCACCTCGCCCGCGCGGAGCTGACGAAAGGCAATGCGCTCGTCGAAGGTGGGACATTTCTCGCCATCCTGATCGGCACCGTCGTCGCCGGATTCGCGGCGAGAGGCGGCGGCGAGCCCATCCATTTCGCCTGGCTGATGATGGTATCGGCGGCCGCATGTTGGATCGCGAGTCTGTATATTCCGCGCACCGGCGAAGGCGCGCCGAACCTAACCATCAATCCGAATATCGCGGCATCGACGATCGGCCTCATTAAATACGTGCGCGCCGAGCCGCGGCTGTGGTGGGGCGCGCTGGTGGCGAGCTGGTTCTGGCTGGTCGGCGCCGTTGTCCTGTCGCTACTGCCGCCGCTGGTCACCTATGAGATCGGCGGCACCGAGGGAGTCGTTACTCTCTTCCTCACCATCTTTTCGGTTGCGGTTGCAATTGGGTCCGGTCTCGCCGCGTGGCTCGCGCACGGGCGCATCGTGCTGTTACCGACGCTGCTCGGCGGTGTTTTACTCGGCGTTTTCGCGCTCGATCTGGGGTGGACCGCGTCCGCGCTCGTGCACCCGGTAAATCCCGTCGACATTACGAACTATTTCTCGTCGCCGCACAGCATCCACATTGCCATCGATCTCGCCGGGCTTGCGATCGCCGGCGGCTTGTTCATCGTGCCGACATTCGCCGCGGTGCAGGCCTGGGCTGGCACCGATCATCGCGCCCGCGTCGTCGCCGCGGTGAACGTCCTCAACGCGGCTTTTATGGTCGTCGGCGCATTGGTGTTTGGCCTTTTGCAGAAGCTCGGCTTCGGCACCCCGATCCTTTTCGCTCTCATCGGCGTGGCCAACCTCATCGTTGCCGTCATGATCGGGCGCACCATGCCGACGAGCTGGCTGAACGATTTGCTTTCGATTGTCTTCCGTACGGTGTTTCGCCTCGAAGTTACTGGCCTGGAAAACGTCGCCAAGGCCGGCGACAACGCCATCATCGCGATGAACCATGTGAGTTTTCTCGACGCGCCGGTGGCGGTTTCGATCCTGCCCAAGCGTCCGGTCTTCGCGGTCGACACGGGCATCGCGCAGCGCTGGTGGATCCAGCCGTTCCTGCCATTCGTGCGCACCATGGCGCTCGATCCGCTCAAGCCGATGGCGTTGCGCACCATCATCAACGCCGTGCGCGACGGCAACATGCTGGTGATCTTTCCGGAAGGCCGCATCACCATCACCGGCAGCCTGATGAAAATTTACGACGGCGCAGCGATGATCGCCGACAAGTCCGACGCCATGGTGGTTCCGGTCCGCATCGAAGGGCCGGAGCGAACAGTCTTCAGCCGTTTGAAGAGCACGCAAGTACGTCGCCGGTGGTTCCCGCAAATAAAGGTAACAATCCTGGAGCCGGTCAAGCTCAATGTCGATCCGGCGCTCGTGGGGCGGAAACGGCGTCTCGCGGCGGGGGCCGCGCTCTACGACATCATGTCTAATTTGATGTTCCGGACGGCGCGCACTGACCGCACCATTATCGAAGCGGTCATCGAGGCTACCAAAATCCACGGCGGCAAATGGCTGGCGATCGAGGACCCGACGAGCGGCCGGTTGACTTACAAGCGGCTGTTGCAGGCGACCAGGATACTCGGCGCGAAGCTGATGCCGCTCGCGCCCGAAGGCCGCGCGATCGGCGTCATGTTGCCGACCTCCAACGGCGCTGCCGTGACCGTGCTTGCGCTAATGTCGGGCGGCCGCGTTCCGGCTATGATCAACTTCAGCTCAGGAGCCGCCAACGTCCTCGGCGCCTGCCGCGCAGCCGAAGTCGATACCATTCTTACCGCCCACGCCTTCGTGGAAAAAGCGAGACTCGAAAAGCTCATCGCCCAGATCGAGAACAAAGTTCGTATCGTCTACTTGGAAGACGTACGCAAGACAGTGAGCTTTTCCGACAAGCTCCGCGGTGCGCTGCGGGCAAAAAGACCGCTCGTCGCCCGCGAGCCGGACGATTGGGCCGTCATTCTGTTCACCTCCGGGACGGAAGGAACACCCAAGGGGGTCGTTCTCTCCCACCGCAACATCCTGGCGAATGTCGCGCAGGCCGAGGCCCGTATCGATTTCGGCCGCGACGACCGGTTGTTCATGGCGCTGCCGGCGTTTCATTCGTTCGGCTTTATGGGTGGCATCGTGCTGCCGCTGATTTCCGGCGTGCCGACCTTTCTTTATCCTTCGCCGCTGCACTACCGCACCGTGCCGGAATTGGTCTACGGCATCTGCGCGACCTACATGTTCGGTACCGATACGTTCCTCGCCGGCTATGCGCGTATGGCCAACGCCTACGATTTCCGCTCGCTGCGCTACATCGTCGCCGGCGCCGAGCCGATCAAGGAAACGACCCGCCGGATTTATCTGGAAAAGTTCGGCATGCGCATTCTGGAAGGCTACGGCGTGACCGAGACGTCGCCGGTGCTGGCGCTCAACACGCCGATGTTCAACAAATTCGGCACGGTGGGGCGCCTGCTGCCGGGCATGCAGGCGCGACTTGAGAAAGTCACGGGCGTCGATGAGGGAGCAGGGCGGCTCTTCGTCAAAGGCCCGAACGTGATGCTCGGCTATTTGCGCGCCGAGCATCCGGGCGTGCTCGAGCCGCCGCCGGAGGGCTGGTACGACACCGGCGATATCGTCGCCATCGACGAGCAAGGCTACATCGCGATCAAAGGCCGCGCCAAGCGCTTCGCCAAAGTCGGCGGCGAGATGATCTCGCTTGCCGCCGTCGAGATGCTCGCGGCCGAGCTGTGGCCGAACTACAACTCGGCGGTAGTGGCGGTTCCCGACGCCCGCAAGGGCGAGCGGCTCATTATGGTCACCGACAAGCACAGCGCCACGCGCGCCGATTTTCAGGCCTATGCGCGCAGCAAGCACGCCCACGAGCTGATGTTCCCGTCCGAAGTCATCATCCTCGACAAGCTGCCGCTTCTTGGCTCGGGCAAGCCCGATCTCGTGACGCTGCAAAAATTCGTGAGCGAGCAGGCGGCGGCGAAGGCTACCGCGGCGGAATAACGGTCTGTCGCACATGCCGCTATAGCCTGGCGTAGGCTTCAACGGCGCGCTTTACCTCGTGATCTGAACGTGGGAAATCAACTCCCGCGGCAACGGGAAGGATCATGTTCGAATCGTTCAGGAACTTCGTTGCCGAATTCGTCGACGGCGAGAAACATCCGAGTCAGTTCGCCGACGATGATTACCGCCTCGCGGCGGTGGCTTTGCTGGTGCACGCCGCCGCCATCGACGGCGATATGTCGCAGAGCGAACGCGACAAGCTTCATGCCGTGGTGAAGCGGCGCTTTAGCCTCGACGAAGCTTCGACCGACGAGCTGATCGACAAGGCGACGTTGGCCGAGCACGAATCAGTCGATCTTTATCACTTCACCAGCCTGCTCAACCGTGTGCTCGATGAGGAAGGCCGCGCCCGCGTCATCGAAATGATGTGGGAGATCGTCTATGCCGACGGCCGGCGCGACGAGCTTGAAGACAACCTGTTGTGGCGCGCCGCAGACCTGCTCGGGGTCTCCCAGCAAGAGCGCATTGAGCTGCGTCGGCGGATCGCGAAGGAGGCCGGCGAGCCGGGCGGCGCGTGAGGCCGGTCGCGCTGATTACCGGCGCGTCGGCCGGCATCGGCGCCGAGCTGGCGCGGGTCTTCGCCGAGCACGGCCACGAACTCGTGCTGGTGGCCCGCCGCGAGGATCGGCTCGCGGCGCTCGCGGACGAGATCGCAGCGGGGGGCCGGCAGCGTCCGACAGTGCTAAACGTGGATCTCGAGCGCCGCGATGCCGTCTCCGGTCTCGCGGCGGAGCTGACGTCGCGCGGACTTGAGCCGCAGATCGTGATCAACAATGCCGCCTTCGGGCTCGTCGGACGGGCGGATAAGCTCAGTCGAGACGAACAACTCGCGATGATCGATCTCAACGTCCGCGCGCTCACCGAATTGTCGCTCGCTTTCGTGGAGAGTCTCGCGCGTCATCGCGGCGGCATCCTCAACGTCGCCTCGGTTGCCGCCTTCATGCCTGGGCCCGGTATGGCCGTTTATTATGCGAGCAAGGCGTTCGTGCTCTCGTTCAGCGAGGCTTTGCACCAGGAATTGTCGGAGCGCGGCGTCAGGGTCACCACGCTTTGCCCCGGTCCGGTGCCGACCGAGTTTCAGGCGCGCGCCGGCCTTGGTGATCGGATGCCCAACGTGCTTGCGCTTCCGGCCGAGCGTGTGGCGCGGATCGGTTATGATGGCTTGATGCGCGGCAAACGCGTGGTCGTTGCCGGAATCGGCAACCGGATCGGGGTTTTCCTGCTGCGATTCATGCCAAACGCGCTGCTTCTGCCCCTGCTGGATTGGGGCACGCGGAAGGCGGCTCGCGGTTCATAGCGGCCACGCCTCGCCGCGCCTTGTATTTACAGGTGAACGCGATACCAAATGGTGGGGCTCGCGATTCTCTCGACCATGCAACAGCCGATCCTGATCATTCTCCACCAGGAACATTCCACCCCGGGCAGGGTCGGCTATTCGCTGCGGCAGCTTGGATACAGTCTCGACGTGCGCCGGCCGCGCTTCGGCGATCCGCTCCCGGCAACGCTGCGCGATCACGCCGCCGCGATTATTTTCGGCGGCCCGATGAGCGCCAACGATGAAGACGACTTCATCTGCCGCGAGATCGACTGGATCGCCGTGCCGCTCAAGGAGGATAAGCCGTTCCTCGGTATTTGCCTCGGCGCGCAGATGTGCGCGCGGGCGCTCGGCGGGCGGGTGTTTCTTCACCCGCAGGGACAAGCCGAGATCGGCTATTACCCGATCCGGCCCACGCCCGCCGGCCTTGCCGTCGTCGATCCCTGGCCGGAACAAGTCTATCAATGGCACCGCGAGGGCTTCGATTTGCCGGGCTGCGCCGAGCTTCTGGCCGAAGGCGACATGTTCGAAGTTCAGGCGTTTCGCTACGGGCGCAGCTACGCGCTGCAATTTCATCCGGACGTGACGCACGCCATGATGCACCGGTGGACCACGCGCGGCCACGTCCGCCTGGAAATGCCGGGAGCAAAGCCCCGCGCGGCGCACTTTGCCGACCGCGAGGTGTATGACTACAGCGCACGCGCCTGGCTCAGCGTTTTTCTCGGGCGGTGGATTGGGATTGAGGCTCCAGCCGGGGCTTAAGCGGGCCTATTCTCCTTCGGCGAGCCGCTGCGCGAAATATGCGACCGTCTTGGTGTAGACCTGCGACGCGTTCCACTGCAGCAGCACCTGAAAATTGGCGGTGCCCTCGCCCCACGGCTGGCCGCGCTGCCAGCCGTAACCTTTGAGATAATTGCCGGTGGAGGCGAGCACGTCCGGCACGCTGTGAATGAGATCGCGGCGGCCATTGCCGTCATAATCAACGGCGTATTTCAGATAGGATGACGGCAAAAACTGAGTCTGCCCGATCTCGCCCGCCCAGGCGCCGCGCATTTCGCTTGGATTCATGTCGCCGCGATCGACGATACGCAAAGCCGCGATGACTTCGCCGCGAAACTTGTCCGGGCGCCGGCAGTCATAGGCGAGCGTCGCTAGCGAGCGAATGGTTGGGGACTTGCCCGAGTTGGCGCCGAAGTCGGTCTCCAGGCCCCAGATGGCGACGATGACTGCGCCCGGTACCCCGAACTGCTGCTCGATCCGGCTGAAAATCGGCGCATATTGCTTGAGGAGCTTCGCGCCGCGCTGCAGTCGCGGCGGCACCATGCGGCCAGAAAATTGCTCGAAGCTCTGGCGGAAGACGCCCTGCGCGTGGTCGCGCACGATAATGCTGGGGTCGTAGGTCACGCCGCTAAGCGCTGATTGAATGGTCCGCTGGGAGATGCCCTGCGCGGCAGCCTCCTGCTTGACGCCTTCGAGCCACTCGCCGAAATCGCCGCCGCAGGGCGCTGTCGCGGCACTAGCCGGGGCCGCGATGCCGCCGAGGCAGAGCAATGCAAACGCCAGTCCAACGGTGATCGGTCGCATGTCTGATGGTTCCTTGCTACCGGCAATGAATCAGCGCATTGGGTCGCGAATATGATGCGTCTCGTTGCGCGGAAACGCCAGCCCGCCTGCGCTGCTACGCAACTCGGGCGCGGCAGCCTTCGTTCGCCGCGCATCCACACCCAGCGCGGCCTGCCGAGCCGAAGCGCGCGCAGCGAGCGAAGGCTGGTGGAGCCGAGGGGATTTGAACCCCTGACCTCCGCAGTGCGATTGCGGCGCTCTCCCAACTGAGCTACGGCCCCCGCCGCGGGCACGAACAGGCCGATAGAGTGCCGGCTTTTGGCGAGTTCGGGCCATTTAGGGCCGAGGGCCAAGGCTGTCAAGGATGCGCCGGTAAGCGCCTCCGGGCTCGCGCTTGCGCTTGTTCGCGCCGAGGCAAATCGCTAGGTTCGCCCGTCATCATTAGCGAAAGCCATCCATGCGCGCCCTTTTTCTGGTCATCGATCTTGCCCTCGAGCTTTACATCTGGGTCGTGATCGCAGCGGCGATCTTCTCCTGGCTGGTGGCGTTCCACGTTGTCAACACGCGGAACCAGGTTGTCGCCATGATCGGCGAGACTCTCTACCGCATCACCGAGCCGGTGCTGCGGCCGATCCGCAACATGTTGCCGAACCTCGGGGGCATCGACATCTCTCCGGTCATTCTATTTTTGATCATCATTTTCATTCGCTACGTCATCGCGCTCTACATCCTGCCGAACGTCTACTGAGCGCCGTGTGAGTGTCTCAGCGCCGGAGCCATGGACGGCGTCGTCGGACGGCGTCGTTATCGACGTGCGCCTTACGCCGCGCGGCGGCCGCGACGCAATCGAAGGGACCGAGCGCCGTGCGGATGGCCGCGCCGTCGTCAAAGCACGGGTGCGCGCCGCGCCCGCTGATGGCGAGGCCAACATCGCGCTCTGCCGGCTCATCGCCGACGCGACCGGTGTCGCGCCGCGCGATGTGAAGATCACGGCCGGCGCGACATCGCGGGTGAAAAGAATTCAGGTTAGAGGCCGGGCCACCGCCATCATTGCGGCGCTACAGCGTTTGGTGACGGAGGACGACTGAGCGCAGCGGCGCCAGCGTCGTTTATCGATCGTCGTCTGGATTCAGCTCTGCCAGCCGAAAGCGACCTTGTCGAGCACGCGCGTGCCGAACTTTTCGGACGAGCGGGCGACGGTCTTGCCGCTGAGCGCGCGGTAGAACTCCACGGCGGTATCGTTCTCCGACAGCGCCCACACGATCAGGGATTTGAGTCCGCTCTGCGCAAGGTCGCGGCGCGCGGCAGTGAACAACCGGCGGCCGAAGCCCAATCCCTGGTATTCCGGCCGCAGGTAGAGTTCGTAGATCTCGCCGTCATAGTGAAGGCTGCGCGCGCGATTGCGTCCGTAATTGGCGTAGCCGGCGACTTTGTCGCCAAACTGCAGGAGCGCGATGCGGCTGCCTTTGCGAATGGCGCTGTCCCACCATGCCGCGCCGCGGCGGTTGATCAGCCGCTCAAGTTCGGTGCCGGGGATGATGCCCTGATACGCGGTCCGCCAAGCCTCATCGTGCGCATCGGCAACCGCACCGGCATCGTACGGCTTGGCGCGACGGATTTCGATGAGGACTGTGCTCATGGCGCAATCAAAGCAAGCGGTTCAGCGACCTTCAAGTCCCACGATTCACGATCGGTTAACGGTGTGGATTATTACCGAAACGGGACCCGGCGCACCATCGCTGAGCACGAAAAAATACGTCCGTCATCATAATCTGACGGGCTGTTGCAAGAGCGACACGGTTGCGTGATACTGAATCGGGTTCGCCCGCTATTGAGAGTTGCAATAGCTGGCGATTCGTTCTGGCGTACACTTGGTCATTGTGGGCCGCGGCCTTCGGCCGGCCCACAATGATGTCACACTCGCTCGGCTTCTTTGCGCCGCTCATTGCGCTTCCGATCGACGGGATCGAGCAGCTTTTTGCGCAGGCGAATCGATTTCGGCGTGACTTCGACCAGTTCGTCGTCTTCGATATAGGCCAGCGCCTTCTCCAGCGTCATGCGGATCGGCGGCGTAAGCCGAATCTGCTCATCCTTGGAATGGGTACGGATGTTGGTCAGCTTCTTGCCCTTGAGCAAGTTGACCTCAAGGTCGTTGCCACGCGTGTGCTCGCCGACAATCATACCGCGATAGACCTTCCAGCCCGGCTCGATCATCATCGGACCGCGATCTTCGAGGTTCCACATCGCGTAGGCGACGGCTTCCCCCTGATCGGTTGAGATCAGCACGCCATTGCGGCGCCCGATGATGTCTCCGCGGTGGGGGCCATAAGCGTGGAACAGGCGGTTCATGACCGCGGTGCCGCGCGTATCGGTGAGCAGTTCGCCGTTATAGCCGATGAGCCCGCGTGTCGGCGCGTAGAACACGAGCCGCACGCGCCCGCCGCCGGACGGACGCATCTCGATCATCTCGCCTTTGCGCTCGGCGAGTTTCTGCACGACGATGCCGGAGTGTTCCTCGTCAACGTCGACGACGACTTCCTCGATGGGTTCGAGCATTTCGCCCGAAGCGTCATGCCGAAACAGGACCTTCGGCCGCGATACCGATAACTCGAAACCTTCGCGCCGCATGGTTTCGATCAGGATGCCGAGCTGCAATTCACCGCGGCCGGCAACCTCCATGGAATCTTTCTCGGTCGACTCGGAAATCCGCAGCGCGACGTTTCCTTCCGCTTCGCGCAGCAGACGTTCGCGAATCACCCGGCTTTGCACCTTGTCGCCCTCGGTGCCGGCGAGCGGCGAATCGTTGATGCGGAAAGTCATGGTGAGGGTCGGCGGATCGATCGGCTGCGCCGGCAGCGGCTCGGTGACCTCGGGGGCACAAAGCGTGTGCGAAACGAACGCCTCCGGCAAACCGGCGATCGATATGATGTCCCCGGCAAAGCCCTCATCGATCGGTGTCCGCTCCAGGCCGCGGAAGGCAAGGACCTTGGTGACGCGGCCGACCTCGACCAGTTCGCCGCCGGCGTCGAGGACTTTGACCGGTTGGTTGGGCTTCACCGAGCCCGAGAAAATGCGGCCCGTGACGATCCGGCCGAGATAGGGATTGGCCTCAAGGATCGTTCCAAGCATGCGGAATGGACCGTCCTCGACCACGGGCGGCGCCACATGGCGGACGACGAGATCGAATAACGGCGCCATGCCCTGGTCTTTGGGCCCGGCGGGGTCAGTTGCCATCCAGCCCTGCTTGGCGGAGCCGTAGAGGATGGGGAAGTCGAGCTGCTCTTCGGTCGCGTCGAGCGCGGCGAACAGGTCAAACACCTCGTTGGCGACTTCGGTGGGACGGGCATCAGACCGATCGACCTTGTTGATGACGACGATCGGCTTGAGGCCCATCTTAAGCGCCTTCGTGACGACGAATTTCGTCTGCGGCAGCGGGCCTTCGGCGGCGTCGACCAATACCAGGGCCCCGTCCACCATGTTGAGGATGCGCTCGACCTCGCCGCCGAAATCGGCGTGGCCGGGCGTATCGACGATGTTGATGCGGGTGTCGTGCCACACCAGCGAGGTCGCCTTGGCGAGGATGGTGATACCGCGCTCGCGCTCGAGGTCGTTGGAATCCATCGCGCGCTCGATCACGCGCTGATTCTCGCGGAACGAGCCGGATTGTTGCAGCAGCCGGTCGACCAACGTGGTTTTGCCGTGGTCGACGTGGGCAATGATGGCAATGTTGCGCAGGTTCATGGGGGCGGTCTTAAATCGTTGCGGGCCCCCAAGGGGCCCGCGTGCTAGCCGGAATATAGTCAGCCGCCGGCGGATCGCAATGCAAACCGTTGGCGACGGGTGTGGTAGAGTTGGTTACGTCAGACGCCGCTGCTGAGTTCCTTTGGGGGAGGATCGTGGCGGGGCAGATTAGGGAGGGGTCCTTTGCGTTTCCCGCTGTCCACTTCCACTACCCGCCGGATTCTTTGCGTATTTCCGGCCTATGCGCCCTCGTTTGGAACATTCTCGCACGCTTACCACCTCTTCGGACGCGTCCGCGCCTTCATGCCACCGCAGGGCTTGCTGCTTATTGCGGCTTACATGCCCGAGCAATGGCCGGTCCGCTTCGTCGACGAGAACATCCGGCCGGCGAGCGCGGCCGATATTGCCTGGGCCGACGTCGTTTTCGTCAGCGGCATGCACATTCAGGCGCCGCAGATTCATGACATTGCCCGCCGCGCGAAAGCTGCCGGCAAGGTGACTGTGCTCGGTGGTCCGTCGGTTTCGAGCGCGCCCGAAATGTATCCGGATTTCGACTATCTCCACATCGGCGAGATCGGAGACAGCACCGACCGGCTCGTTGCCTGCCTCGATGATAGCTGCGCGCCGCCGCCGGCGCAGGTGCGGTTCGAAACCGTGGAGCGGCTACCGCTCTCCGACTTTCCAGTGCCGGCCTATGATCTCATCAGGCTTGATCGCTACTTGCTCGGTTCGCTGCAGTTTTCCAGCGGCTGTCCGTATCGTTGCGAGTTCTGCGATATCCCGGCGCTCTACGGCCGGCAGCCGCGGCTTAAAACGCCGGAGCAACTCGCCGCCGAGCTCGACGCCATGCTGGCTCAGGGCAGCTATCCGTCCGTCGTCTATTTCGTCGACGATAATTTTATCGGCAATCGCAAGGCGGCGCGCGAGATGCTGCCGCATCTCATCGAATGGCAGAAGCGGCGCGGATATCCGTTGCGGTTTGCCTGCGAGGCCACGCTCAATCTCGCCAAGCAGGCCGACATTCTCGCGCTCATGCGCGAAGCGGAGTTCCACACCGTGTTCGTCGGCATCGAAACTCCGGAGACCGATGCCCTCGTGCACATGCGCAAGGAGCATAATGCCGCGCTGCCGATGCTGGACGCTATACGCACGCTCAACAGCTACGGGCTCGAGGTCACGTCCGGCATCATTCTCGGGCTCGACACCGATACGGCCGACACCGAGGCCAGGCTCAAGGCCTTCATCGATGCGTCCCAGGTTCCGATCCTCACCATCAACCTGCTGCAGGCGCTGCCGAAGACGCCGTTGTGGGATCGCCTCAAGCGCGACGGCCGCGTTGTCGCCGACGACACCGGTCTTGAAAGCAATGTACGCTTCCTTCGTCCCTACGACGAAGTGGTGGCGATGTGGCGGCGCTGTATCGCTTATGCCTACGCGCCCGAGCGGCTGTTCAAGCGCTTTGCCCACCAGGTCGACGCGACCTACGCCAACCGGCTCGTCGGGCCGGTCCGCGGCAAGCTCACGCTGAGCAACCTTCGCCTGGCATCGGTATTGGCGTTCAACGTCGCCCTGCGCATCGGCGTTTTTGCGGATTACCGCCGCTGGTTCTGGAAGGCGGTGTTGCCGGCGCTTCGCCGCGGCCAGATCGATGGCGCGCTGAGCATGGGTGTCGTCGGACACCACATGATCCGTTTCTCGCGCGAGGCTTTGCGCGGCGAACAGAACGCGTCGTTCTATTCCGCGCAGTCGCGCCGCTCCGTGAGCGCCGAGCAGAGGCCGCGTGCTTTCGCGAAGTTGAGGAAGTTGGGTTAGGCGGCAGCGGTTTTCGCGCCGGGCTTGGCGTCGCTGTCAGCGTGGTTGAGAAGAACGGCACGGCGATTGTCGATCGTAAAGCGTACCTGGTCGAGCGCAAGCGAGAAAGACATCTGCACCGTCTGGTCGTAGTCTTCATGCTCGCTCTGGTGGATGATCGCGACCACCAAATTGTCGACGTCGACCTGCAGCTGATCGAGCGCCTCCAGCGACGGCGCGGCATGCGCCTTGCGCACGAGATCGAGCAGGCGCTGCAGCAGGCGGAGCCGACGGGTGCGGCCGCTGTTGCGAAAATAGCTTGCTACGCCAGCGATCGCCGATCCAAAAAGTGGAAAGATGAGCAGGCCGTAGAAGATGTCATCGCCGTATTTGTCGAAGAAGGATTTCTGATCGTCGGTCAGATAAGCGAGCGCGCCCGGATGCACCACGACACCGGCGTCTTTGTCGGTTGACGGCGCCGCGATCTTGATTTCGCCCGGCATCGCGGCCGCCAGCGCCAGCCGCGACGTAAAGATCAGTTTCGCCAGCGCGGCGACGGCTTCGTGGCTGAAGGATTTTCGCGCGACCAGATATTCGGCGAAGCTGAGGCTCTTGAGGTCGTCCGCCGGGCTCGGCGGATTGCCGCCGAAAGTGCCGGCGTCGATATCGACCGAAGCGAAAGCGGGATTGCGCTTGGCGATGCCTTCCGCCTGATCGATCGCGATCAAACTCGGCGCTTGGCCGTCTTGCGAAGCTGCCGTGACCGCGTCGTTGATGGCCTGACCGGTTGCGGCGCCGGCGACGAAGAGGACGTCGACCTGCTTGGCTTTGACGGCGTCGGCAATGTTCTTCGGATCAATCTGGGAAACTTGCACTTTGTCGAGCGGGATGCCGTAATGTTTGAACACGACATCCAACAAATCGGTTGTCGCCACGTTCCCCGTCACGATGCCGACGCGATGACCGGCGAGCTGCGACACTTTTTCAAGCTTGTTGCTGCCGGCGGCGGCGTCGCC